>JABSOQ010000032.1 GCA_013216195.1 Bdellovibrionales bacterium
TGTTCTCAACCCCTACGTCGATGTTTCAGAGGTCGAGTCAGAGCTACTTAGACCCCCTCAAGACGATGAGAGAGTCACCAACACGTTTTGCGGTACATGATGGAAGATCGACCCTTCTCACCCGCGTGTGAAAGAAACAAGCAAGTAATCTTAGAGCAGCTATACGATACACTGCCGGCCGAGCAAGCAAAGACAGTACTAGAGATTGGTAGTGGCACTGGTCAGCATGCAGTTTTCTTCGCGAAGCACTTACAACACATCACCTGGTTAACGGCCGATTTACCTGAGCATCACCAAGGGATCATGAGCTGGCTATCTGAGTTCAATTTTAAAAACCTGAAAGAACCGCTCTCACTTGATTTGAACGATTTGGAATTTAACCCCCAAGTTCCTATAGACCTCATCTATAGCGCGAATGTCTTGCACATTGTGTCTTGGCCTCTTTGCCTCAATCTTTTTAAACTCGCCGCAAGACTATTGCCAAGCGCAGGCAGATTGCTTCTTTATGGTCCGTATAAGTACAATGGGCACTTTACCTCAGAAAGTAATGAACAGTTTGATTCGCAGCTTCGCGAGCGAGACTCCAAAAGTGGAATACGCGACTTTGAACAAGTAAGTGAAGAGCTCGGCTCTCTTGGTTTGTTGTTAGATGACGACCGAAAAATGCCTGCAAACAATCAATTACTAGTGTTCAAAAAGTCTCATTAGACTGCGACCTGCTTGTGTTCAAATGTCCCATTAAACAAAATTACTTTGCAAAAAATTAGCACCCACCTTGGCCTTGGGCTACGACTCTACCAACCTCTGTTTAGTTTTTTACCAATATTGGTTTTAGTGGTTCACTTACGCCAGTTTTGCACCGATTTTGATGATTATAAGGGGGCCAAATGAACATACTGTTGGTTGAAGACAACACAGATCTTAGAGAAACAGTTGTCGAATTGTTATCAGACCAAAGTATGAATGTTTGGGAAGCTGGCAGCGGTGATGCTGCAATTAAGGTTTTGAGTCATGCCGTTCCTGACCTCATAATCTTAGATCAACACCTCCCCGATATGCTAGGCACAGATGTCTTGGCAGCCTTCAAAGTGCATCCGGTTGCCAAACATGCACCCATTATTTTTCTGAGTGGTAAAGGTGATCAAAAAACAATTACGACGGCCTTAGATGAAGGTGCCGACGACTACATTACAAAGCCCTTCGATGGAAGAATTTTGTTAAGTCGTGTTAACGCTGTGTTAAGGCGTGCTTATCCGAATTCCAAAACGAAACGTTTTATCTATTTTGACAATATCATTTTGGATCTTCGAGAACAGCAAGTTCGAGTCGGGGATGAACGTCTTGAATTCACCAACACTGAGTTCAATATCTTTAAAACTCTGCTTGCAGATAAAGGCGACATTGTTTCGCGACATGAAATAATCCAGAAAGTCCTGGGGGGAGTAAACGTAACATCAAGAACTGTTGATGTACACGTTTGTTCACTTCGCCGTAAACTCAAGTCTATTGGTAAGAACATTGAAACCGTTCGAGGCCGGGGCTACCGCCTGACTCAGGAACTTAAGGCTAGCTAGTCGTTAAAAGACTGTTAACAGCATTCTCTAATAGAAATTTCCGACCGATACTATTCAAGTACATATAGCCGAACGTTTCATGGGAGAGTCTGTGGCTGACACGAATGACGATCAAAAGAAGCAACTCATTAACGAATTTCTTCTGGAGACAGAAGAAGATCTGTCGACCATTAACAGCTGCTTGACTCATATCGAAAAAGATCACAACAACGATGAAGAGCTAAACGCTATGTACAGGGCTGTGCACACCATGAAAGGTGCAGCTTCTTTCTTGCAGTTCACAAAGCTGGAGTCACTCACTCATTCGATTGAAAACATTCTTGATCGCCTTAGGCAAAAAGAAATCTCAATGGGCACCAAGATGTTTGATGAGCTTTTTGCTTCGATTGATATGGTTGCTGCCATTACTAACTCAATCTCTGAAACAGGTGAAGAGGGAGACCAAGACATTGAGTTGCGCGTAAAAGCTCTCGAAGCAGCTGCTGCAAACACAGAGCCAGTGACGCCTAACGAAGACCTCATGAGGGATGTTGATCAGCAGAGACACAAGATCATTGACCCAAGACAAGAGAATCTTCAAGAAACCCAAGTTGAGGGTGGGCTAGAGCTTGAAGCCTCACTTGCCGAAGCTGCAGCCGAATTCTCAGAGGCTCTTGAGGAAAAAGAGGAGCCAACTCCAGAAATTGCAGCTTCACCACATATCGACGATGCCGAATCGGAATCAAAAAAATCACTTTCAGATTCAGTAGTAAAAGTAAATGTGAGCTTGCTCGACAAGATCATGAATGTGGTTGGTGAGTTGGTTTTAGCAAGAAATCAAATCGTTCAATTTGCCAACTCACAAGACAACTCTGAGCTTAATAGGCTTGCAACTTCTCTCAACGTAATCACCACTGAGCTGCAGTCTGACATTATGGTCACCCGTATGCAGCCGATTTCAAATATTCTCATGAAGTACGAGAGGGTGATGCGTGATCTCTGCCGTGCCACTAACAAAAAGATTGATCTACAGATAGAAGGCAGAGACACGGAACTTGATCGCACCGTGCTTGAGGCAATCAAAGACCCGCTCTCTCACCTTGTCAGAAATGCTGCCGATCATGGCATCGAGACCCCCGAAGAGAGAGCCGAAGTTGGTAAGCCCGACACTGGAACGATCACTATAAAGGCTTATCATGAGGCTGCTCAGGTCACCATAGAGATCAAAGATGACGGTAAAGGTATGGATCGCGACAATATTTTAGAAAAAGCGATCGAGAAAGGTCTTGTCGAGAGAGAGGCCGCAGCCAACTACACTGACAAACAGGTTTTCACCCTTATTTTTCATGCTGGCTTCTCTACAAAAGAACAAGTCACCAATATCTCAGGCCGAGGTGTTGGCATGGATGTCGTTCAAAGTAATATTGAACGTATTGGTGGCCAAGTCGACATCAGCTCTGAGCTTGGTAAAGGCACCACTCTCAAACTTCGCATCCCTCTGACTCTGGCAATTATCCCTGCGATGATCGTGAAAGAAGGCCACCACGACTTTGCTATTCCCCAAATCAATCTCGTTGAACTCGTAAGAATTGATTCGAATAGTAAAGATCAAATCGAAAACCTGCAGGGCTCAGAGTTCTTCAGACTTAGGGGTGATCTTATACCGGTTTTAAGGCTGAATCAGGTGCTAAATCTTAACAGTGACGACGAAATTACTAAGAAGTCAGATAGTGAAAACATCGTTGTACTCACAGCAGAGGGTTACCAGTTTGGTCTCATCGTAGATTCGATCTTAGACACTCAAGAAATCGTGGTTAAGCCTCTTAGCCCAGAGATAAAAGATCTTCAGGTCTTCGCTGGGGCCACAATAATGGGTAACGGCGCCGTTGCCCTCATATTGGATGCTCTTGGCTTCGCTCAGCATTGCCAGCTCAATATTGAGAAGGCCAAAAAAGATGTCGAATCTGTCGCAGTCGCGAACCAAGTTATCAACTATGAAAGTCAAGAAATGCTACTTTTCTCATTAGCAGATAAGGGCAAGTACTGTGCACCACTTTGCCTTGTGAACAGATTAGAAGAATTCAAGCGAGAGGATATCGAGCGAGTTGGCAATCAAAGAGTGGTTCGCTACCGAAACCAAGTCATGCCACTGGGCGATATGAATGAGTACCTTGGTCATCAATCTGGTGAGTCGCAGCCTGATGTCATTTCTGTTCTGGTGATAATGAGAAAGGGCCAATACACAGGCCTTGTCGTAGATGAAGTTCTAGATATCTGCCTTGTTGAAGAGGCTATAAAGCCAAACTCAACAGGAGAGCATGGCTTAGCAGGTACCATATTTGTGCAAGACAAGACCTACAGTGTGGTCGACATCTTCGGAGCCGTCGCTCATTTAGACAGAGCTCATGCTACTCCTCCTGCTAGTACTCAGATTATTGGTCAGACCACCACAAAGTCAGGGCCTGCCCGCGCCAAGATTGTTCTGGCCGAAGATAGCCCTTTTTGCAGAAATGTAGAAAAAAGGTTCTTAGAGTCACGAGGCTTCGAAGTTCAAGCCTTTCCCAACGGCGCACTGGCTCTAGACTACCTTAAAAAGAATCAAGCCGATCTTGTCATCTCAGATATTGAGATGCCTGAATGTAACGGTCTTGAGTTTGTTAAGCAGATTCGAGCCGAAGAAACGCTGAGAAACTTGCCAGTCATTGCCCTCACAACTCGCAATAGCGAAGAAGATCGAGACAAAGGCTTCAAGGCTGGCTTTACAGAATACCTTGAGAAATTTGAAGAGGAAGAAGTATTTCAAGCCGTCGAAAACCTACTTAAGGTCACGGCAGCATAAGAAAGGAGCCTCCTTTGAGCGAAGCAGCACACAACACTGAAACCAACGCCCAAGAAATGGTTCACCAGTTCTGTGGGTTTATGATTGATGGCGACATGTATGCAGTTCCTGTTCTTGAGGTTCAAGAGGTGATTCGGGCACATCCAGCCACCGTAGTGCCTTTGTCAGACACCTGTATTCGTGGCTTGATTAACTTGCGGGGGCAGATCGTGACCCCTGTCAACTTGCGAAAGGTTTTTGGTCTCACAGACTACTCAGAAGACCAAGACTACATGAACGTGATTATCAAAAATAATGACTCCCTCTATTCTATTATGGTCGACGAAATCTGCGACGTAATCGATGTCGAGGGCTCAAGCTTCGAATCAACACCCGACACTATTGACACTCGCCTCAGAATGTACGTCTCGGGAGTGCACAAACTCGAAGACAGATTGCTTATTGTTTTAGATCTTAAAAAATTACTAAATTCTATAAATAACCAAGAAGGAGCTCGTTAAAATGGAAGCCAAGAAGTTAAAGAATGAAAGCCAGGCAGACAAGACGTCGGCAACATGGAAGGCTGTGAACACCTCATACGCCGTCATCGAATTTCAACCTGATGGAACCATCCTAGATGCCAATGACAACTTCAACAATGCTCTTGGGTACTCACTTAACGAGATTAAAGGTCAGCATCACAGAATTTTTTGTAAGCCAGAGCACGTCAGCTCAGTTGACTACAGACGCTTTTGGGACGACCTGGCTAGGGGTATTGAGCAGTCTGGCGAATTTGAACGCGTCACTAAAGACGGCAACGCGCTGTGGATAAAAGCGACCTACACACCAGTCAAAGACGAAAGAGGTGATGTCGTCAGCGTGATAAAACTCGCCCAAGGCATTAACGATCAAAAGCACATGGTACAAGATCTTCAGAATCAGTTAGATGCTGTTTCTCGTGCCCAAGCTGTTATCTCTTTCAAGCCGGATGGCACAATTCTAGAAGCAAACGATAACTTCCTAGGAGCCGTTGGTTATTCTCAAAGTGAAATACAGGGTAAACACCACAGAATGTTTGTTGACCCTGAATATGCAAACTCACCTGACTACAGAGTGTTTTGGCAGAACCTTGCGAACGGGCAATCTCAAAGCGGCGAATTCAAGCGCTTCGACAAGAATGGCCAAGAGATCTGGATTCAAGCTTCTTACAATCCAGTTTTTGATCTGAATGGTAACGTTGAAAAGGTGGTGAAGTTCGCTCAAGACATTACTGAAATTCGCAACCTTGCGCAAATGGCGCAAATGGTTGATTTGTCACCTATCAACACGATGTGGTCGACTCCTGACGGCACACTCATGTACATGAATGATGCCTCTAAAAAGACGTTGAAATCAATCGAGCACCTTCTACCCGACCGCGTAGAGAACCTTGTTGGTCAGAAAATTGATATCTTTCATAAAAACCCTGAACACCAACGCAGAATGATTAACGACGGCAAGAATCTGCCACATACCGCGATAATTCAACTTGGAGAAGAGAAACTCGATCTTCTCGTAAGCCCAGTTTATGACAAAAGCGGAGTCTATGTAGGCCCTATGGTTACTTGGGAGGTTGTAACCGAGAGAGAAAACCTAATCAAGACACTTACCGCTACAGCCAACGAGCTGGGTTCAGCAGCTGAGCAACTGCTTGCAGTTTCAACTACAATGACAGCTAACTCTGAAGAGACTACGGCTCAGGCCGGTAACGCCTCATCTGGTGCTGAACAGGTCTCAGCTGGTATCAACACGGTGGTAACTAACATCGAAGAGATGACAGCCTCAATTAAAGAGATCACGAAGTCTACAAACGATTCTTCTGAGATGACTTCAGATGCTATGAAGCAAGCTCAAGATGCCAATCAAGTTATCGTTCAACTAGGTGAAGCGAGCCAAGATATTGGCAACGTAATCAAAGTCATTAGTGCCATTGCACAGCAAACTAACCTACTTGCACTGAACGCCACGATTGAGGCTGCTAGAGCTGGCGAAGCAGGTAAAGGTTTTGCTGTTGTTGCGAACGAAGTCAAAGAACTCGCAAAAGAGACTGCAAAAGCAACCGCCGACATCACGAAAAAGATTGAAAACATTCAGGCCAACTCTCAATCGGCAGTGACGTCAATCTCTGGTGTTACTAACCTCGTAGAGAAAGTTAATAGCACAGCTGGTACAATTGCTGCGTCAGTTGAAGAGCAGGCTGCATCTACTAACGAAGTGAACAGGGTTGTTGCTGACTCAGCAAAGGCTGTACAAGATATCACCGGCAACATTGGTGAAGTGTCCAAAGCGGCCTCAGAGACTTCTCAAGGTGCTGCACAAACCAACGATTCAGCTAAGAAGCTTGGTGAACTTGCAACTACACTAAAAGGTTTAGTCGATCGGATGAACAAGCGGTGAAACGAGTTCTGATCATTGACGACTCGGTGACCTTTAGGTCTGGGATCTCCCAGGCCTTACAGGGTCATCCCAATTTTGAAGTCGTCGGTAAAGCTAAGGATGGTGCTGATGGGCTTAAAAAAGCCCTCGAGCTAAAACCAGATGTGATTACCTGCGACCTCGAGATGCCCGTCAAAGACGGGCTTTCATTCATTCGCGAATACAGAGCTCAAGACAAGGAGGCTCGAATCATCGTCTTTTCTTCGCGAAGTCAAAGAGGTGCTCAGATCACTATGGATTGCCTGCTCGCTGGAGCAGATGACTTTCTAGACAAGACCTCCTTGTCTGAACAGTCAGGAGACAGCATTCAAGCGATGCGAGACTTGTTAATACCAAGGCTAGAACAGTTTTTTAAAGCAAATATCGGAGCAAGCTCGACTGCTGCCGCTCCCACTCAGAACACGCGGGCCCAGGCTACGCCAAAGGCCATTCACCCACAAGCTTTGCTAATAGGTTCTTCAACAGGGGGGCCTGAAGCGTTAAAAACGTTTTTGCCACAGCTGAAGTCTGATTTTAAAGTGCCAATTTTGATTGCTCAGCATATGCCCGCTCTTTTTACAGCTGAACTCGCAAAGTACCTCAACAAGTACAGTCAGATTGAGGTTAAAGAGGCTGAAGACCATGAGACTGTTCGACCGGGTGTTGCCTATATCGCACCTGGCGACTGGCACCTGGAGGTCATTGAAATTGCTGGCTTCAAAAAGCTGCGTCTCAATCAAAATGAGAAAGTGAATTATGTGAGGCCTGCAGTCGATGTGCTTTTTGACTCTGCAAGCAATGTCTACAAAAATCAACTAGTAGGTATGATCTTCACAGGCATGGGCTCAGATGGTGCGAACTCTTGTGAATCGCTGTTCAATCAAGGAGCAGAAGTTCACATTCAAGACCGAGAGACATCGGTTGTATGGGGAATGCCCGGAGCTGTATTTGCCAAAAGTGCCTACCACTCGATGGGCACGCTTGACCAAATGGCTGAGATAGCCAATCAACATTTTTCTGGAAGTGCTGCAAAATCTAACTCTACCCTAAAGAAGGTAAGCTTATGAAGGTACTATTAGTTGATGACTCAAAGTTAATTCGTTCAATGGTTACTAACATGCTACAAGACATTGGCCATGAGGTCGAACACGCTGAAGATGGTCAGATCGCTTTTGACAAACTCAGTGGTGGACAGGCTTTCGAGTTGATTTTACTCGACTGGAACATGCCAAATGTGACAGGGCCAGAATTACTTAAGATGCTTGGCGATAATGGCCTGATAAAGTGCCCCATCGTGATGATGACGACAGAGTCTGCAGAAGAAAAGATCACCACTTGTCTTGAGCTTGGTGCCTCAGAGTATGTGATTAAGCCCTTTACTCCTGAAATTTTGCAAGAAAAAATTGATATGGCCTCTGGCTTCTAATGAGTTTGGAATCACTATGACTAAAGATCAAATCTACAAGTACTTTGCTGACAAGATATATGAAAAGTCTGGCATTCACTACCCTGAGACGAACTATTATCAGCTCGACTCTAGACTAAATGCTCTGACAAAATACCTCGATGCCAATTCTCTCGAAGAGATGTTTCAGAAGTTTAAGGCTCACCCTTCTCAAGAGTTACTCAACTACTTGATCGATTTGGCGACAAACAATGAAACGAGCTTCTTTCGTGACAGAAGCCCGTTTCATGCTATTGTAGAAATGGCAAAAGAGGCCAAAAAGACTACGACAAGCAGTCTTCAGCCTTTCCGTGTGTGGTCTGCAGCTAGTTCTAACGGTCAAGAATCTTATTCAATTCTAATGGCTCTAAAAGAGAAGGCCCCAGAGGTGTTTTCAGGTGGTGGAATGAAGCTACTCGCCACAGATATCAAGCAAGAGTGTCTCAATCGTACCTCTGAAGGCTTTTACAATCACTTAGAGGTTCAAAGGGGTTTACCAGCGGCTTTGATGATCAAGTACTTCAAAAAAATGGAAGACGAGCGCTGGCAAGCCAAACCTGAGCTGAGAGACCTGATTAAGACTGAGAAGCTCAACCTTTTCGCAGACAGCTATAATGTCGATAAAATGGATGTGATTTTCTGCCGCAATGTTTTGATCTACCAAACAATGGAAAACAAAATAGAGATCGTAAAAAAGCTAGAGAGATGTTTGAAGCCAGGAGGCTACTTGATTCTCGGGAGCAGTGAAAACCTTATGGGTATTTCAGAGAACTTCGAAAGAGAGAGAATCCAAGATTGCACTTGCTACAAAATACCCGCAGTGACATCTGCTGCCTCAGTTTCTGCGTAACTAAATATACTAGGGGCCTCAGTCTCTGCTTAATTGCACACATTAGGGGCCTTTAAATAGCTCCCTCTTGAATCTTGCTACACCTTCATCAATTTAATTTTTGCAATAGCTATAAATGTTAGAGACCCTCTTTAGATGGGTATTTTCCTGTACGCATTTTCAATTATGAGTCCAACTAGGCTACTTTTTTCTCGGTATCAGTTTTAGTATTAGTATCAGAATCTGATTCGCTGGCATGAGACAGGCTCTCAACGTTTGAAGCTTCTTCTTCTGTGTCTTCAAAGATTTTTACAAGGGGTACCGTTCTCTCACCAACAAAGTAGGTGCCAACAAGATTACCTGATGTCACACGAGTGTCGATTTCAGTAAACACCTCAAAGACATCGACAATCTCTTGAACCTGATAACCCACGAGCTGATCATCAAAAGACACCACAACAATATTAAGAGCCTTGTCTGAGTCATATTCAGACACTTGAACGGGGCTTCTGTTTACGAGTTCAAACAAAGGCATGGGCTGCCCCGCATATTGAACTACTGGCTGAGAACCCACTTTTTCTATTTTCGACACAGTGACGTCTTCAAGCCGGTGTACATCTTCAAGCCTCAAGGCCACCTCTTCTCCAGATACAGACTTAACCACCAACAACTCTAGACCACCACCGCTTTGAGCCTGCTCATCGTCGTCAAGGTTAGCGTCGGCTGCGCGCCTAGCCTGCCCAGCTTCAACCTTCACTCCGGCATGCCTCGCCAGTCCTTCGCTGTCGAGTACCAAAGCAGTTTGCCCATCACCTAAAAATGTTGCACCAGCGTAAACGCCGATTCCTTTTAGGCAGTCTGCGAGCTCCTTCACAACAATCTCTTCGTTGTCCATCACCTGATCAACAGCTATGCAAAAGAAACCCTTACCTGCCCTCATAACCACTAGGCGGCTAATTCCATCTTCACCGGCAATCTCGAAGTTATCTGCTTCACCATCTATACCCAGAAGCGAGCTTAAGCGAACAATTGGGATGAGACCACCTTCAAAAGGCAAGAAATAGCGATCGTTCATGTTACGCAGAGTCTTTAGCTTTTTATCTGGCTCTACATAGATGACTTTGTGAATCTCATCTTGATTCAAGGCCAATGTGTTATTTGAAGAGCATACGAACAATGCCCGAATGATGAGAACCGATTTTGGAATAGGCAGTACCAGGGTAAACTTGGTCCCTTTTCCAATCTCTGAATCAATCAGAACCTGGCCTCCAGCCTCATAGACAGACGACTTCACCATGTCCATACCAACGCCACGCCCCGAAACACTTGTGACCTGTGCTGCCGTGCTGAAGCCAGCCTCGAAGATCATGGCCCTTATTTGATTGTCTGACATTTCAAGCAGCTCTTCTTCTGTTCTCAGTTCGTTCTCGAGACATTTAGCCTTTACTGCGTCGACACTGATACCTCTGCCATCATCTTGAATTTCAACAATGATATCCTCGCCACGCTCAAAACAATTGATACTGACGTTTCCAGCTGGCTCCTTACCATTAGCAACCCGATCTTCAGCTGTAGCCTCAAGCCCATGATCGACCGAGTTCCTTACCATATGAACCAATGAATTGGTCAAGACCTGACCTATCGAAGTGTCGACTCGAAGAGACTCTCCCTTTACGGTAAAGTTGACTTGCTTTTTTGTAGCTGCCGATGCGTCTCTTACCACTCTAGGTAGTGTTCTTAGAAGATTTCTCAAAGGTATTTTTCTAATATCGACAATTTTATTCTGCATGTTCGAACTAACAGAATGCATCTCATCAAGAGCTTCAACGAGTCTCTCAAGAGTTGAGGTCTGACCATAAGTTTGCTCAAGGCTGCGGACATGCTTGACTACCATACTTCGAAGAACAGTCAGCTCTCCACTTTGCTCCATGAATTCGTCGAGCAATTCTGTAGCCACTGCTATCTCGTCGACCTTTTCTTGCCCCTGAGCCCCTGCCTGCTGATCGGCTTGACCAGTATCAACTTGCTTCTCAGAATCTTCGGCTGGAGCCAGTGCTTCAGCCTCTACAAGAATTTTATCAATCGTAATATCAAACAGTTTTTTCAACTCTTCCATATTGTCGACTGTATAACCAAAGTCACCCATATGATTGACCATGGTTTTGAGCTCATCAAAAGCTTTCAGGGCCTGATCAACTACAGATCGAGTAGCTGGCCACTCTCCCCTCTTCACTGGCCCAAGAAAATCTTCATAAGCATGAGCAAACTGTTGCACATCTGACAGGCCCAAGCAGCCACTGGTACCTTTGATTGTGTGTAGTAATCGCATGGCATTGTCGACAGTTGCCGAATCATGAGGATTGGTCTCTAGAGAGAGAATGTTGGCTTCGATCTCATCTAGCATCGTAAGGGCATCACCCTTAAACTCGACAACCATTTCGATCTCTTCAAGAACATCTTCAAATCGCTCTTGAGATTTCGCAAGAATAACTTCAAAAAGTGAGGTCGGCTGCATGGGCTTTTCTAGAAAAGCACAAATAGCATGCTCTATGCCGTCTAAGGCTAGCTCTTTAGTGAGATAGCCAGAGAGAATAGCAAAAGGTATCTCTTTGTGACCAGCATCGTTCATTTGCTTCCGCAAATCAAAACCCGTCTCAGTTTCACTGATTCTATAATCACAAACGATAAAGCTTAAATCTTGGCTGTTCTTCTCGATGACCTCTAAGCCTGCTGCCACTGACTCTGCTACTAAGACATTAAGACCCTTGAGCTCAAGGGCCTCTTGAATTGTAAGTAGCAACTCGCTTTCATCGTCAACGAGCAGTACTTTTCGCTTAATCTCAGAATCCATTAGCCCTCAAATCATAATCAGCTACAATAATCTTATCGAAAGATGTCTCATCTCAATTGAGTTAAACCTATGTTAATTCGAGTGATTTCAAGATTCTGTAAACTGGCCGTTGGCCCAATACGAAAAAAGAGGCCGCATGTGTGCCTCTCTTTGATACGTCATCTTCGGTTGCGAAAGCTAATCAATAGCCAAGGAACGAGAACATTGTGAACCAGCCTATAGTACGCAACGCAAACGCTGAAATGCCCATTTTCATATGGCGAGCTCTAAGTGCTGCTTTGTTTTCAGGCTTTCCTACCAAAAAGTAGCCATGAAAGACGATTGGGATATAGAGGACAACGGCAAGAAGTGACACTATGATGTGCGTGTACTGAATCCCTGACAAAGGGTCCCCTGTCGCTGTGCCAATGGCTGAGCGGGTGACTTCTAGAATGAGGACCAACATGATATCTGTCACGATTCCTGTGAGCATAAGTGACATATGAAAGTTGCGTTTTTTCTTTTCAATAAAACCCAAAATTAAACAACCGTATGCAAAGGTGGCAGCTGCCATATAAGGAGTTGTGAAAATAAAAACACTCATGATCAGAAACGCCAAAGACCAAGCCACTACGCGCCCTCTAGCCGAAAGGTGGCGGGGTGAAAAGTCTAACATCGACAGGCTGAAAGCCACTTCTTTAGTGTTTCTCATGGGTCCTCCTTGTACAGTATATGATTCGGCACTTCAAATCTTAAGCAAAGTTAAATAAGCATTAAGTTGAATCTACCGTATTTCACTGGTAACAAGCCTTTGAAAGCGTCTGTAAGCACTGGTTATCAGTGAATTTATTCGAAGTTCAATGACGACCAAATGCAGGCACTGTAGGTGTTAAGAGTTTTGTAAACTGGGGGAAAGTCTTATGGCATGGGGTCTAGTCACCGGATCATCTAGCGGTATCGGTTATGAATTTGCGAAAGTGCTAGCTGACGAAGGCTACGATGTCATCTTGGTAGCAAGAAGAGAAGACCGCCTCCTCGAGCTCAAAACTGAAATTGAACAGAATTACCAGCAAAAAGCTGAAGTCATAGTCGCAGACCTACAGCAAGCCGAAGAGGTGCAAAGAGTCTTCGAAGAATCTCTAGCCTTTACCGACAACCTTGAAATCTTAATCAACAACGCCGGTTTTGGTCAGATAGGCGACTTTACCGAATCAGACTTGCAACGAAACCTCGATATGATCGATCTTAATGTCAGGGCTCTTACACATCTGTCAGGCCTTTATGCGAAAAAGATGAAAGCCTCTAGAAAGGGTTACATCTGCAATGTCGCTTCAACTGCAGCCTTTCAACCAGGCCCGGGCATGGCCGTTTATTTTGCCACCAAAGCTTTCGTTTTGTCTTTTTCTGAAGCCTTGGCAGCAGAGCTAGAAGATCACAATGTTTTCGTATCGGCCTTGTGCCCTGGCCCAACTATTAGTGAATTTGGTAAAGCTGCCAAGTTTTCAAGTAAAGGAGTCGTGGGCAAGGCCAAGCTTCCCAGCTCACAAGAAGTCGCCGAGTTTGGCTACAAAGCGCTTATAGAAGGGCGAGCGACGGCGATTCACGGTACCCTCAACAACTTGATGGCGCAGAGCAATCGATTTGTACCTCGGAGCCTATCAACAAGCCTAACCAAAAAAATGATTTCAAAAGCTTAGAAAAATACCTCGCAAGCTCACAGAGTTTGTAAGTATCGAATCAACTCGTACCGAGTTTGATCATTAAGAAGGTTCTGGCCATCTTTTACAAAAATGCCTTCATCATGACCTGTATTCGAGAGCCCCAATCCCCCTAAATAGACCTTGTTCTCGTGTGGTAGCCTACGCCAATTTCTTCGAGAAACACTTGGGTAACCGTTACAAGTCGAATCAAAATCGCTATTTTTGTCTACACTTGCTCTCAGGTAGTAACGCTTAGCTCTCAAATTCGATGGAAGCAATACATCACAAAGTGTGGGGGCCGAATTGTTGTGAAAGTATGGCCATCGAGCCCAAATTCCATTCAAGGGTGGAGCAACATAGCCCACTTGCTGCTTTATTTTGATGCCATACTTTTTTGATATCTCAAGGTCGTTGAGCTGAATCAACGAAGACATGCCCTCATGCCTTTTCGGGTCTGTACCAACATTGTAAACGCGAGTCTGACTAGCGGGAATAACTAGCACTGTTTTCATCAAATCTTGCTTAATTAAATCTTCTGCACCCGTCTGACTCCACGCCTTAACGTATTTACCGTGACATCTACTACAGGTCTTATTGAAATGGGCTTCGCCTCTTTTCGCTGCATCGAGATCAAAGTCCTCTACAGAAAAAAACTCGAAATAGGATGGAGCTTTGGTCGCGAACACAGCGCCAGTAAGTTCTTCTACGACATCCATATTCACTTCGAGCCAATCCTCTAAAGTTTCTAGATCAGTACCCCTACCGATTTCATTCCATAGAAAGTTCGTAAAGATTGGGTTGCCACTGACTAATGAGCCATCACTGAGCCATCGGTTTTTGTATTTTAGTGTCCACCAAGTTGCGGGCTTAGAGTCTGCAGGCTCAGTGGCCAACCGCTCATGACGCGGGTTCTCAGCCCAATAAAGATCTCGACTGGCATAAGCATCTTTTGTACGCCTCGCAAGCGACAAAGAGACCTGTGCTAGCGATGTGTCGAGACCTCGAGCTATAGGCTTTTTCAGGCCAACAAACTTCATGCTGTGGTAGCTATGTTTGTACAGGGCCAGGTCGTCTTCAGATGCTCCAGTTATCCAGGCAAATCGATCAGGGTCCCCTAGCGCCATAGCCCTCTTACCCTTAATAAAGAACTCATTTGCACGGGTGAATCGATTTGTTAGGCCGATCACACGCTTACCAAAAAGGTTTGCAGAGTGGCATTGTGCACAGCTTACTGTGAGCGCCGGCCCATGATGGGTTTGCAACTTGGTCAGGCCCATACGGTATTGAGGCCTGTGACCATTTAAAAATGGCACATCGCCGGTTTCGACTTCAGGGTAAGAGTTTAAGCCCATCCACTCCTGAACTTCATCAAAACTCTCGTACCCTTGCCATGATTTAAAAACTGCCTTTAAAAACCTCTTAAATGGAGCTCCCCCATTACTGTCGAAGAAGCCTTCTACTGTATGAAAAGGCAGTAAGATGCCCGACACCTCTACTGGGTAGTGTAGTGCATGCAGCCGCCCTTTACGGGTCGACTCAGCCAGATCATCTTCGTTGAGGTTATAAATGTTGGTTCGACCGCCTGGTGGTACAAAAGCTCCTTCTGACCAGTCAACAGAGGCGTACCCATACTGACCAAATACAAAGACGCTCAAAAAGCCAACGGCTCTGAGTAACGATCGATTCATATTCCCCCCAAAAAACCTAGCAACCAAAATCCCCATTTTATTCTGCTAGGTTTTCGAGAGTTATATTGAAAACAGAGCGCGCCTACAAGAAAGCATTTTTGGTGCGGCTCGGGAGCCAATCTAAATACTTAAAATTATTGGATCATTAGGCGCACCACATCGTAGACTGTTCCGACGGCAGCAAATGCTATCGGAATCAAAGCCTGAGCCTGAGCCCGAGATGGTTACAACTGGTGCACAGCGAAGCACATCACAAACCTGGGATCGAGCATCAGATTGTCTTTTATTTAATGGCTATCAACTGTGGGCTTCGCCAAGGCCGCGCCTCTCCGTCTTCAAACAGAGTGATCTCTGGCAGATCTTGAATTGTATCTACAGTGGCCTTGAGTGCACCATTTTTGTAGATATCGACTTTGCCAGAATCGGTTTCTGACAGATGAACTAGCTCTGGCGCAGCATTTGCTGGGGCTTCTACTTCGTAAATTCGAATTTCAGTGTTTCGCAGTCTATTGTCGCCCTTGTGATAATGCTTAACTCCATAGATTTTGCCATCTTTATTGAAGTGATAACTGTTGGCACTGACTCTGCCCTCCCAGAAATCCATGGTATTGAAGATCACGGCATCTATCAAAATTGTTGCGGCGAAAACAATCATCGTTAAAAGATAAAGCACAACTCGAATTACAGTTTGTTGCTTGTTCACGAATCTTGCGTACTGCCTCGTGAGCTTAAACCCACCCGAGGCACAGCCGAGCTGAGCCATTGAAAGCAAGCAAGTTGACACAACCAAAAGTCCAGTAAGTGTTCGCTTAAACAAAGGTGCGAGTAACATTGATCCCCCTACAAATACTCATCAATTTGTAGCATAGAGACTAATATACAAATTGCAAATGGACTCGCCTTAAGAAGCCCGGCCTTAGTGATATCACAGTACCTTTAGCCAGGAGGTGCCTGAACATGAATAGCCACCTTGTGACCTTCCCCAACATTAGAGAAACTGTGACTACCAAAGGAGGCCCTAAATGTTACTCGAGTTTCTGCTAATTACGAGCATGACCTCTACAAAGTCTTCAACCCAAAACATGGTTTACAAATATGAGAACAATCGACTTCAGAAGACCTCTAAATACACTGGCTTTCACCCGAATATTGATGAGGTGAACTACGATCACACCTATGAGCTAACATATGAGCACCGCAAGGCCATTTATGAAAAAGCCGTTGAGCTAGAGATCCCAACTAAGATGCGATATCGATCAGACGACGCCGTAAAGGGCGGTTCGAGACCAGAAATAAGATCTAGCATTGAATTCGAAATGAGGCCCTGGGCAAAAAAACCAGCGGCTCCACAGCGACTGCGTGTTGACCAAGAGAATTCCGAGCATGAAGAGAACGAGAAAAAACTACGAAAGCTCAGAAGCTTTATCGACAAGATCATCTACGATCTTCCCAAGATCGAGCCAGACAGACCAGCTAAAGGTGGTATCGGCTCAGGAGGGTCGCACTAATTAGTTGAACTCTGGCTCCCAAATCTCACCAGCCATCACAACTCTACCTAAAGAGGTTGAGTAGAGCATAAAAACAAAAGGCTTATCGAAATCTAGCTCGATCGGCTCTTCTTTTCTTGGCCCGGCTCCCGCCCTACCCACCAAAGCAGTGGCCGCAGCGGCCTCAATGCCTTGCTCATCAACAGCAAAAAAAGTGCCCTGAATAACCTTACTAATGATGATGTCTCTTTTAGATTTAAAGAACTTTGAAAGTTCAAAGTTAGGAGCTGTCTTCAGTCACCCCATACCCAGTTGGTCCAAAGATTTTGACAAGTCTAAATCACTATTGACCTTGAACTTTGGTAGACGCAATCGCACTTTTGGGTATTTGGCTTCGCCAAAAAGCTCCTTTAATGAGATCTCTTTCGGTACCCTGTAGAGTGACGTAATATCTTGCTTTGGTTTTATTGCCAAAAACATAAGATCCGGCGAATCCAGATTGATCTCAACTGCTTCGAAAGCAGAGTGATCAAAATAAGCAAAGTTGGCTTGGCGAAATATGGCGGCAACACTCACTTTTTTGCCGTCAGCTCTCGTGAAATCCATAGGCTTGGTATTTTTTTCTTTGAAAGGCTCAAGCCACTGGGCTTTTAAATACAGAGCATTTACCAAAACCATGAGAGTATCCTCTGGCAGCTTACCTAGAAGGTCTTTAATTTTTTGCTGAGTCTATTCATAAACCCAAGCATTAATTTCTTTCGCTGCTTGCAGAGATTGAGTGGCAAAATCGTACTCACTCCACAGGGCATTAAGTTCATCTTTGACTGGAGCAACCATTTCTGTGTTCAACTCAAGGTTTGAGCTTGAACCTATACCAAAGCTAACTTGAACTTCACTCGATGTATCTCGCCCCTTAACATAGGTTTTGAACCCTTCGACCAATTTAGCAAGCTGTTTGACTCCGTCGGCTTCCTTGTTGTACCCAACGGCCTCCTCAATTTGCTTCAGTGAATCGCCCTCGGCCGTCAGTGCTAAGAGCATCAAGACCAATTCATAAGACAGTGGAGATACGGCTCGGTTCTCATTTTCTAGCTCAGAGCTCGCCAATAGAGTTCTTGCAAAGTCTGTTTTCTCGTATTTAAAAGAACCTTTCGAAAGCTCAAAATCGAATTCAAAATCAGACATGCTCTTCTCTTTCTTTTCTTTTACTGTGTTTTGAGTTCCGACTTCAGTTTCAGACCCAAAGCTGCAACCAACCAACAAAAATATGATCACCAATAGAAATGACGTTTTCATAGCTTCAAAGTCTGAGCTACATCGATTGCAATGTCACTCCTCTCAACCTATTTGCCACACTACCGGCATTACATCTAGACCTCGAAATAGCTAACTATCGAACCTATGAAGTCTGCCTTAGTAGAACTTTCGCCCCTTTTGACATGTAAATTGATTACCAATGGCGACCAAAAAAGCTGGTATAAAAAGCTATTCTCACACCCACTCGAAACTGAATAAATAGCGCTACTTCTTGAGAAGCAATCTAGGGCGTTCTCAGCACTGATCTTAACAAACCTTTAAAAATAAATCGGTTTCGAAGCCGTAACAGCCCTGTTAGTGTTGGGGCCATGCAAGTACCTAATCTTGAGAAATGCACAGAAGTGGCAAGAATTCTAAAGCAGCTGGCTCATCCTCAGCGGTTGAACATATTGTGCCAGCTTGCCCTTGGAACAAAGAATGTGACTGAGCTTGAAAAAGCCTCTGGAGCTTCGCAGTCATCTGTTTCTCAGTTTCTTTCAAGAATGAAGGCAGACGGGCTTGTTGATTGTCGCAGAGAGAATCGATCAGTTTACTACCGAATAAAAGATGAGCGCGTCACCCAGCTGCTAAAGAACATGTACATGACCTTTTGTGCCCAAGACATCGCAAACCCATCTAACAATCTACCCGAAGAATCCGAAAAGTCGATTAGCTCAATGTAGCAAAGGTTCGGTTAGAGTTCCGTCTACCGTTTTCGAGTGCGAAATCGCTTTTGGTAATGCATGCAGCCTTTAGCATGATCTTGCGTTAACCCTGCGGCCTGCATGTAAGCATAAACAATCGTGCTGCCTACAAACCGAAAACCTTTCTTTTTGAGATCTTTAGAAATCGTGTCACTGACTTCAGTTTTTGAAGGGTAGTCGCTTAAGTTTTTGAAATCTGAGATGATCGGTTGACCGCCAACAAATTGCCATATGTATTTATCGAAACTACCAAACTCACGCTGAATCTCTAAAAAAGCTTTGGCGTTACTGACCGTAGACTCGACCTTTAAACGATTTCGAACAATTCCTGGGTCTTGCAATAGCTTTTCAATTTTAGCCTGACTGAATCGAGCAACCTTTTTGGGATCAAACCCAGAGAAGACTTTTCGGTAATTTTCGCGTTTGTTGAGAATCGTCTCCCAACTCAAGCCCGCTTGCGCTCCTTCAAGTGTAATCATCTCAAAATGAAGATAATCATCATGAACGGGCCTCCCCCATTCTTTGTCGTGGTAGTCGACGTAAAGAGGGTTTTTCATATTTACCCAAGGGCATCGTTTGGTAGCCTTCACTATTTCACCATAAAGCTAACAGCATTTGATCTTTGACCCTGCTCTGACTCTAGATACATCTTGTGTTGCCCTTTTTTTAAAGGCAAAAATACCTCATCAGACTCTGATCGAATTCGTTTAAACAACTGGCCATCGATGATGAGCTTGATTTCTCCATCTTGTGCCCCTCGGTGAACAACCTTTAGCATCTGATGTGAGTTCGGTATATTCGGGTCGATTGCGTAAACTGATTGATCCAGAGGCTCAACAATAGACAACTTAGGTATATCTTTCTTGAGGTTCTTCAATTGGCTGAGATCGTCGACTCCGCAGGCTTGTTTGAGTTGGCGTTTTAAAGTCGGTAAGTTCCCTGAGGCTGACCACTCTTTGTATTCTGGTGGTAACTCAACATAGCGCAGTTCCTGAGGCTCCCCCTGGCAGCTGGCAACCTTGACGGTTTTGTGCCAACGGCAGTCATGCTTAGGTTGTTTGCCAGCAAGAAAAAACTCATGATGTGAGCTTGGGCAAGAGGGCCCTGCTCTCATTCCACTGAGAGGGCAAACCTCTAATCGTTTAAGCTCCGAAGAAAGTTTGAAACCCACTGGAGATCGAAACTGATAAAGCCTTGTCCAAACAGCCTTCAGCAAAGGACCAAGTGATTTTGCAGCAGGTGCCTGAGCCTCTGTTGCTACACCCGATGCATTACCTCTCCACATACCAACTGTGAAATCGGGACTGTAAGACAGAATCCAGGTGTCTCGGAAGTCATTTGAAGTGCCAGTTTTCACCGCCACAGGTAAGTCCAATTCTAAGTAGCTGCCTCGACCGAACTCATCACTGCGTGACTGATGATCCGTCAAAACGCTAGTTATCAAATCGGCCACCTCTTGGTCCATTACCCTGACTCCGACAGGGTTGTGATCAGCTAAAAAACCTATCTCGAACATCTGCCCTCTGTTTGCCAACACCGAGTAGGCCTGAACCAAGCTCCAAAGGGTGGTCTCCAAATTGCCGATGGCAATACCTACACCAAAGTGATGATCTGGCAATGTAGTGTTGGTAAGACCCCAACGCTTAAATGATTCTAGAACACTTCCTGTACCCAACAAGCTCGTTAAGTAGAGAGCAGGGATATTCTTAGAGTTCGCGAGGGCCCGCCGAATCGTCACTGGCCCTGAGTAGTCTCCGCCGTAATTCGTAGGTTCGTAGACTTTTCGCCCAATTGAAAAGGTCATCGGGATATCAGGCACGACATCACTTAGGCTGTAGCCATTCTCTATGGCGTAAGAGTACAAGAACGGTTTCATTGTCGAGCCCGGTGAACGGGTAGCCATCACGGCATCAATCTGGCCAATCTCAGGCTGAAAAAAATCAGGGCTCCCGATGTAGCTCAAAACTGTATGAGTTCTGTTGTCTATCACAAGTAAAGCACCAGAATCACCCAGAAGCGGCTTTTCATCTACAGCGGTACGAAACCTCTCTTGTAGTTCTTTTTGCAAGTGATAGTCGAGAGAACTTTGAATCTCTTCACCAGGTAGAGCTTGGTTAAGCACCCTTCTCGTGAACTGAGGTGCGACAAATTCGGAGGGCTGAAACACAAAACGCACAGGTTCAGCAAGAGCCAACTCGAGTGAGGCTGGATCGACCTCGGCAACCATCTGACTAAGAAGACGATTCTTCATCTCAAAGAGTGCTGATAGATCTTTAGTGTAATACCCAGGGTTTCTCGGGATCACAGCCAGACTTGCAAGCTGAGAAGGGCTCAATGTTGTGCAACTAGCCCCAAAGAAGAAGTCACAAGCGGCTCCAACGCCAGCCCGCTGAAAACCAAAGGGCACTGAATTTAAGTACTCAGTTAGAATTTCCCCCTTCGTCAGCACTGATTCGAAGTAAAGGGCCAGCAGCATCTGAGTCCCCTTATGAATAGGGCTCTTTAATTCTGGCCAGTAGATCTTACTGAGCTGCATGCTTATGGTACTGGCTCCACTTCTGAGCTCTCGATCCCAAAAAAGGTCTCTAGCCACTCTCGCCAATGAAAGCGCATCTACACCAATGTGATCATAAAATCTCTTGTCTTCAGACTCGATAAAGATCTGTGGCAACAGGGGTGGCAACTCTTGGAGGTGAAGCCAATTTCGACGCTCTCCTCTAGCTGATAGCGTGTGCCTAAGTGGGTACCCGCCTCTATCTAAAATCACCTGAGATTGAAACGAGAGAAGACTGCGTGATTTCCAGGCGTAAATCACACAAACAACCAGCTGGGCTGTGAGAACCACGAGCCCAGCAAATAAGAACAACTGCTTGGCAGAATTTAGCCAGCCACTACTCGCCAATAATGAATTTTCTGAACTCTGACTTTCCATAAACCTCTGGGTCATACATCTCTTCAACATGAGCCGGGTTAGCTGTGAACTCACCCACCGCTATGGCCTGCGCCACATAGTTCACCTCGTAATTCTTTGAGGTCAAGAAATCTGCAAAATACTGAGCCGCGTGAAGCCTGAGCTCTCGATGATAGAACCCTCCATCGAAGTACCACACCCACCAGTTACCATCTTCACTCCAGAAAAGGCTCTCGCTATCACTCGATTCTTCCTCTCCATCGCCAAGATCAGCTTTTGATGTCGTAGCCAGAGCAGTATTCAACGGTTCTAAGCCTGCTGGCAACGGATCGTTAAGAGCAACTTGATAGCGTGTAGCTGGTGAGTTAACCTTCAGCTGAATTCTAACAAGATCTCCCCGTTTAATTTTCACATCGCCAGTGATGAGCTGCCATTTACGACCGCGCTTTAGGTAGTAGTTTCTTTTCACACCCAAACCAGCATTTACGCTTTTGGCCTCAGGATTGGCCCGAGCAGTCTTTAACTCTGCCTTGTAATATAGCCTTCCCTGACCCTTTTTCGATATCTCAATCTTTTCTGGCTTGCCTATAGACTCTTTTTTCAATTCGACCGCATGAATCACCGGTTCTGTCTTGAAGTCATTGGCTTCATAAGTCTTTTGTTGCTTCATCACTGCGACCTCTGCCTTGAAGTCTGGCTTATCTTTTTCATAGATAGCTGCGTAACGAACTAGTGCATTGAGGCAGTAAAGGTTCTCTTGGGTATTGTTCCACCGGCCTGTTTTTCGGCCCTGGATAATCCATCTCACCAGAGGCTGCACAAACTGGCTATCGGGCTCAACTTCAAGCATCGCCGTTAGCAGGTTGCAATTGGTACGAGTAGTTGAATGTAAGATTCTTTGAAGGCCGTCAACTGAACCCTCTTGAAATTGGATCTTTCCGCTTGTCATATCAGCAAGTGAATAGATCTCATCTTTTAACGTATTGGCCGGCGTGTCGTCTTCACCAAACCTCTTCATTGTCATCCAAAGAAATGATTTTGCAAAAAGACTGAGACTCTCACGTTCAGCAAACAGACTGTTTATGGTCTCTGTCTGCTCTTTACCCACAACCGTTAAAACATAAGCAGCCATAGCCCGAACCGTAGAATTGGCTTTTCGGCTGTAGTATTTCGGCGCCTCTTCTTTACCACTCAGGTAACCCTGCAAATAATCAATGACACGGTTGTAGCCTTCGCGCGGAATCTCTACACCCTGTTGATTCAGCCAGAACAGCGCCATCACTGTATAAGCAGATAGATACGGATCAACCGTTCGGTAATCAGGCTTCCAATAGGCCATGGCACCATTGCTATACTGGTGCTTGGGCATATCGGCTAACAGCTCTGAGATCCAGTCTTGTGGGTTTCTCTTTGGCTCTACCCCAGTGACATATTTTTTCAACTGAATGTACTGAGACAGCATCACAGCCTTTGTTAATTTTTGCTCCCAGCAGGCATACGGATACTCAATACCATATTTTAGAGGCGCCTCTAGCTGAGCTATCAAAGTTGGGCTCATCGCCAGCTTGAAAGCACTACGCTCTAATTGCAGATCTTTAGGCAATAGAAGATCTTCGGTTACAGATTCTTTTACTGTTGATCCATAAATTGCAAATGTGTCGTAAGATACAAAAGGTCGTATTGGTATCTGCAACTTCACACCATCAGTATCGGCACCGGCTGCTGCTTTCACTTGAAATTCCGCCTCAGACTCACCGAACATCGTGTTCATCCACCATTCCGCATAACCCTTGCCACCATCTTTAACATCGACGACCTGAGCTGGTTCACCTTCAAGAGTCATACCTTTGGCTTTGAGTTCAGACTGAACTTTGGCATCAGCTCCTGAGCGATTGAACAGAACAAAACGACTCTTCAGCTTGTCACCCTCAATCAAAAAGCTCGGCAACGCTGGCTCAATCATTAGCTTCTTAATCACTTTGAGTGTGCCCGAGTCGTAACCAAACCTGTGACTCTTGTCGACAGCAACAACCAAAAGCCTCCAGGTCGTCAAATTGTCAGGTAGTTTGAATTCGATTTTTGCTTTACCGCTCGAATCTGTCTTGAGTGTTGGGTTCCAGTAAGCCAAAGGAAGAAAGTTTGATCTCATTGCCGCTTCAGCACCATCTCCCCCTGGGTTCGCACCCTTTTTACCGAAGTGCCTTCGACCAATAATGTGACTAAGCATCTGGGCAGTTTCAACATCTCCAGGAGGAGCATAGTAGAACTTTTTATGTAGATTGTAGTTTCCTGCATAAGGGCCAGCTAGTTGAAGAATTTTTTCATCAACTACAGCTACTGATAGCTCGGTAACCTCTGTGCCCGCGCCAGTTTCAACTTGAATACTCGCATTGACCATTTGACCTGGCTCATAGACTTCTTTTTCAGATTTGACCTCTACTGAAAGCTTCGTATCGGGGTCTAGTACATTGATAGCCGCCAGACCCATTTTGAACGAAGGCTTTCCAAGATCTACCCCACCTTCAAGTTTCTCTGAGGTTCGACCTTGAATCAGATGCACACTGATATGCAGACCTGGCGCATAGGTCTTGTCATCAAGAGGAATCTTCACGATCTCTGCACCCTGCTTTAGAGTTTTTCGAATGTGTTTCAGTATCCCAAAGCGTTCTAAAGTAATGATGGCATCGACTTGTTTATAAGGGTTTTTAATCAACAACTCGACAGTCTCACCGACCTTGTAATCTTTCTTATCGGTTTCTAGATCAATACGGTCATGATCCTCTCGTCGCCAGCCAACATAGCCTTTACCGGTTACATACTTCGACATTGAAGTTGTATTGACCCTGCCCTTCTCGTCTTTGGTTATAGCAAGTATATAATGCGAACCAGCCGCTTTTGGGGTCAGCGTGCAACCAGATGGCTCACTGCCACTCTTGAACTTACAGCTGTCGATAACGCGGTCTTTGGTTTTGGTGTCGTAGCCATAGTAGCTACCTTCACCTGAGCGTCTTACTGTGTAGTAAGATCTATGAATCAACTTCAACTCAACTTTACGCCCAACTACTGGTGTCTCATTAGGGTCAAGCAAAACAACCTCTGGCTCAATGGCATCTCCGGCTTCATAAGTCCATTTCTCGGTGCGGATACCGGCATGAAAGCTAGTGTAATAGACCTCAGTCACACCTGTTCCTGCAATGCTCTTACCTTTATCGTCCTTTAAGCTGCCTTCAAATGAAACCTCACCGTGAGCTCTGATGGCATTTGGACTCAGAAGAAAGCCAACAAATGAATCGCCATTTGCATCGGTTTTCATGTCGCCTGAACTCAGCTCTTTGTATGAGTCTGCACTCGGGCGCTCATAGCCCGGTATGGTGAAGCTGCGTGAGTCATCAAAAATGAATTTGGTCCATTTAGTTAATGATGGCTTCCAGCTCGTTTTTCGATACCAAGCCCTGTAGCTCCCCTTCGAGTTCGGCACCCCGCCACCAAAGTGATACTGTGCTGAAATCTTAAAACCAGATGACTTGCCAACTTTGGCCACTTTTCTAGCTGGGTCCACTAGAACTTTGAAACTTGGCAACGTGAATTCTTGAACGTCAAAACTTCCGATGCTCTGCGGGTAGCTGTCGGTCTCTTCTTGTTTGCTGACTGAATAGCTGCCCAAAGAAGCCGAGGGGTCTAAATCAAACTCCACATTGGCAGTTCCGAAATCATTGAGTTCAAGTCTGCTTTTGAAAACCTGTTTGCCTCTTGCGTCTTTCACTAAGAGCTCAAAGGCCTTACCCGGCTTCATACCAAAGGTTCTGGGCTCCCAATGTCTCATGAAGACTTTGAGGTTAACCTTCTGACCTGGCTGATAGAGAGGTCTGTCTGTGATTGCATGCACAATTGAGTTATCACTCTCGCTCAGCTTGCCGCTGCTGACGTAGTTACCAGTCTCCCAATTCGAAAAGTTGTAGTACTCCAAGCCATCTGTACCTCTTGAGAAAGGAAGCATTGAAAAGTCATCCTCGGTCCAAGCTATCAAATAAATCGCAAGATCTTTCTTCCAGCTATTGTTTCTTTCGGGGTCAAACTTTTTAGCTCCATCAAGCGCTACATGCCCCTGATCATCGGTAACTCCCTGGGCTACGATTTTACTACCTTGCATGATCGCAACATTGACTCCTTTTTCAGGCTTCGCAGTTTTGATGCTATGGACCCATATTGCCGAATCGTAAAAACCGATTTTTCCCATAATCCCAAGATCGGTTACGACTGTGGTAAAACTCGAACATCCCGAGTAACTATCTTCTTTTACACTAGGTTCAACTTTTAGAACGCCCGATACTTCTTTGACCTCTGGCTCTTCGAATACGCGGCCGTAAATAACCCCATACTTTTTGCCTTTTAGCAGCTCTTTGAGGTCAATCGGGTTTGTGCCAGGGTAGTTCTTTTGCCAGCCGGTTTTTAGAGCCTTCTGAATTTCACCGCCGACTTTATCGAATAACGAAGTTTCCGATGAGTAAATGCTTGGGCACCCCTTGTAGGCCTCTTCCCACTCAATGTTGGCTTTGTCAGTGTGCAAAAGGTTTACGCCGATTTGATCAACGTTAACTCCGCTGTAAGCGAGCCTCCAAGGGCCTTCCTTTTCGATAACCCCGTAGCCTGAAGGTAAAATCACTTGGGCATTAAAATCAGTGGTCTTGATTTTAATTGCGCTTGGGCCCTCTAGAGCTCTACCAAATTTGTCTTTCAAACCACTCAATGAAATCTTATGTTCCGCTGCGCCTTCTAAAGGCCCCGGCAGATGAATGTGGTTGTACTCTTGCTCAGGGTTTTGAGCGTGATACTCAGGTGAACCCATTCCTCCTGGTAGCCAACCAAACTGTGGCTCTACTTTGACCGAGCCGCCAATACCCTTACCACTTGTTGGAGAGCTCAGTTCAATAGAAAAATAGGCGTCAGGGTTACAACCCTGAAAGACAACTTCCTTGAGTTTTGATTTTTCAGGAATACTCTTACTGTTCGAATACCCACAGCTAAGCTCTGCAATTCTAAATCTGCCGTAAGTCTTGAAACTGTGTGAATAGAACTTCCCGTTCAGGTCTCCAGCTTCAGCCCTTGCTGTCTCATCGAGGTGGATCGAACAGTCTTTACTAAGGCCTATTGGCTTGAGATAAGACACCTTGTAGCTGCGAGAGGGGTCGAGGCTCAGATCTTCTGCCTTTTTTTCACCCAAAGCCTCAACTTTGATCGCACCACATTTGCTCTCCATTTTCTTTTTTAATGAAGCCACCTTCATCGGCTGATTGAATGTCCAATAAGTACTGAGTAGGTCTGGCTTTGTGAATTCGTTTTCAACACTCACCACTCTCCAGCGCCTGGTAGAGAACGTGTCGAATTTCTCTTTCTTTAGCTCGGATTGATCTAATGCTTTTATTCCAGGCGAAACTGTAACACGGTACTCTCTTGAATCTGGCAATCTCTCATTAAGGTTACATGCCACTGTGGCTGAATTAAGCCATCGCCATTTGCAATCGACCGCAGGTTTAACCTCAATGGGCAGCCCTTCAGCTAGCTTCTCAAAGTCGCCAAGAGGAACCATCTTTTTATTGAACGTCACAGTGATTTGCTGAACAGCCGCCACATTGTCAGAGTTAGGCTTGATCATCAAAACCTTAAGAGGAGTGTCTTTTGTAACACTCGGGTCGATATTCGCTGTATCAAATGCAAGTGGCTCTTCTTTGAAGCTGCCTTGTTGCTGAACATCCAATGATTCTTGTTTTTTGGTACAAGAGATCGCACCCAATAATAGAAATACAAAAACGACTAATCTGATCATGCTGCACTTCCTTTTATAATTCAGAAAGCGTAGCGATCTTGAGGTTTTAAGCCAAGTTAAAGTCGACTCATGACGCAACAGGGATTGGCCCGAGCTATCCTTTTTCGGTAGCATCAGATGCCTGATGAAATCTTAAACCTCGGAGAGTCAAATGAAGTTGATTGCTGCCCTCGTATTAACCCTTTTCACTATTTCCTGCTCCTCTGGCAGCAAATCAAATAGCATGCTGTCTGGAGAGGTGCTAACCGAAGAGGTTGAATACACTATCGACGGCAAGAAACACCTCGGCTTTGTTGCCAAGCCAATGAATGTTGACGAATCTACCCCGGCCGTATTGGTGGTTCACGAGTGGTGGGGCCAAACCGACTACCCGCGCAGACGAGCAATTATGCTAGCAAAACTTGGCTACGTCGCGATGGCTACTGATATGTATGGCGACCGCAAAATTCTTGAGCACCCCAAAGATGCTGGTAAGTTTGCAGGCCAAGCTATGAAAGACAGCAAAACTGTTGCCAGCCGCTTCACGGCCGCAATGGAGACTCTCAAGAAAGTGAAGGGCGTAAATGCAGAAAAAATCGCTGCAATTGGCTACTGCTTTGGAGGGGGCGTTGTGATCGATGCTGCAAAGCAAGGCCTACCCCTGAAGGCGATAGTCAGTTTTCATGGCAGCTTGGACACTCCAACAAAGGCAAAAAAAGGTGAGGTAAAGGCCAGACTGCTTGTAATTAACGGGGCAGATGATTCATTCATCAAAGAGAGCTCTATTCAAAATTTCAAATCAGCAATGACCAAAGCAAGTGCAGACTTCAAGTTCGTTAACCTCGAAGGTGCTCTACATGGCTTCTCAAACCCAGATGCCACCCTGAACGGCAAGAAATTTGGTATTCCCCTTGCTTACAATGAGCAGGCAGATCAACAGTCCTGGCAAATGATGCAAGAGTTTCTTGCAGAGTCTTTTAAATAAGCCAAGGACCAGACAAATGGCAGCTCATCTCGCAAGAAAGTACCTCACCAATATACCAAAATCTGTAATGAGCCGGCTGTTTGGCGTGTGGGCCCCTTACCTCGGGGCCGGCATTCGAGTTCGTAAAATTTCTGACGATTTCAAGTACATTCGAGTCGAGTTGCCACTTACCTGGTACAATCGCAACTATGTAGGAGTGCATTTCGGCGGCTCTCTCTACGCCATGACTGACCCCTTTTACATGTTTCAGCTTCTTGAGATCTTGGGGTCGGAGTATATAGTTTGGGACAAAGGCGCCACAATCGACTTTGTAAAACCTGGCAAATCAACTGTTCACGTCGAGTTCAAATGGACTGACGAAGAGATTGCAGAGGTGAAAAAGAAGGCTGACGAAAACGAAAAGTACATCTTCGACAAGCCCGTGACTGTTTATGATATCGACAAAAACGTCATCGCCAAGATAGACAAACGCCTCTACGTACGTAAAAAACGAAATTAATCAGCCAAAAACTTTAGCTTCAACTGGCGTCTTCAAATCGATAAAAAATACGAATATATATAGATAAACAAACCCACCACTGTCGAAATCTAATTCGACAGTATGACTGGCCAATCTCTTAACGATGTCAAATTCAGATACAGCCATCTCAAAACAGGCCACTTTAAACTGATTTATACCTGGCATTAGCGTTGCAAAATGAGAGGTCAGACGAATTTAGTGGGGAAATGAGTTCTTACCAAGTGGGGAGGTAAGAACCATGGAAGAAGATACCAGGGGTATGCGGGTATTGGGAGTTATGACGACTCTCGCGCTCATCTATCTCATATCTATAAGAGCCAACGCAGTTGGCTTAGACATAAACGGAAACGGCGACACGTCGAAGGCGCAGGTTTTATACCTGTTCAACGAGACTTCTGGACCCATTCGAGACACTGCACCCAACGGCGCAGCTCTCAACATGAATGTCGATCAAGGACAAGCCGCGAACTTTGTTCGAAGAAACGGCTACATCCAGATCGATGGAGAATCAACCGCACCAATTGCATCAACAGCAAATCCGGCGAATAAGATACGCAATGCTTGCCGAGCCACTAATGAGCTTACGGTTGAGGCATGGGTTCAGCCAAGAGTTGAAGACCAACGTGGGCCTGCCAGAATCTTTGGCATGTCGGTGAATACTCAGCAGAGAAACTTCACGCTGGGTCAAGACTACGACAACGGAGAAGGCAACTACGACTTTCGAGTTCGTGCTGATGGCAACAACAATGGTAGCGGTAACAACGTTAACACTAGCTCTGGCCTCTATATCGAAGATGACACCAACTACACAGGCTCACCCGAACACTTGATCTTCACACGTGATGCCGCCGGAACGATCAAGCTGATTGTTAACGGCCAGATCGTTTATGATCAGCCGTCAAACATTAATGGCCTTGGTGGGAACTTCAACAATTGGGCAGAGTATCGTCTTCTTCTCGGTAACGAGTTGACAGGTGATCGCCCCTGGACAGGTCGAGTTTACTTGCTTGCTGTCTACTGCGAGGCTGTCACATTGCGAGACCTGCTACCCGACGGTGCCTTCTATGAAGTGCCTCAAGTTATGCCAGAGGTCGATGCTCCCATATCAGAAAACCGAACAAAGGCCCTCGAGCTTTATCAACGTCTTGTTGGAATTAAGATCGCAATTGATGCCCCTATCTTAAAAGAGATGGAAGCCTTTATCGACAACGACAGCTGGATGGAAGCGGCAGCCCTTGCCACCAATGATCCAGGTTTTTACAACCTCGTTGTTCGAGATTATGCGGTCAAGATGTCAAATCGTGAGGGTACTGTAAAAGCAGCTCTGAACGATATGGCAGCGATGTTCATCGGTGTCACAAGAGACGAGCGCGATGCTAGAGAGTTGTTAACTGGCAACTTCTATTATCAAGCTGGTGCGGGCTATGCACTAATACCAAGCGATACAGCTAATGATATGTTACGTTCAAATCGTCACTTCGAGTCTCTCGAAGCCGAAGGTTATGACATCTCAAAAGCTCTCGTGAGGGTGCAAGGTCAAAAGCTGCTAAGTAGTGCAGGTCAGGTGATAGAGAATCCAAACCCTGCAGGTATTCTCACATCGAGAGCTTTTCTTTCAGCTCATGCAGATGCTGGAACAAATAGAAGACTTGTCGAATTCGCATTTCAAGAATTCTTATGTTCGCCGATTGAACAATGGGCTGACGCCAATGTTTCAGATGCCTATGTAGGTCGCGACATTGACAGGTACCCTGGCGGGTCAAATGCAAAATACCAAACAACTTGTAAGTCTTGCCACTCCCCGATGGATGGTATGCGCGGAGCTTTCGCAAGATACGATTTCGTCGACAATCTTGTGAAGTACACAACTTTCTACAGTGTTGGCCGAGGTCCAAATGCCCTGCCTCAGATGCCTGTAGGTATTGTCGAAAAGATCAACCACAACTTCGATGTCTTCCCTGGGGGTCACGAGATCACCAATACTTCTTGGGTGAATCAGACAACTCGAGGAACAAACGCTCAAAGATTCGGCTGGAGGGGTCCGACCTCAGGCTCTGGTGTCACTGCATTCGGCGAAATGATCTCAAACTCGAGAGCCTTTCCTGTGTGTTTAACCACTCGAGTGTTTGAATCTCTCTGCCGAAGAGCACCAGCTACTTTTGAATCTGACATGATCAATGCAGTAGCTCAAGACTTCGAAAACGGTGGATACAAACTGAAATGGCTATTTGAACGAATCGCAACTCGGTCCGAATGCATAGGCGAATAGGAAAGGAGAGGGACATGAAAAAGAACAAATTCATACAGTCTACAATGGTCTTGATCGCAGCAACTCTTCTTACCGGTTGCTCAGGCTTTAAATCAGAGAACAACACGCTGTTCGCAGGAGGCAACAATGAT
>JABSOQ010000033.1 GCA_013216195.1 Bdellovibrionales bacterium
CTTCATCACGAGCGGCCTCTATCTCAGCACCACTATCTAGAACTCGAGTTCTTTGTCTGTCATAGAGCTCGACAAAGTTACGCGCGCTCTCGAAGGCTGACAAAAGTTGTGCTTCGTCGGTTGCTTGCTCTCTGCGAAAGCTACTGAACACGTTTCTAAATGTCTCAACATTGGCAAGGTTCTTTGGGTATTCATCAGACTGCAAAGCGCCTTGGCGAATTCCATACTTTCTTCTTAGATATGATTTTCTTTTGAACGCCAACATGATCTGCTCGAAAGCTTTAACAGCAGCCTCTTTGTCGTTTTCGTTACGAAACCGGAAGCGCTCTTCAGAGCCGTAGTCGCTCACGAATCGGTTTATAAGAGTGACTGTTCTATCGAGGTACAATTCATGCAGCTCAAAAGTTGATTCGTCAACCGCGCTCTTCACTCGAACTATCCAGTTCAGGTCATCAATCTCATCTGAAGTCAGAATTGTGATGCCTTGAAGGTAAGGGCTCAAGACAGTTCCTTCAGCTCCAGTTGGGCTGGTGAGTTTTACAACTTGGCCCACTTTTGATTGTACATTTAGAAATGGTAGCAAGTTGACTGAGTCTCTAAGCAATTGCAATGACGCCGTAATCTCATTTGTAATGGGAGACAGATCGATATTACCAACCGTCGGAACATCCACTTCAAGATCACCAGCAACAATTGCAGAATAAGAAGGGAGTGTGTCGCGGCTTACTGAACCATAAGTGGCCATGTCATTTTCGATGTTTGCAGCCCTTTGGTTGAACTTGTTCACAACCAAAAGAAGATCATTCAATGGAATGAAGGCTTGAGTCTGAGACTGTTGGCTCAGCTCTGTTAGCTCAATCTTGATTCTTTCAAGATCGTTAAGCCCAGAGTTCATTCGCTCACCGATCGCTTTCTAGTAATCTCGGTCTTGCTGCTGAACACCCTGAATCATTCCGACAACTTGGCCAATGATCTCAGTATTGCTCTGGGTGACATTGTCTATATTGTAGTCTCCGGCTGTGCCGACGAAGGCTCCGCCATTACCGTTGGCTCCGATAAATGGGGTTGCTAAAGCTCCATCTTGTGCAATTGACGAAGGGGGAATCATCATTGTGGCGCAGATCGCCGTTAGAAGAAGTCTCTTCTGAAACATCGTTTGGTCTCCTTTAAATAGAAAGATCAGACATCTCTAATGTTTGAGAAGTTCGATCGATCCTCTTTATCTCTTTCCTGACGGGCCGCCTCATCGCAAATAGCAAGCCATTGTAGGGGTTACACAAAATCAATGTCTTTGTGGCGTGAGAACGAATCTATTAGGCTTACTTGGTTCTGACGCCAAGATCCAACTGGCAAACTTTGTCGCTGCCATTACGAAATTTCGCACAATTTTGTTTAAGTTTTATGTTCAAGAAACTTTAAATTCACCCCAAGTAGACTACCCAGCCCAAACCTCAAAACCACCAAAAGAGACTGAACTCGTCGTCGGTCGCTCATAAATCGGGATGACGCACTGGCGACTCAAGGCTTGCCTGGCTCTTTGCCTTCAAAGTGTTGTAAGGTTTCAAGCATCGAATTCTGGGGGGAATATGATCATGCGTCTCGTCTTGCTGCTGACTTCACTCACTGTTTTGGGGCCTTTTGCCTGGGCATCTACGCATAGTCATATGCCACACTTCGACCTACAAATGACGTCTCAGGAGCTCGAAAAGGCATTGCAGCAGCAAGTGTTGAACCGAGACAGCCTAAAGTTTCAACAACAAGAGCAGCTCGAGCCAATGAGCCAGTTGCACAGACGAATCATCGAGATGGGCAGGGTCAATCTCGAATGGCTTGAACTCATCAACTCTGAGCGTGACACCCCTATCATCCTGTATAACCCTGGTGAGCTCAGAGGCATTCCGATCGATTCACCGATGAGTTACGGGCCTTCGACAATTGAGAAAAGGTTTTCTGACCTAAGTGAGCAACTACCTACCGAGATGAAGGCCGTTCTTATGGGCGGAAAATCTGCAACACCAGACCTACCCACTGATGAAGTTGAAGAGTATCGCACCTTTGCAAGACGTGTTGATGGTATGTATGGCATCACTCTCCGCTGGGAGATGATGAAAAGATGGCTAAGCTACTTATCAGGTCGCAGAGCCGAAGACATTAGGGGCTATCACTTTTTGTCTAAAAAAGAGAACCTAAGGGAATTTCTGCAAGGCTTTTCTGAATTACCAGAAGAAGAGCAAAATAACGTGCGCCTCTGGCTGCGCACTCTTTGCTACAACAGCTCACAGTTTGGCAGCGAAAGACATTTCGAACAGTGCCGAAGAGAAGCTGAAGAATACCTTACGAGCGGTGAAGCTTACCAGTTCAGCCAACGCTACTGGAGCCAAGCTCGCTCTCGCTACGAAGCATTTTTTAAAATACCAAGTCGGGTGAAGAATGCTTCAACCCAAAAACTGACTCGTGGCTTTGTCAGCAAATTTCGAACTGCCCCAACTGAAATGCAAGAGTTCTTGAAGACTCATATCGAAGATGAGTTCAACCTCGGAGACTTCAACCTTGAAGTGCAGTTTACCGGTGGCCAGTTTGCAGGCGTATTCGTAGAGTGGCTACCTGATGTGACCCCTCACGTGAAGGGCCTGGGTAGTGACCACATTGTGATGAACTCAAGAGACTCCCTCGATGACTGGAACACTCAGTGGACCATTCGTCATGAGTTCGGGCATGTGCTTGGTCTGCCCGACTGCTACATTGAGTTTTATGAGGCCGACAAAGGGGTCATAACGAATTACCAGATTGATGTCGAAGATCTTATGTGCTCTCGAGCCGGTGTTATGAACCAGCGAATCGCCGATGAACTCAATCAAGCCTATCAATAGCTGCGAATGAAGCTTGCAGCTTCTGAAGTGAAACTACTTGCGGGTCTCAGTTTCAAGACTTAGCTCATTCTGTCTCAAAATGAGACTGAGTTTTCTGAGTGATATCAAAAGTTTAGATTTCAGCGTATCGTATATCTTCTGTATGGGAGAGACTTTATGAGGTAATTTGCGATGCCGTCACGTATCTTGATTGCGCAGTTTCTTCGAAAATGTTTTAGGCTCAAGCTCACACACCTGATCCTTCTGCCAAGCTTGCCAATAGTTATGTCGGCTTGTGGTGACTTCACTTCAACCTCGAAGTCAGATTCTTCTCAACGTAAGCCTGCTTTTGCCGACCCATCAGACGAGACCATAGACCTCGAAGACTCCAACCTTCGCTTCAAAGCCGGCGACCCTTTTGACCCGAGCTTAGTACCTCTCGTAATTTCTGAAGACTTTCGAAACCTCTTAAATGACTATGTCAGTGACCCTTCACCCTATAAAGCCGTGGCAATGGCTCCTACTGGTGTGGGCACTGCTATTGGCTTATCGAGTAACAGAGTCGACAGCCAAGATGAAGCTAACCGGGTTATTCTCGAAAGATGTCACCTGATAGCCAGGCAGCCTTGTAGTTTGTTGGCCGAAGGTAATCTTTTCGTTAAAAACGAGGACCAGTTCTTTTTGAGTCAGGGTTCTATACTCACTACACCTGAACTCTTCGATGCCTCCCTACTCCCTGGAGTCACTGAAGCAACCAAAGCCAGGGTTGCAGCTTCGTTTGCAAATGCCGTCGGGCTTTTTCTTGTGGTGATTGCTAACACAAACGGCCGAGTGGCTCTAGGCTCGAGCGATGCCTCCTACTCTGATGCGCACCGGAGAGCTGCCGAAATCTTTGAGACAATGTGGGATGAACCACACTTCGTCTATTCTTTAGGAAGTGAAGTGATCTTTGATGTTGAAAATTATCAACTTGAAGACAAAAGCTTGAGATATGGCCCGCGAGAAATCAATGTTGAAGAAGTTCCCTTTGCAGATGCTTTTGTAAGAGAACAAATCGCAGATGCCTATCAAAGAGCTGACAACGGCGGAACTCACCTCATAATTACACTCTCTTGGAAGGGGCATGCCTACCTTCTAGAGTCTGAAGAGCCCATTACACGAGAACAAGAAATTGAAGCCCTTGAAGAGTGCCAAGACAGCGTTGATTTGAGCTCAGGCAACTACAATTGCTTCGTCTACGCCATAGACAAACAGGTCGTGATGACGCGAGATCAACTCATCGACGCCAGCTTGCCTTAAGCTTGCTCTAGACATCTTGATCTATTCGCTTGCGCAAACCACAGTTTTTGATCCGCAAGCGAAAACTCTATGCTCAATTTGACTCTTCAGCTGCTACCAAGGCAGCTCTTCGCCATTGGTATGCCAAAAGCTGCCTGTCTGCTCGAGACCCTTAGATTGCATAATCGTTACTAGACCTTTAACAGACTCATCTGTCTCAATTAACCCTGAGTGATTCGTCATATCAGTTTTGACGTAGCCTGGGTGCAGAAGCAAAACAGTGAGATTGTTGTCTTTAAGATCGAGAGCTAAACTCTTGCCACCCGCATTCAATGCCGCTTTAGACATTCGGTAGCCGTACATACCGCCCGAACCATTGTCAGCAATTGAGCCCATTCGCGAAGTCAACAGACCAATCTTACCGCCGCTATTCACATGAGGTGAAAATTGCCTGGCACACTCAATAGCCCCTAGTGAGTTGACCTGAAACTGCCTTAAAATGCGATCATGGTCAAAACTGTCCAACCCCTCAGAAGTCAGGATGCCAGACACAACCAGAACCCAATCAAACTTGACATCGCTCACCTGCTCTAGCCTCTCAGACATCGACGCTGGGTTAGATGTATCGAAACCCTCAACTATTTTCGCTGGCTTAAGCGCTCTTAACTCTTCGCTAGCCGACCGGCAGAATGCGTAAACCTCATTTTGCTCCGATAGCTGGTTTACAAATTCTAAGCCTATACCTCTGTTTGATCCTATCACCGCAATTTTCATATCAACCACCTAATTAACTCGTCACATATTCTACAATCACTCACTGATCAGTTTCGTGAATATAGTGCCGTGAACCCGTTACGTCACCTATTTGTTCTTATAAATTGTCTTGGCTCAAATCTTGGAGGGCAGTCTAAACAGAAGAACAGAAGAACAGAAGAACAGAAGAACAGAAGAACAGAAGAACAGAGGAATAGAGGAATAGAGGAATAGAGGAATAGAGGAATAGAGGAATAGAGGAATAGAGGAATAGAGGAATAGAGGACTGCCTATTTAGCCAAGCCCGGTGCAATGAAAATTTTTATTGAATTGGTCACTGACAGAGGTAGCTCACTTACCCTTGTTGAAAGAGTCTAAGCTACCTCGAGGACTTCTTGAATAAGAGTGCGAATATTCAACGGCTTGAAGTAAAACCTGTCGACTCCAGACTTGAGACCACGCTGTTCGATTTCATCACCAGCCATTCCTGTGATCATAATCACTTTTGGCCCCGTCGGCCCCAACTTTTCTCTGATCTTTTGACAGGTTTCGAACCCATCCATACCTGGCATCATCACATCGAGAATCACTACGTCAGGTGAGTATTTTCCGAAAGCGTCAACCGCAGACTGGCCGCTCGAAAAGCACTGAACATCTGTCACCTGATCTTGTCGGTCAAACAGGTCAAAGAAGAGCTCTCTGTTCATTTGCTCGTCGTCTACAACCATCACCTTCATAATTCACCTCACCCTTTTTATTATATTGCGAGTGTTATCAATACCCTAGAAGTATAAGGTGAATATATCCTAACATTCATGAAGCATTCTGAGACACACGTTACTCACCCGCCCCACAGGCAATTGAATGGGCGAACCAATACGAGACTTATCGGTTAGGCTTTGTCGGCCTAGCGCCAAAAGATCGTCTTGTTTTTTACCTGCTCTAAAGTGTCAGTTCTTTGCCGCTTTGAACACTACGTTTTTGGTAAGCCGCCCCTCGACACAATCCGTATGCGGGGGATCTTAGTCTATTTCTAGAGAATCCGATTCAGCAAAACTTTTAGTTAATACCCCTCCCCGGTAGTGTTTAAGTATGAAGGCCGTTGTGATCTGTTTAGCATTAGCTTGCCTCTTTAGCGTTGACTTGGCCAAGGCATCCGAAGGGGCCCGGGAGATAAAAATGAAAATCGACATCATTCAAATCAGCGAAGAAATAACAAGCAACGGCAGCACTGACTCCCGACATGATCGAACAATCACGACGACTTATGTACCGACTGTCGAGGAGTCAAACGAGTTACTCGACACAGTTCAAGTTAACAATAGGGCAAGTCTGCGTGACTATTTGATCGCTCAAAAAAATGACGATCAGGAGTCTCTCAATAAAATCAAGCATCAAGCCCAAAAGCCAATGCCCAATAATGAACAGGCCGGCACCGAAACAATTGAAGAGCCCCCCTCAGAAGGTGGCGTCAACTTTCAAAAAACCTTTTTCATTTCTGGGCTGGGCTGGAGGCTACCAAAACCTGGATTTGATGTGACGAGAGAGGCCGAGTCACTAGCTCGTAAAAAAGGTGAAACCGAAACAGAGTACCATGAGCTTTCTCATGAAGCGGCACCAGATATGAGTATTGAAGAGTCATCAAGGGAAACAAGTAAAGATTGAAACAAAAAAACCCCGGAGTCTTGCGACCCCAGGGCGGGCTTAAGAGTAGATAGTCTGTGGGCCTACTACTCAAACCTTTAAAAACCATTTAAAAACTTTTGTGTGCACAAAAACCTTAAAACTTGAGGTGACTCTCCCCGCGAGGAGAGTCGACCCAAAACTATGAATACAATTTGATTGTTTTCGCTCCGAATATTAGAGCAAGCTCAATGCTGAAGCTCCGTTTTGGTTAGCTTGCGCTAATACACCCACTGAAGCATTTTGCAAAATCTGAGCAGAAGCCATTTCTGCAGATTCGTATGCAACATCAGCATCTGCGATTCTTGATTTCGCAGCTGACAAGTTCTCGTACTGAATGTCTAAGTTACTTGTCGTTCTTTGAAGTCGACTTTGTACCGCACCAAAATCTGCGCGCATGTTACCAAGCTGCACAAGTGCTTCATCGACAAGACCTAGAGCGTCTTTTGCGCCGTCTTTGTCGCCGACTGACAATCCATCAATACCTAGAGCGTCGTTAGTCGCATCTGCTGTGATCGAATAACGAATTACGTTTTCTTCACCAGCGAATGGTCCCACGTGGTACTCAAGCTCTTCGCCTGAACCGTCTAGGAGAGTTTTGTTACCAAATCTAGTGCTCAAAGCAATACGGTTTGATTCTTCAACCAATTGCTGAGCTTCTCGATCAAGAAACTCTCGCTCAACATCTGAAACTGTGTCTGATGCCGCTTGTACCCCAAGCTCTCTCAAACGAATCATGATGTTTGAAATTTCATTCAACGAACCCTCAGAGATTTGAATCAATGATTGAGCATTGAAAGAGTTGTTTCTTGCCATTTTGATCCCGCCCAATTGACCTCTGATGTTTTCAGAGATCGCGAGTCCGGCGGCATCGTCTGATGCATTTACGATTCTTTTACCTGAAGAAAGAGCTTGTTGGGCATGCTCTAACCTCTGTTGCTGCTTTGACAGCGTCCGCTGTGCGGAAATCGAACCTACGTTCGTGTTAATTCTTAAGCCCATTTGTTGCCTCCAACTGCTTTGTGCCCATCCAGATGCACAGACGTTAACAGGTTGAGCTGCCCACAGTTTTCAAGGCTTTTGGCCAACCCGATAACGGACTTCGTGTCGTTAAAAAATGTGTTTAAGTTGGAGACCTCAAAGCAAAGAAGGGTGACTGACCTTCTTGTCTTGCTCTGAAGTGCAGGGATCAAAAGACATTTGGTGACTGCCAAAATGTATCTTGAACTCTGGTTGCTCCAACGCGTTCAAGACACTCCTCGGCCTTGGTCTAGGTTTCTTTAGCCTTTGGTCTAGGTTTTTTAAAACGCTGTGCGTCTTGTGTTTGATATGTCTGAGAACTTTTAAGAATTTTTTTTGAGATTTTTCGATAAATGCAATGCGTCTAAACGCCTTTGTAGCTGCAGAAAGTAGCGAGCCAGTGTTCTAGAACCTGAATGACCAATTGCGCTACTAGGTGTTCTCAAGCTTTAAAAACAAAAAAGGGGCTACGTGAAACATCACGCAGCCCCGAGCCCGCCCTACCTATTTGTACATGCTTCTTGTCACCAGCAAAGTCGCAAACAAAGGCCCCCGCTCATTCAGTCAGAATGAGACATACACAGCCCTTCGTTGTCTGCTGATAATAAGAAGCAAGTACTTAGATGAGCTGTAAAACTCTCTGAGCGTCTTGCTTGGCTCCAGCCATTACGGCTATGCCAGCCTCTTGCCTGATTTGATTGGTGACTAAGTTTGAGACTTCTTTCGCCACATCAACATCTGTAATTCGTGATCTCGCCGTCTCTAGATTGTCAGCCTGAAGAGCAGCATGGTCGATAGCGTACTGAAAGCGACTCTGCATAGCTCCAAAAGTCGCTCTAGCCTCGGCCACAGTTACCAAAGCAGTGTCGAGCTCTTCAAGGTTATCGAGTGCATCGTCTTGATCTGAGATTGAAAGACCGTCGATACCCAGCGAGTCTGATGTGGTGTCGCTCTCGAGCTTGAAGCTGATCACATTGTTTGCACCTCTATTGGCACCGACTTGAAACTCAAACTCCTCCCCTGTGCCCTCTAACAGCTTCTTAGCACCAAAGGTCGTGGTTTTCGCGATACGATCGAGCTCTTGAGTTAACTGCTGGTATTCCATGTCTAAGAACTCTCTCTCGTCGTCTCCGATAGTGTCTGAGGCCGCATAGACCGCGAGCTCCCTTAGCCTAACTAATATATTGTTCTGTTCAGCCAATCCGCCCTCAGCTGTCTGAATTAAAGAAACCGCGTTTTCAGCGTTTTCTTTACCTTGGCGAGTACCTGAAATTTGCCCCCTCAAGCTCTCTGAGATGGCAAAGCCTGCCGCATCGTCTGCGGATGAGACAATTCTCTTCCCAGAGGCCAGAGCAATTTGCGAACGCTCAATCTGGCGCTGAGTCTTCGACAAAGACCGCTGAGCCGCAAGGCTTGGTATATAAGAACTAATACGTAGAGACATGTTGGAGCCCCCCTAAATGGTTACCAGATTGCTCCTTATGCATTCGCCCAAATGCAAAAGGAACGGGCCCACAGACTTGATACAAATTGGCAGTCATTAAGGTTATCGACTTACTGCGTCAGGACTTTAGTAGTTTTTTATTAATTGCGTTAAGATCTTGTATTTAGGCAGCTTTATTGATTTGTGCGCCTTTTGAGTCGAGAACATTGTCGGTGTCTTCAAGTGAACTGTACTTAAGAACAGCCCGCTTTTGCTCGCCCTTCTTCGCGTACAAGACCTCTTTAGTCCGGGCTTTGCTATGCCTTTTTTTGAGCTCTTCCTTCTGTATCACATCGAGAATGTGCACGAAGCCGCGGTTCTCTTGCTCTGCAGTTGAGTCTCCTGACTCAGAATCTGGCGAGACCTCAGCAGTACCTTTCAGCTTTTCATCCAACTTGGCTGACTCGACTTCAAGATGCTCGAGATCTGGAGCCGAGCTTGCCATGAATGGTCCCATAGATTGCACCTTCATAAATCTCGTATCGGACTTTCGTCCAGAAACTTGATGCGGTGCGTTTTCGGCCTGATTTTAACAAGTTGAGTAAAGAAACACTGTCAAATCGGTTCGACTCTGCCGATAAGAGCATCGAGGAGTTGATGACCAGTATAAGATATCCCATCCTTGTTTTTTTTCTCACGCTTCTAGCTGCCAATCACCTTGGTGCAAAGAATGACCGCGGCTATCGCACTGGTCAGCAGGCGCTAAAGTCACGAGCTGATTTTTGCCAGTACGTTGAAGCTTCTTTGAACGAACAGTCGAGCCGACCACAAATTGAAGAGAGCTTTTTTGATGCCGATGCAAGCGAGCATGCTGAAGCTAGGCAGATGCTATCTCGGGTTCGATCAGTAAAGCGCCTACTCAAGCCTTACCTTCAAAAACCAGTAACTCTCGAATCTCTGCCAGAGGATTGGCTTCATTTACTTACAGAAAAAACTCTATTGCTGAAGTACAAGAAACAAAAACTAACTGCTCAATTAAGACAGCTGCAGAACATCACAAAGAAGAGTCAGAACGACTTAGGCGTCGAGGTGAAATATCAGAGTCATCGCTCCGATTTTCAATGGCCTTTGCAGGTCAAAACAATCGAAGACGCTTTAAGAAAGACACAAGTGCAACTTGATAGAATAACCAAGCGCAGTTTCACGCCAGAGGCTTTGTTTGACCTCAGTCTCGAGCTGCAAGAGTCATCTCCCACGCCACTTGGTTTAAAGGTGGTTCACTCGAACGGCTGGCTCCGAGACACCTACTCTCTCTACCCAGCCTGGCTGATTGATGGCCAGTGGAAGTTGGCCAGCCGACACCCCTGGCTGACCGTCGAAAGCGAATTCTTACCTGAGCCTGTAGTCTCGAGTTTGAGTCAACAACAAGTGCCTGAGATTGCCTCTAAGTATCTGGCCTCTAACAAAGCATTTTCACCAGAGTCTATAAGCTCCAAGCCCAATTGGCTTTGGCAAAACGATGGCAGCTTTATTATTCTTGGCAACCAGAGCACCAATCTTTTACCAACCTCGAAGTTGGTTGAAATCACTCTCCCCTCCGATTTAGGCGCAATGGCTTTGTTCGATATGGCTTGTACCATTGAAACACCAAGAAAACTCGCCAAAGCTGAGTGATTTTAAACCCTTCGCAAAGTTGACATTTTTTGCAGCAGCCTTCGAACGCAACACTACAAGCTAAATAGCTAATAATATTGTGTTTTATTGACCCTCTATTGCTGCTGTTGAGTAGTCTAACAGCAGCTCTTACAGCCTAAAAATTAGGCCTCAAATTACCTAATCATTTCAGATACTTGTAGATCTCACCTTGGTACGAGTTGTGATCTATAGATTGGGCAAGGAGTGCCCTATGAGCAATTGGAAGCTAATAGCATTAGTCACGATCGCAGCCATCGGCCTGAGTTTTGAGTTCAGCAAACAGACCAAGCCGGTTGTGAGTGAGTCAGCTGATCTGAACAAGATCATTGCTGATGCCGAGCATGCGCCATTTGTGCAAACAGACACTGAAGACACTGTGCCCCCAGCTGCAGGCCCCTCTGATAGACGAGCTGGTCGCCGCAATTCACCTACATCTCTTGAGGCTGGCAACAGCCAAAACTACTATTCAAACCCTAATGGTGAAACTGGCTCAATGGATCTCGGGCAGCCACCCACTGGCGACAATGACCCCGAAAAGGTTGCTGAAAGCACTGAAGAAGACGACCTCGTTGCTGACGACAACCCATGTGATGAAGAAGATGTCGAATGTCTTGAGGCGATCGCAAAGAAACAGGCTGAGGAGCGACAAAAAGCAGCTGAAGAAGCGCAAGCAAAGAGAGATCAAGAGAATCAAGATGACAGCACAGATGAGCAAGACGACACTCAAACTGTCGCCGAACAAGCACCAGTGACTGGGCCCGGCGGGCAAATTGGCCCAAGGGATGCTACCAATGCTGACCAGCCCGAAGACGAGCTTGTGGCGTTTTGGGTGACTCAACTCTCAAGAATGCCTGATTACAAGATCGCAAACGAATTTGCTGGCCTGAGGCAATCGAAACAGATCTCGAGCGGTGTCTACTACGCAGTTGTCGATGAGTTGTTGCTTGATCCAAGAGAGCCTATTCAAATTGTAGCAGTTTACCTACTCGCTAGTTTTCAGTCTGCAAGCAGTTTTGAAAAATTAGTTGGAGTAGCAGATGCCGCTGTGTTTGGCTCTCGCCTGAACAAGCAGACAGAGACTTATATAGACGCCTACAAAAAAGTGAACAACCTTAGGCACCTCAAGTCTGTACTCACCTCGAGCGCCAACGTCGAGGTTCTTCAAAAAGCAATTCGATTAGTCGAGTCTGCCGCTCAGCGAAGATTGAACAAAGGTGTTCAAACTGCAGGTGAAGATGATGAGGTCTCAACACTTGATTCAAACTCAGCTTCAGTATTCAGAGGTTTTGTGAGTGTGCTTGAAGAAATCGTACAGTCTGTCGGCGACGCTGAGACAGTGAACCTAGCAAATAGCGCACTGGCACAACTGCAACAGATCTTGCCTGCCGAGCCCGAGAGCGAAACCGTGGCCTCAAATGAGGCTCCAGCAGAAAAATTGCGCTGGCAGCGATAGGCTCAGACTGAACTCGAGACGGATATCGTAAAAGTTGTTGATGCGATTTTTTTAACGCGCTCAACAACCCTAGCCAATTGCTAAAATTCTAAATATGGTCTTGGTGTATGACCACTCGTTTTCTTCTTTTGATTTTGGTTGCCTTGCTGACGGCCAATGAAGCAGCCGCCAGCCTCACCATACCTAGAGGCCTCGACCGAAATGATCGCGACGTCGTCACCCGCACCTTAGGGCTCACCACAGGCAGTAAACTTTTAACAAACCCCTACCCTCTCGGTGGCTATTCGGGCCTTGAAATTGGTATCTCCATGGAGTTTATCGACACTGAGGCCCTGAACCGACTTGGTTGTGAACCCGGCTCTTCGGGCTGCGCCAACGAGGAGCGACCAAGCAATCAAGAGTTATCTTACCCTCGGATTACTGTCGGCAAAGGTCTGTACCAAGATATCGATGTGTTTATGCACTTTGTGCCGCCACTTCAAGAACTCAATATCTCAGACTTCGGCATGCAAGCTCGCTGGAGTTTTTATCAGGCTAAGTTTCTTCCTCTTTCAATGGCTGTGAATGCTCATGCCAATCAGCTCAACATTGACAACAAATTCGTAAACCAAAATTTTGGTGCACTCATTACCGCTGGCGTGAACGTCAATGACTTCTCTATTTACTTCGGAAGTGGCTTCGTATCTGCAGAGAGCCAATTTACCTGTGGCAACAGCGGTGATGGCACAGTAGACAACACGACCGATTGCAATGAGTCCAACATTATTAAAAACAGTCAATTTGGCACACACTCTTTGGTTGGCCTGAGTATTCAGTTTGAAGACGTCTTTGCTGCTGCTCAGATCGACCGCTACCGAGACCCTGTGTTTAGCGGCAAAGTGGGCATCCGCTTCTAATTCGCAAGGATTAGCGTAAATGCTTGGGATCTCATGACGAGATCCCAGTATGTAGTCTTAGAATTTTGAAATGATTTGTACGTAAAGGAAGTTTCTCGTTTCGTCGGCGTCATCTGCCGCTTGATCTTTGAAATACTCACCCGGAGTAAAGATCGCAGCGCCAAAGTGAATTTGGCTAGTCTTGAGAAACTTCTGTTTGATCACCAAGTCAATCTCTGAGCCTAGGTCAGCGGCGTCTGACCCAGCAGGGTTCGTGAAGCTCGCGTTGACGAGATTATAAGGCACTACATTCACGTCTCTTCTTTGAAAATTGTGATAAAACAGATGGGCTGACAAACCGAAGTTTGACATCCAAGTGGCAGCAGCGCGGTAGCTCACAATGTTCCTTCTACCAAAGATATCTGCAAACCCCAAGAAGGCATGTGCCGTCGGAAACAATTGAATGTACTGCGTACCAGCCTGAGCGTAGCCCAACTTAAAGTTAAACGACTTGGCTACATACCCGAGGTCGGCATCAACCTGGTAACCATCTTCGATTCTGTTGTTCGCCAACAACCCCTGCTGAACGCCTGACTCCATTCGGTAAAAGAAGCCACTAAGGTTGCCTTCAAAGCGAAAACCGAAGGTATTGATCTCATTGTCAGCTCCAGCGTCATTTTTGGTCAATGCATAGAGATCAAACTCTTTGAAAATCGCAAACTCTCCGATCTCTGTGTACAAACCGTAAAACGTGCTGTCATCAGAGGCATCAGCATTCGTATTGTCATTTGAAATCTGAGAAACAAAAACATCTGTCTTGCCCTTGCCGTGCTGGTAACTAAATTTGAGGGCATCAAAACTTCTACCATCGTTTGCCCACGGCAAAGACCCAATCACAATGTGGTCACCGTAAGCCAACTCTTGCCTACCTAACTTGGCGCTGAAATTGTCAGAAATCTTGTAGTCGACAAAGGCTTCAAAGAAATCAAGCTGCGGCTGATAAGTACTGCCACTAGACTCATTTTGTCTGTTAGCTGCAGCACCTGAAGTTGAGAACTCATCACCACCTAGAGACTTCACTGCCTGCGGGGTAAAGCCCACAGTGAGCTTTTCATGCGGAGTGTACAAAAAGTTTCCGCGAAGGCGAAACAGACTGAGGCCCTCTTTAGCAGCTGAAGTCACGACTTGATCGTAACCGGTGGCATTTTGATTCTCATGACGAAACTGCATGTGACCGTTGAACTTCAGTTTATTTGAACCTGCCATTGACGAATCTGACTTTGGCAATCTAGCCGATTGGTGATTAGAAATGTTCGCAATTGCACGAAGGGCACCAAGTGATTCAGTAAGCACATCATATTCTTTTTGCCACTCGACAATTTGATCCTGCTGAGCTGTCACTTCTCTCTTGATACTCCTCCACCTTCTGCCACTGTTGTGCAAGTCGGCCAACTTGGCCTGAGCGTTCTTAATCAGACCGTGAAGTACTGAGTACCGATCAAGTCGGTCTTCTACGCTAGTTGTCTTCAAAAACTGCAACTGGCGCTCTTTTTTATTCATTCTTTTCTTTGCGACAACCGTCTTCTTGGCTGCCACAGGTGCTGGCTTCTGTGCGGGTTTAGCCATAGGGGCACTCCCCTTGGCAGCACCAAGCTCGGCTCTGAACTTTTCAAGGTAAGGGTTCACTAAAGCCGGGTCTGTGCCAGACTCTATCTGCTTTTCTAGCTTTTTGATTTTTTCTTCAAGTTCTGCAACCGTATCGGACCACGCCGGGGCACTTGCTAGAACTAGCAAAGCCACACAAATTTTCGAGAGTGTCATTAAGCTGATTTCCTTTGTTTGCTCTTGAACTTTTGTAAACTCTCTCTTATTTTTTGTGGTATCTCATCTAAATGACAAACACTATCTACACAACCTAGATCAATGGCCACTTTCGGCATTCCGAATACAACGGAACTGTCTTTGTCTTGGGCAATGGTCAAAATCGACTCTGATGTCTCTTTCATCGACTTCATTCCCTGGGCACCGTCTCTACCCATACCCGTCAAGATCATTGCCAACTTTGGTCCTGAGTAATTGATAGCTACACTTTCGAATAGGTAATCAACAGAGGGTTTAAAGCGATTTACTGGCATTGAGTCTTGCACGGAGACTCTAATCGCACCACCTGGGTTCCAAGGCCTAATGCCCATTTGCAAACCTCCCGGGGCTATCAGAACCCGATTGACCTTAACCTCATCGCCATCTTCAGCCTCTTTCACTTCAAAAGGTAGAATTGAGTTCAAGCGATCTGCAAAAGCCTTCGAAAACATAGGCGGTATGTGTTGCACAATCACAATTGGCGGAATCGGCGCCTTCATCTTCAAAAACATGCGCTCGAGTGCCGTAGTGCCCCCAGTAGAAGAGCCCACAAACACTGGCACCAAATCAATATCAGAACCCTCATAGCTAACCGGCCCTGAGTGTGCCGCAACCTCGGCAACCTTGGCATTACTAAGGTTAGCGGTTGCAGCTCCTTTGACCTTATCAATAATGTTCTGTTTAGCTGCATCTAACTGGCTGGCGTCTGGCTTTTGAATGTAATCAACCGCTCCGCTTTGAAGCGCCTCGAAAACTTTGTCACCATCATTTAAGTTCATCGAGGTAATCACAATCGTGGGAATATTAATATTGCGTCTTTTGCACTCTTTCAGAAACTCAACCCCATGCATTTCGGGCAAGTTCAAATCTAGAGTGATAACATCAACTTGCTTTTCTTCCACAAAGCTCAAGGCCTCTTCAGCTGTTTCAACCAAACCTACAACTTCTAAGCTCGATTCTTGAGAAAGAATATAGTCTAAAATCTTGAGCATTGTCGGCGAATCATCGACGACCAAGACCCGGCTCTTCGCTGAACCGATTGCTGAAACTGTTCTTTCGAGCTTCAAAACTGTGGTATCTGACGGCTCTCTCAGCTGTTGCACTTTCACTTTGCCACTTTTGGCATCTAACATGATCACATCTCGGTTTTGCAAAACCTTAGTTTTGAGCTCTCCATCAAGGGGAAGAGATTTAACTATACCTGAAATTCTGTCGATCCACCCCTCTGTGCCAAGAACTACCCAGTCTGATTTCGGGTGCTTTGCTGCAAGATCTTTCAAAATTTGAACCAAGGTTTTAAAATCAGGCAAGTCCTCTTGCTTGATCAAAAGAGACTTCGGCGCAGAACTTGACCTAATGATGAGCACGCAGCTATGCAGAACTTGGTGCTTATAAAAAGGAATACCTGCCTTGGCGACGAGTTCCCTCATGCCGCCTCCCGTTTCTTTTCAGCAAACAGCTGTCTTACGTGATAGCTACAGCTAGTAAGGGGAACGGCAAATCTCACTTTATCGAACCACGACCTGTTAATATCAAGATCTTGCATAACAATTAAGTCTTGGGTTTCCAGGTGCGGCTGTAGATTTCTAAAAAACGGCCTCGCATCGCCAACAACTAGGTAGACAAATTCTAGACCAGCCAATTTAAGGTCTTTAATTTCTGAGGGCCGAACTATGCTGAGATTGTCTTGCTCGCTTAACCCTTTTGAACCGGTGAAATTCTGAGTCGTCATCTCAGTAACTTGAACTTTAGAAGCCTCTATCTGGTTTTCAAATCTTTTAGTAAGAACACAAACTGTTCGCTCAAGTGGAAGACCCATCTCTTCTGCGGCCTTCTTTGCTTGAGAGGATTCACCATGGTACGACAAGCAGACCCACTGGTCTTTCTTTATCTCATGGGTTTCGTACTGCTTACTTGCAAATTGCTGATCGAGATCAAAGTTGGCTTTTTTGCTGCCCTTTGAAGCCAGAACTTGCAATTTGAAGCAAATCTCATCTTGTGACTTTTTAAAATTTTGCAGGCTTGGCTTCTCAACATAATCTGAAGCCCCAAGCTCGAGCGCCCTGAGTGCGCTTTCTTTATCTTCTCGAGAAGACGAAGATATCATCAGCACAGGTGGGTGATCTGAGCTCATTTGCTCTAAGTACTGCAAACCAGTCATACGAGGCATATGAATATCAAGTGTGACCAAGTCAGGTTTAACTCGCTTGATCACGCTCTGGGCCTCAACACCATCAGCAGCTGTGGCGATAATTTCAAAACCTCGGTCGGGTGTGAGTATTTTGCTGAGAAGGCTCAACACACTTCTAGAATCATCAACGCAAACCACAGTCTTAGGCCGGTTGACCTTGACCTCAACGGCAGCTGGAGCAGGAGAGACTGTTTCTTCAACTTTTTCCTCTACGCCACCTTTTCTGTAAATCGGGCCAACGAGCTTTTTACCTTTCACGCCAGCCATATCAAGATACTCAGAAACTCCGCAAATAGCGAACCCTGGTTCTTCAAGCGCTTCAAGCAAGTATTTTGAAGCTTTCGATACATTGCCCTCATCAAAATAAATCAAAACATTTCTTGCTAACACAACATCGAACTTGCCCAAGTGAGAAGACGACTCGAGCATATTGTGAGCTTTAAACTCACACTTTTGCCGAATGGCTTTTTTAATTCGTACAAAATCAGCAAGGTCACCCCTGCCCTTGTCCCATGAGCCTTGTGAATACTCTAGCGACACCTTGTTGAGCTCAAGCTTTTTGTAAACTCCGTTAGAGGCTCTTTTGACCGCTTCAGGGTCAATATCAGTTGCTAAGATCTTGTAGTCGATACCCTTGCCATCTCTGACTAGATGCTTTTCTAAAAACATCGCCATGGTGTAGACCTCATGACCATAACTGCAAGCAGCACTCCAGATACGAAGCTCACTTCGCCTCTTTGCCTTCAAACTGTCTATGAGCTCTGGCAACAAATCTTTGAGACGTAAAAAGGCCTCAAACTCTCTAAAAAAGAAGGTATGGTGAGTCGTAAGTAGACTCAATAGGACTTTTCCTTCAGTTACACGGTTGTGGGTGTAGTGATGAAAGTAGTCTTGTAGGCTCTGTAAACCAAGCTCAGTGATGCGTCTTTTGATTCGCGAGTCCATCATCTTGAACTGCTTCTCAGAAAACACGTTGCCACTGAGTCTTTGCATATCAGTGGCTATGACTCTCAAGATGCTCTGCGGATCAGACACTTAGACCTCTTCGAAACCTGGATCATCCCAATCAGGAAAGCTCTCGCCTCCTGCAGCTTGCTTAGCGGGTGCAGCAGGCTTGGCCTGCTCAGCTTCACGGCCTTCTAACTCAGGCATCATGATCACGTTGTTACCCATGTCTCTCTTAGAGCTGCTCTGGGCGTCAGAATCGTTCGATTCTGTCTGATTCGCGGTTTCCTTGTGCTCGTTACCGATCAACCTAGCCAATTCATCCACCAAATCATGAATCTGCTTCGATTGATCTTTTAAATTCGCCGCAAGTCTTGAGGTGTCTTGTGCTTGCCCCGTGTTCTGTTGAGTCAGGTTATCGAGCTCAGCCATCGCATGAGTGATTTCTTTTAACCCTACAGACTGCTCATTTGAGGCATTGCTGATATCTTTAACAAGAACATCGACCTCTTCTACGCTTAGACCAATTTTATCAAGTCTGTCTGCACACTCTTCAGCAGTTTTTACGCCAGCATCAATTTTCTCTGTACTAACAGAAGACAGAGACTGAACTCTTGTCTGCGTTCTCTTCACAATACTCTCAACACTTTGAATGCTTGAATTGAGCATGTCTGAAATTTCATTGGCAGCGTCACCGCTCATTGTAGCTAGGTTACCAACTTCTTCAGCTACCACGGCAAAACCCTTACCATGCTCACCAGCTCTAGCCGCCTCTACAGAAGCGTTAAAAGAAAGCAGCTTAGTCTGAAAGACGATGTCATTGATGATATTTGTTTTTTCACCAATTTCACGAATCACTTTCACAATTCCAGCGATCTCGTCGTTGCTCGAGTTCAACTCATCGACCACCTGTTTGTTAGAGTGGCTGATCTCACGAATTGAAGCCAACATTCTATCTACAGACTCACTAGCCTTTTCAACGTTCTCACGACTCTTAGCACTCTTTTCTGAAGACTCTGCGGCACCACTAGCATTTCTAGAAACCATTGCACTGATTTCGTCTGCAGATGAGACTGTCTCTTGCAGACTCGAGGCCTGCTGAACGGCAGAGCTACTAAGCGTTTGACTGCCCTCCATAACTTGATTCGAAACGACAGCCAACTGGTTGGAACTGGTATCCATTTTCTTGGCTAGCGATACGAGCTGCTCTGACAGAGAGCGCGAGTTCAAATACAAGACGTAGCTGATACCGAGCAGAGCAAAAACTAAGAAGCCTAGGTTTCCAAAAAGTGCCCAGCCTTCAGTTTCTGCTCGTTTATGGACATTCTCAATAATGCCATCTCGCTTGGCTTTCAGAACACCACCTGCAACATCGAGGTTTTTTGATATAAGTGAAAAGAACGCCGCAGAATCGCGGTAGTAGTCACCAACTTTGGCGTTGTTGATAACATGAATTACAGTGTCATCAACTGTCTTCCAATCGTTTGAAGCCATCAGATCTTTGATTTGGTCTTGAGATTCCTGCGGGAGACTCAGGCCTCTCGAAACCAAGTTCGACTCAAGGCCACCCTTGAGCTTTAAAATTTTCTTCACCAACTTGCCATTGATTGGCTTGTTGAGAGCTAGAGTAACTGAAACAACTGCGCGCAAGATTCCGCCATTCTCTTTAGCTGACTCAAGAATGGCAAGTGTTCTCAGGTCGGTCGCCACGTCAGAAAAATTGGTTTGGTTAGAAATGTCTGTGCCCAACCGAATTAATCTGGTAACAACAGCTGTGTAGTTTTTCACTGCATCAGGGGTCTTGAACTCTTTACTATCGACCTTTTGACGGTAAACTGGCACCTTTTCAACCAAGGCATTCAGTTCATCAAGAACAGCTTTGTCGAAAGGAGCAGTTTTAAGGTTGGCGCTAAGGTCTGCCAATCTCTTGCTGGCTTTCTCTCTTTGGCCATCAAGTTTGGCTCTGACTTTGCCACCTGAAAGAAAACTTGCAGAGAGACCGCGCTCTTTTTGCAACTCATGAACAGCGAGTGAGGCTTTCTCAACTGTGTGCAGCTGCTTTGAAAGCTGAACCGCTTCGCTGTAATTCCAGTAGGCTTTTACAATGGTCGCTCCTGATAGGACCATAAAGGCACAAACCGGTATCAAACCTAATGAGATCAGTCTCCACTTCAATGACAATGACTTCATTTTTTCGCTCCCTTTAAGCTGCGCTTTGTTCTTTCTGCTCGTTTCGAATGCACTCGAGGTCTTCAAGACTCAGCGCTTTTTCAACGTTCAATTTGATTATTAGTTCATTTTCTCTTTCTATTACGCCATCAATGTACTCGGCCTTGGTGGCCACTTTGGCGACCGGCACTTGCTTGATCTCACCATCTTCGGCTTGCAAAACCCGGTTGATCGAGTCGACAACGATACCAAGATGAAATTCGGCATAAGACAGTATGATTACTGACTCTTCAGACAGGTCTTCACCCGGTTGTACACCAAGTTTTTTGCGAAGATCCATAACTGAAATGATCTGACCTCTCAGATTCATGATCCCATGAAAATAGGCTGGCGCCCTAGGGATAGGAGTCACTGCCGGTATTGAAATCACCTCTCTCACCCTAAGCAGAGGCACGGCGTACTTCTCTGAGCCTAGCGAAAACTCCATATATTTGTTAGCATCTAGTTCTTGACTCATAAACTCCTCCTAGGCCCCTTCTTTCAAAGAAGACTGGGTTCCTATCTCTTTCACTCGGTCTCTGTAGAGCTCCTCAATGTCGACAATAAAAGCAGGCTGGCCGTCACCCAAAATTGAACCACCCATAAAACCCTTCTGGTTTTGAATGTCAGGGCTAAGGGCTTTCACCACAATCTGCTGTTGATTCAAAATGTCTTGCACCTGAACACAGAAGAAAGAGCCGTGAACACGGCAGACTATGCAAATGCTATCATCTAGTGCGACCTCTGACTTTTTGCCATTCAACTCTTTACTCAAGTCAAAAATTGGCATCACATGCCCTCTCAAACTCAAGCACATACCCACACCAGTAATGTGACTAATCATCTCGCGTGAAGGCCTCAAGAATTCTCTAATCTGCGACAACGGAAAGATAAACCTGTCGTCTCCCACTTTCGCAACCATGCCATCGATAATTGCTAGGGTGAGAGGTAACTGAATGCGGCACTGACTACCTTTGCCAACCTCTGAGCTTAGCAAGACTTCACCGCCAAGATTGACAATATTGGTTTTCACCACGTCCATGCCTACACCCCGGCCTGATACTTCAGACACTTGCTCTTTGGTTGAAAAACCTGGGTGAAACAAAAGTTGAAGAGCCTGCAGATCTGAAGTCTCTTCACCAGGCTTCAGCACTCCTTTTTCGACGGCTTTTTCTCTAATAACACTTGGGTCCATCCCCTTGCCGTCATCATTCACCTCGATAACTAGGTTGTTACCTTGATGATAGGCGCGCAAAACAATTTCACCCGCCTCAGGTTTACCGGCAGCAGTGCGGTCAGCTGGCACTTCGATACCATGATCAACAGCATTTCTCACAATGTGAACCAAGGGATCAATGACACTCTCAAGTATTGTTTTGTCGATTTCAGTGTCTTGACCTTCTAGAGTTAAATTGACTTTCTTGGCGAGGGTTCCCGAAGTGTCTCGCACGATGCGATTCATCTTTTGAAAAGTCGAGCGAAGAGGCACCAACCTCATTGACATTGAGATGTCTTGAATCTCTTTAGAGATTTTTGTGAGCTGAGAGATTGATTTGTTTGCCAAGTCATCTCGAATGGCATGAAACCGCCTTTGCTCAAGCACGGTCTGAGTCAGTATCAATTCACCAACAAAGTTGTTCAGCTCTTCAATCTTTTTCAAAGCCACTCGCAAGTACTCTTCTTCGGCCTTGGCTTTTGCTTTGGGCTTGGCTTTTGGCTTTTTAGTCTGATCGTTGTCCCATTTTTGCTCGGGCTGAGAGCTTGCGGCCTGACCAGATTCTGCAGCGTTTATTGAGCTAACATCTGTAGCTGGAACTTCAGAAGTCACAAGAACCTCAGCATCTGGCTGAGCCACATCTTCTTTGTCAGAAGTTGGCTGCTCTGCCTGGTCTGCTGACGCCTGCCCTCCCGACTCAATCATGGCTTTGATCTCTGCAATCAAAGGCTGTGATTCAAAGGTTGCATCAAGGCTTTCTTTAAGACCATTTACCATGCCGGCAATATGATCGTTACAACGAAGCAAAAGCGAAACAACCTCTGTGCCTGGTACCATCTCTTTGTTCTTTACTTTAAGAATCAGGTTTTCGAGCTCATGAGTGAACTCAGCGACCTCGCCAAAACCCACGGCTCGGCTAGTGCCCTTGAGGTTGTGAACAAAACGAAAAATTTGGTTGATAACATCTTCTGAAGACGGATCGTCCTCAAGGTTCAAAAATGCCTGCTCAACGCCATCTAATAACTCGGATGCCTCTTCAAGGAACTCAGTCTTGAGTTCGATTTCAAAATCGTCCAACGCACGTACCTTTTATGAAATGTTTCGCTCTAAGATGTCATCGGTAGGTCTGTTGAGCTGATTTAGCTTTGCAATGTTAAGAAACTGCAAGCTTCTCAGATTGAGATGGCCGACTTATTATGAAAGTTTAATTTGAGAGCTCAAGATGACTCGCCGAAGGCCTTGCTAGGCTCTAGGAGTCCATCTTTTCAATAATTTTGGTTGTACTACGGCCATCATGAAAGGGCAGAGATTTAACTTCTCCACCATTGGCCAGTACATGCTGATGGCCTTCAATCTTTTCGACTGGCCAATCCCCGCCCTTCACCAAGACATCAGGGCTCAGCAATTCGACAAGTTCACGAGGCGTGTCTTCTTCAAAAATGGTTACCAAGTCTACAGAACCAAGGGCTGCGAGTATTTCGGCTCGATCCGACTCAGTTTGCAAAGGCCGGGTCTCACCTTTCAATCTCTTAACTGAGGCATCTGAATTTACAGCAACGACAAGCGTATCACCGAGGGCACGGGCATCTTGCAAATAGCGAACGTGACCCACATGCAATAGGTCAAAACAGCCATTTGTGAAGACCACTTTACCAGTGGCCCGCATCGAATCGATTTTGTCTTTGAGTTGCTGACGATTTAGAACTTCGCCCATACGCTACCATCTACCTCTGGCGGTACAGCTGAATACCAGTAAGTTTTGCTGCCAAGTCTTTTTGAAACACAAATGAAAGCAACGACAAGATAATCAAGCCAGTGCAAACTGTAATGAAACTTCTCAAAACAATTTTAAGCGGATACATAGCCGAGTCGATGTCGTCATCGTTACCCATCTGAAGGTCGAAAGTCCACTCGCCCAATGTTCTGCCGAAAAAGCTTCTGGCAACGACCACATACATCTGCATGACAGCTACCAAAAGTACGAAGAAGCTCAGTCGAGTGAATATATCGTTTTGAAAGTTGAACATGACATTTTGTAGTGGCACTTGAGTGACCAACAAAAGCGAAACCAAGAAAATACCTGCAAGGGCGATAACGAAAACAAAATCGAGTACCGCGGCAGAGAAACTTACAGGTGCTGCCTCAAGATGACTCGGCTTAGGTGAGTTTGAAGCTCCTCTCTGAGTCGTTGAATCTTTCGTTGCCTCACGAGGAACATCAAATGTCGACTTAGTGACAGGCCCCTCAATCATGTCAGGCAGATCTGACATAGGTGGCACCTCAGGAGTCGGATTCAAGTCAGGCAATTCCATATCTGTAGCTTCAATAGCCGAGACCTCTGGAGCATCTGATTTTCTAGGAAGGGGCTCACTTAGCTCAAGCTCTGGCAATGCCCCAGCGGCTGCAGCTGCCAAAGCCGATACAGAGCCAAGGCCTGTTTTAGCAGCTGGTTTTTCAGCTGGCGCCGGCGAAGACTCAACCTCAAGAGGCTCAACTTCGACATCACTATCTAGGTCGATCTCGTTATCTTTACTCAAAGTTCTCATCAGGTCTTTGTAGGCCTCAGCCTGATTTCGTGGCTGAACCTCTTCTTCCTCAAGCAAGCCAGTCGGGATGCTCTCAGGCAGATCAGATTTGGTCTGCAAGTCTTGGCTCAAAGAACCTTTGTTGCTCTTGTTTTGGTGGAACCCCAGCCCTTTTGTAAGTGGCTTAAACTCAAATTCTTCGAATGGATCCATGTCAAAACCCCCGGTCAAAGTAATTGCCCTGTGTGATACTTTATGACGCTGGTGAGCGCCAAGCAAGCCGTTTCGACCCTTAACACCTGCTCACCTAGCGTGCAGGACTCGAGCCCATGTGCCTGAAATAACTCGACTTCTTTATCAGAGAAGCCCCCCTCACTGCCCACAAAACACCAGATTTCTTGATGCTGCTCCTCCTGCCAACGCGAAAGAGCCTGTGAGAAAGGCTGAGAGGCCTCTCCCTCATAAGGAAATAGACCCAATACGCCTTTCGACTGGTTAAATTGCTGGAAAACTTCGCTGAGAGGCCTTGGCTCTGACACTGTCATCAAGTCGCCACGGCCACACTGCCTAGAAGCAGCCACCACGATCTTTTGCCACCTTTGCCTTTTGCTGTCAGAAATTTTGTCGGCTTTGCGAACGAAACTGAAATCAGAAAAAACGGGCTCAATCGATTTCACCCCTAGCTCTACAGACTTCTCAAGAATCAGATCAAGGGTTGAGAATTTCGGTAAACTCAAAATCAAACGAACAAAAGGTGGCTTTTGCTGTGGAACATCTCGCTCCTCTAACAGCTCTAAAGTCGCTGACTTCTTGCCGACCTGGGTGATCACTGAAAAGTAGGCTTTGCCCTCTGAGTTCAAAATTTCAAAGCGCGAGCCTTCAGACATGCGGCAAACGGTGCAGATATGGCGAAACTCATCACCTTCGATAACAAGTGACTCACCAACCTGAAGGTTCTGGCCATCCACCCAGAACCGCCTCATGCAGGAGCCCCCAAAAGCCCCACCCATTCGCCGATCTGCTGTCGTTGGGCCCACTTGTAGCCCTCCGGCAAATGAAACCGGTGGGTGAACTGAGCCTCTCTCTCAACAAGAATACCTGTCACGATCAAATGGCCACCTCTAGACATACAACGCAAGAGATCTTTCTGTATGTCGACCAAAACACCATCAATGATATTGGCCACTACCAAATCGAAATGCCCAAGCAGTTGATCAACTTGCTTTTCATGCACTTTGATCACATTACTATTGTTGAGCCTGGCATTCTCTCTGGCGACCTCTTGAGCCATGCGGTCGATCTCGGTGCATTCGATCATAGTCACCCCAAGCTTTTCTGCCAGTATCGCAAGTAAGCCTGTGCCGGTGCCTACGTCAAGCATAGTCAGCACGTTTTGTTTGTCGACTAAATCACGGATCAGACGACTGGCCACGCGAGTGGTTTCGTGAGTGCCGGTGCCGAAGGCTATGCCTGGGTCCATACGAATGATCTCACGTGCGCGCTCAGGCGGCTGCCTCCAGCTTGGCACTACCCAGATCCCCTCAACAAGCTCAAACTCTTTGAAGCCCTTCTTCCATTCCTCCATCCAGTCTTTGACTTCATCTTCGTTGACAGACACTCGGCACTCGGGGTCAAGCTCTGACAAACGAAAAAGAAAATCTTCTGACGGCTGGGTATTGAAGTACACATCGAGATTGATGTGCTCCTCAGCTTGAGTTACCGGCTCGTAATGATCTCCAGACTGCTCAAACTTCAATTGCTGACTCACACCCAGAGCTCCCTGATCAAAACAAAGACCTGAAACCAGGTCTTCGAGAGAGCTTTTTAAGTTCAAAATAGAAAGAGTGAAATAGGTTTGATCGTGCGACATCGTGCTCAAAATACATCACATGTCGCTAAAGAGATCAATGCATCTGCTGCAACAGTGTAGAGTGTCTACTGCAATGAATTCATTTCGACCGGTGGCTTCTCGGGCCCATAAACCGCAGGGGCAAAACTCGAGAAGTCGGCCTGTGACATCTTCTTTGGTTCAGGCTGCTCAGTTGGCGCCGGCGCCGGGATAGATTGCTTAGCCGACTTTCGCTTCATTTGAGTCTCCATAAGAGCCGTGCTCATATCAATCTTGTCTCCGACCATGATAAAGTCATTCTCAAGAATGGTTCTGTCTTTTCGTGAGAACTTTGAATACAGCCTCGCTACAGATAGACCTTTTTGCGTGTGAATGATTTTGATTCGACCCACATCTACCATCATCTCGATTGGCGAATTCGCTCTGTAAGAGTCATAGAGCGTGATTCGCCTTTTAACAGTTAAGATCATGTCTTTCTTCACACCGTGCTCAATGCCACCATTGATATAGAAGTCGCGAAAAGTCTTTTCATCTTTTGACATCGCAATTGGCCTTCTCGAATCGAAGATGGAGAGATCGCCGGCTTGTGCGACCACCGAAAACATCTGTAGACTTAGAGATGTCACTATCAGACCGAAAACTGGGGATAGAATTTTTGAACCAAATTTCATGCAAGACCCTCCTTGGGTAAACCCCTTTCCCTGGGTGGTTTTTGTCTTGCCTTCCTTGGCTCTCATCCTTGTTTTTAGCTGCAGACTAAGAACTCATGCTCTAGATACATCTGCAGAGGCAACTCACAAAACCTGCTCATTGCTCTAAGTATCAATTCGGGAAATCGCGCCATTGACTTAAACTGGCACAAGAAAACTAGTCGTAGGTGCCGAGACTACTGCTCAGATAGAGAGTCCATCATCCAGCCGAGAATATCTTTGATAGAAACGATTCCGACCAAGGTGTTGCTTTCGTCGACGACCACAATGTGACGGAACCGACCAAGCCTCATGCTGATCGCCGCTTTCATCACTGGGTCTTCTAAAACAACTGATTTCGGGTTCGGCGTCATGTAAGTCTCAATAGGTTTTTCAAGAGCTGAGCTGTCCTGGCCTGCAACCATATAGATCACATCACGTTCTGTGAAAATGCCTAGCACCTTTCTGGCTTGATCGGTGATAACAACACTACCTATCTTGTGATCTCGAAAAAGCTGAAGGGCCTTTGACACTGGGTCACCTGGCAAAACAGTTTGAACGTCTTTGATGAAAGGTAATGTTGAAATCTTCAAGGCACACTCCTAAGAGAAAGCTCGATTGCTAAACTTCAAGTGTAAGCAAACATAACGAAGAGATACACAGGGTTTTGCTATCTATTAATAAACACGTCTGGTTTAACTGTAAGAACTGGACTTAAAGCTTAAAGCTCTGCGTCTGATGAGGGCGTTGGCTCAGGAACCTTAACAGCAACTCCCCAGTCAAGTGCTTGCGACTTGATCGACTGAGGCTGCCCCTGCACAACTCTCTGCTGAAGCTTGAGAAAGATCGGCTCACGAATAGCCAGACTGTTGTCTTGCAACACACACTGACGAGCCACTCGCTTCTTTACATTGATCACCACAGGGGCTTTCAAATTGGCAGTCATCTGGGTTGGGTCTTTAGGAATCGTCACGATACAAAACATTCTGTGGTGTTCGCCATCTGCCAACTGCAAAGTTGAGATGTCAGACTTAGCCAGTGTGGGCTTGTAACCATCAGCAAACACTTCGGGCTCTAGCACAGGAAAGGCAATTCCAGGCTCCTCACAGCTCTGTAGCCATGCGAAGATCTCATCGTTCGGGTCATCAAGAAGGACGAACTGACGGAGCTGTCCAAAGCCCAGGATGCCTTCTGGAAATTGAATCAGGTCATCATTTGTCAGTTCTATGAGACCGAACCGAGAAGTCTGGATCCTCATAGGCCCCCCTTCGTTACATGTAGGATGCCCCACAAAACAAAGACACGACAAGGTTAAATTTCGGTGAATGAAGTGAAATAAATAAAATTACGGTAAATTAATGCTTTGCGTCTTAGAATTGCTATATTTTTGTTCGATTTGGCCTCTATGATTTCAGCAACTTAGCCACAGCTCTCGTAGACTCAGATGAAGTGGTCGAAGACTCTTCGTTCTGATCTTGGATCGCAAGGTAAACTTCTTCTCTGTGGATTTTGGTATCTTTAGGAGCTTCTATGCCGATTCTAACTTGCTTACCTTTGATCTGAACCACTCTAATCTTGATGTGGTCATCAATGGCAATGCTTTCACCTAATTTTCGAGTTAGCACCAACATCGTCTAGTTCTCCTTCAACATCCCGGTCAAAGTTTCGGGTTTCACACATCTTCCATGCACACCCGGGGTTACTGAAAAGTTATTCGGCCCTTTTCAGCAGGAACCTTAGCTATATTTGATACACATTAAAGTCAACTCGGCTGTTCAATTTCCTTTTGCTTTCAAAGATTTAGAGTAATTTTTATTGAGTGACTTTTCTTCCACATGAAATTTATAGGCCAAGGTCTCGCTAGACCTTAAGAAGGCGTGAAGACTTCAGTCTAAGGGCGATTGTCTAAATTCGATCCATTTTGTCTGTTTAGATTGAGTGAAGCTATGCACAGAAAGTTCAATAGAAAAGTCCCTCAACAACTAACTAAGGAGATCCATGTGGGTTTAGCAGAAAGACGTGTGACAAAAGATTTTTCAGACAATCACTTTCCAAAACTGTTTGAAGAAATCAAAGCTGCAGCAAAGTTTGATGTTGAAGTTGATTGGACATCAATGTCTGAAGACGGAAGCAGCCACCTCTAAATCGAGTGCTGGCCAAAAGTGTACTTCATGCCACTAGTCGAAGCTCTTAAATCAATTTCTGCAGACGACATGGGTGCTGAGGCCCTTAAAGAGTCAGTAAAGAAAATCGTAATTAAAAACGCTTCTGACTGCAGCAGCGCCGGCAGATGGGCAACATTTGAAGGTGGTGGTATTACCCTTGACCACAAACCCACTACGAACGTCGACCACGTTCAGGACAGAACAGATAACCTAGTTAAGCTTCTCGAAGACAACTTGTAATCAAGGCTTCTATTAAATTTGAAACTTGAAAAGGCCGGAGATAATCCAGCCTTTTTTTGAGAAAAATGAGCCCGGCTCCCCAGCCGGGCTCGTAGTGCTGTCACCAACGTACCTGAAACACGCACAACTCGAAACCTGTTTCTCGCCAATCTCGAGCAAGCTTCGCGCTGTGGCCCTTGCTCAACCCCAGTGAAGAGCAAGTGGATAGAGCTAATGGATCATCTGCTATGGGACTATTAGGGATGACTCTCAACTCTGTATACAGTCTACCGCTGAAACATGACACTCCTTGGTCTGTACAGATCTGAGATCCTGCAGATTTCTCAATCTGAACTGAATTTTCATACTAGCTAAGACCTGTTGATTCATGGCAACACTATTGAATCACAGTCATACATCTCAATCTAAAGCGTGGTTCTAACTGATACCCAGATTGACTGGTTTTACGACATGAGGTTGTCTCTATTCCCGACACTCGAGAAGCCATGCCTAAAAGTAAGCTACCGTAAAAAGTCTAATAAAGATGGCTGAATCAATTTGCCTGATGTTTGAAGAGTGGCTTTTAATGTCGTTTCCGTCTTGTTGATATCGCTAACTGTCTTAAACACATCGACGTCTTCTAACTCAGAAATAATTGCTGCATGATCAACCTTCGATTTGCCCAAACTTGTTCGCGCAGAATTCAATGCCATCGACCGAGCGCCAACTTGGGCTCTAGCCATCACCACCTGTGAGACAGCTCTGTCGAGATCTTCGATTGCGTTTTGAATACCCGTTTTGTCATTCGTATTCAACGACACGTAAAGCTTCTCAATGGTACTGAACAGGTTTTCACCTTCGGCCTGATCTGGCCGCAGTGCTGTGTTTTTTGCTGGATCAAACTGTCCCGGATTAGTGAAGTCTTTTGTTGAAGCCGGCCCTCGAGTTTTCACAGTCTCACTGTTGTCGACACCTGTTGGAGCCGTGCCCTTGCCTTGTCTTTCACGACGGGCCGTGCGCTTTTCATCTTCTATAAACTTCTCGATGGTATTTGCTTGCTCGGGGGTACCTTTTGTCACTCCCAGCGCACCGTGCCCCTCACCTAGAAAGACTTTGGCACCAGGAATATTCATTGGCAAAAAGGCCTGCTTGTCGATTTGAATCTGCATCTCGCCATCATCGCCGCTGTAAATTCCAGCGTTGGTAAATGGAGCCGCCTGAGTCTTGAAGCCGCCAAAAATAAAGCGCTCGCCCAGCTTACGGTTTCCGATCTGTACCATTTGATCATAGCCTTGAGAAATCTCTCGAGCTGTAATTCTCCGAGACTGAGAACTCGCGCTGGCATCGTTCGCCTGTGAGATTGCCAGTTCTTTTGCACGCACCAAAATGTCTGTCAGCTCACCGAGAGACTGGTCAGTAAAATCGAGAAATGACTTTGCATAGTTCAAACTCTTGTCAAATTGCTCTGCACCTGTGAGGTCAATACGAGCACCTAACACTCGCTGAGCCGCAATGGGGTCATCTGAGGGCTTTGTCACACGCTTTTGAGTGGCTGCCTGATTTTGCAGTTCCGACAAACTTGAGCGATTCTTTCTCAAGTTTGTGTTCACTTGTTCAAAATTCATTTTATCAGCGACTCTCACGCACTATCCCTTATAGCCTTTTTAGGTTCAAAACCGTGTCCATCATCTCATCAGCCGTCTTAATTAATCTTGCTGATGCATCAAAAGTCTTTTGAAATTCAATCATCTTGGTCGCCTCTTCATCGAGGCTTACACCACTAATACTCTCACGTATGTTCTCTAATTGCTTGTGGGCATCTATCTGAGTCTCGTTAGCCGAGGTGGCTCTCTGGGTCTCTACACCCACCTGCCCAACCACAGACGAGTAAAAGTCATCGACAGTGAAGGTTCCGTCTTCAAGAGTCTTTTTGTACTGCACTGATGACAAGATGTTTGCAATGCGGTTGTCACCGGGAGAACCTGGTGCACCAGCTGCTGCGATCTTACCCACGTCTTCTTTGATATCTTGGTTCACTTCGAGAGTTGAGGCCACACTTGCCCCCTCTGCCGTGCTGAACTTAAAGAAGGCCACACCTTTATTATCATAGCGAT
>JABSOQ010000034.1:0-10886 GCA_013216195.1 Bdellovibrionales bacterium
CAACTCTCGGAGTAAATCTAGCTCAAGCTTAATATTATCATATACCAGGCAAAGATGACCAAACTGAAAAATAGTTCGTAACTCGCCTTATGGACAATCTCAACAATCGTCGAATAGAAATTGATATGATTCGAATGAGTGGAGAGGGAGTCTCTCATGTCGACAACCGCCTAGCCGCACTTCAACTCGTGAGTCAATCTCACACAGAGGCGGTGATGTTTGACTCTTCAGGTGAAGTTCGTCTACTCAGTGATGAGCTTTTTAAAGCGGCACCACTTGTTCTTCGCGGCACATTCCGACCTATAACTAAAACCAACGTTGAGATCTTAGAAAAAAGTCGAGTCGAATTTGCTAAGCGCCTTGATGAAGGAACCGAGCAAAAGGTTTTCGCCGAGATGACCATGAGCGGGCTTTTAAAAGACCAAGATGGTGACGTCGATGTTACTGATTTTCTCGACAGAGTCGACACCATCACGGCTCTCGGGTATCAAGTTTTGATTTCGAACTTCACCCTGTTTCACCAAGTTAAGAGCTACCTGCGAACCTGTACAAGGCAGCCAATCGCAATGGTTGTTGGGGCCTCACTATTAGACAAAATTTTTGATGAGAAATACTACGAAGACCTTGGCGGCGGCATGCTTGAAGCCTTCAGCAGGCTATTTGATTCAAAGGCTCAAATACTGGTGTTTCCCTATAAGACCGAGCAGTCTTGCATGACAGCTGGTAGCTTTTTCCCAGGTGGGGCTATTGGCTCCCTCTATAAATACCTGATCGAGGCCAATAAAATCACCGATGTATCTGACTGTGATGACCTCGACACCTCGTTTCTATCAAAAGACATTCGGCTCATGCTCGAATCTGGCGATGAGCAATGGAAAGAGCTGGTACCTGAGGCTGCTCGAGATATGATTGTCAAAAAGAAACTCTTTGGCCTCAAGTAAGCGACCACAATACAGCATTGCCCTAAAGACAACGGCTAGGCTAGTTGCAAACTGGCAATGTGATTTGAGGCGAATCTTGATAAGCTGCAAGCCAAATCTGAGTTTCCCACGAGGCCTCAGATAGTACGCTTTCCTGTTCAATTTGCTCCATCATAACCCTTAACTCAGCCGCACGCTCACAGGCAAAACGACTGACCAAAGCTTCTCGGCAGTCGTGACTCTGTTGCCTGTATTCAATCAAGTGTGTCATGTAGGCTCTGACTTCTGGCGTGTCGACCTTTGGGATCGTGAAAAGGTAATCGCCAGAAGGCTGCTTAGTAAACCTTGCCCGCAAGACTTTAGAGTCTGGCTTCTCTGGAAAACTAATTTCTCCAAACTCGTTCATCTCGAAAGTGTCGAGGCTCGAGCCTTGCCTTAGCAAGAAGGGCAAATCTGCGGCAAAGTCATCACCGGCAGAAGCCTCTACACAAGCTGGAAAGTAAGGATGCCTCGCCAACTGCACATACCTCATAACCTCATCTCTGTGAGGTGACTCGGTACCCGGAGTGAGCAAAGGGGCGAGATCTTGATTGGTCGTTAGGTAGTCTGCGAAAGCCTGACCGGCTGGGCTGTCAGAGGTAGGCTGAAGCCTCAAATCAGCGTGTACCAAGTCACTTTGCTCATCCCACAATTCTATGTCTTGCTTTACCGTGCGGTAGTCAGAGTAAAAAATTCGAGCGTAGTTCATCAATGGTGTTCGTGAGGGTTCTGGCACAAAATCGCAAGTCTCTGCGAGGCCAGCCGTATTGAGAAAGCCAACACATGACAAGTTGGTGCCCATCGCAGCACGCCTTTGAATCGATTGAGTCTGATGGCGATATTCAGCTTCTCCATCTGGATTGCCTGTGGCACTCAGAACACCAACCACTCGCCCACCAGACGTGATACCTGCGCCCGACATGCCTGGGATGATTTCACCAACACACTTCAGACTGAACATCACAGACTTTTCAGAGGTGTAGTAAGTCGCAAACAAGCTCCCCATATCTGTGGTGCATGTTCTTTTCGTTACGACACCTAGCCCGTAGGTAATACCTTTCTTGTTTCTCAAGAACTGATACTTGTTCGGATAAGATATAACCTCTGCCTGATCAGCGATGCCAGAAAAATCGAGCTCCACAATTGGCCGATCAACATCCTGATCGAGCTCTATAACAGCCCAATCGGCAGAGAAGGTATTGCCAAGCGTTCCATCTGATGCCACTACGCTCTTGCAACCTACTTCGATTGCTGGGCCGCTGTTCGTCTCAGGAAACTTCACACTGACCCAGTCACTACAATCGGAACCGGCTGTGTTCTTAGCATCGGGTAAACAGTGCCAGTTCGTTAATACTCGGTTTGAAGAGATCAATTGACCTGAGCAAAAGCTGGCAATGTACTTTTCAGAGGGCGATTCCTTGTCTCGATCCACGTACACAACAGATGCCACATAACCAGGGCAATCGGCCTTATCTTGACAGACCACGCGGCTATTGTTCATGCCTTTTCTCGCGTGCTTCAGGCTACCATATTTCACAGAATTACCTGTTACTATCGGGTCATTACCACAGCCCGACAGCAAGAGGCCGAGTAGGACTACGGTTGGTGCTAACAACCTCTTAGACCGAATGCTTACTGAGAGCCTGAAGATCATATTTCACCACCGCAGGCCAGCGCTTTTAAACCAAGGGCCTGCATCATAGCCCTCACCTTTTCAGTGTCATGGTAGCGTCCGCTGTTGGTCCACTGATCATCAGGTAGCTCCAAAGGGCCTGAGTCGATTTCTTTCATGACTCCGGGCTCATCGGGGTCGAGCATAAAAAGGGCTGGGATTCCGCCACTCAAAAGTTCACTCGCTGTCATCTCTTGGTTTCGCATGGTACCTACGTGGGCCGCAAACTCGTCAAGCACTTGCCAAGCTGTCGGGTTTTTCACGAACTGGCTCTCACCTTCTACTTCTTGATGCTGCCCCAGGTGAATTGGCAATATAACAACCTTGCTATTCAGTGAGGTGTCGGCCTTCATCAGCTCTCTCATCTCGGTCAAAAGAGATGGGCAAAAGCCACAGCCCTCGTAGGTCACAAACAAAAGCAAGGCTTTGCTGGAGGTGCGTGCGGCAGAAAGAGCATTCACATAGCTTCGGTACTGGTTAGAATCAGCGTAGAGCTGAATGTTTTTGATCGTGTCTGCAATCGCTTTTTCAGGCCCTTCTGTGCCCTCTTCATCAGCCCCAGCAAAGCTCGCATTCGCGGCCAAAACTATCATCAGAACCAAAAAAAATTTTCTCAATCGGCTCAATTCTGTCACCATCTGATCCTCAATTTTGGCGCAAGCACCCAGAGACACCACAGTCGTGTCAGGGACTTAGCCTATTAAGACTACCTTGCACCCTCAATTCAACTAGTTATGGGCTCAAACACTGCGATTCTTGGGCCAGGTCGAACAGCCCTTTTTGCCAAAAATTTTGTTCTTATCTACACAAAAATACCTCTTAGATTTCAATGAAAATAGCCTCGCCTTAAGGCCTCTGCTTTTCTTGCTAGCAGCCAAGCCGAGGAGAACTCTTTCACCTGCCCAACGGGCAACCTCCGCTTCTCTTTTCAAACGAGACGAAAGGCTACTCGTCACCGATGGCGAACTTTGCGGTCACTAAAAACTCACTGTTAAGCAACTGTAAGATGCGATGCGAAAAGTTAAGTCTCCACTAGATCTGATACGCAAGCATTAAACTCTAAATCATTTTTGTCGATAGGCTTGTTATAACTCTTAAAACTTCTACGAGGGAAAGTATGAGAAAATTTTATCGAACACTTATTTTAATTCTTGCGATATCAGGCCTACTCCTTCCACTAGGTTGCTCTGAAAATGTCGAGGAAGATTCAAGCTCTTCATCTGTATCCTACGAAGGTCCTGGATCAGAATGGGGCATGACTAGAACTGGAAGCTCCTACACCTTTACAATGGAAGACGGCTCCGATGGCCTCACTATAAATGCAACCGGTGAAACGTTAAGCACTGGTCACACTAAATTGACTGTCACTTCTTCAACTGCAACTGGCTCTGCAACTGGGCCATCAAATGGCGATGTCGCTCATGCCATAGAGGTGTCAGGCACGGCGTTTTTACTTAAACCGATGGAGGCCAACTCTGAGACTATCGCAATGGTGTCGTCTGGCAGTTGTCCATCATCAGATTTTGATGCGAACTGGGTGATTGGCCACAGACCATCTGGCGGCAACAAGATAACGGATGATGCTGCTGCTTGGTTCGGCACCATCACATGGAACACCAGTTCTGGTCAGGCCAGCTTCCCCCTTCAGCGTGCTGTCGAAGACGGTGGGGCATCTGGGGTAGGAGGAGAAGGTGGTTCTCAAACCCTAGGTTCATGCTCGTCTGGTACGGTAGAAGCCAGTCAGTCGTGCAATGACGGCTCAACAACTATGAAAGTGTACTTCACAACATCGGGGCTTGCGATCGTCGCGACATGTGTTGATGACTCGGTGGATGAAAGCCATATTATTGGTATTCCTCAACCTTCTTCTTCTATCGCTGCTGTGACAAGCCTTTATGGTGACTACGCGGGCTTTATGTTTGATGCCGACGCCGATGAAACTTACGCCGTCACTGGGAGCTTTGCATCAGGGTCTGGCACATCTGACATGACCGTGCAAGTTGTAACGGGTAACGACCTCGACACAAATGGCTCGTCTTACACTTTCGAGATTGCAGCCGCAGGTGTCGATGATCCTGGAAATGGTTTTCTTAATGGTGAATTCTCCACCTGTTCAGCTGGGTCTGTAGAAGAAGCCGATGGTACTTGTGAAGTTGTTTGTGCATATGCAGAGGATGTCAACTCGTCGGGAAAGAACATGATATACTGTGTAGGTCAGCATCCATCAGACGAAGACAAAAGAGTGACACTCTTATTTGTTGAAAACTAGTTTTCAACTACATATGTGTTTTTATAGGGGGCTAGCCTTTGCTAGCTCTCTTTGATTTTATCGAGAAATCTTCGAAGAGCCGCCTGAGTGGACAGGCTTTCGGATTCTAAAATCTGACCTTTTGAAAAAGCCACGACAAAGGGCAAAACCGGAATATGCACAGTCTCTCTAAAATCTGGGCATGCCTCTGCATCAATCTTAAAAAAGTCGATATCGAGGTACTCCGTCGCTGTCTGCTCAAAAACAGGTGAAAACCTGAGGCAAGGCCCGCACCAGTCAGCATACACATCAACTATCGCCAACTGCGATTGCTCAAGTGCTTGCTTAAAACCTGAATTATCTAAAGTTATAACTGACAAATCAGTGACCTCACTCATGAGTGCTTGTAGGCTAGTATATGATGAGCAACCAGCAAGAACAACAAGAGTCTAGTCTCAAAGGTCATTACTGCTTATGGATTTTGCTAGTCCTAAGTCTTGTAACGTTTGGGCAAACTCTGATGTTTGGATTCATCGCTCTAGATGATGCCAAACACATTTGGCAAAACCCTTATGTATCAAATTTATCAATTGCCAATTTGCAGTTCTTCTGGCGAGAGGCCTACTATGGGCTTTATATTCCTGTGACTTACAATGTTTGGGCGGTGCTGGCTGAGATCTCTCAAAGCCTATTGCCTACCCATGCCATCACCAGGTTCTCGGCAATGCCTTTTCACTTTTTGAACCTGAGCCTTCATCTGATCAATGTGTGGCTCACCTTTCAACTGCTTCAATATTGGCTAGTCACCAGATCTTCTGAAGACTCCAAGTCATTATCGAAGTACGGCAAAGATCATCCTCTCTGGCTCACAGCTCAGGCTACGCTTCCCTTTGGTTTGCACCCTTTACAGGTGGAACCCGTTGCATGGGCCAGTGGTTTAAAAGATGTGATGATGACTCACCTCTGCTTGGCCGCGACCTTTTATTATTTGAGAGCAATCAATGAAGAGCAACTGAACTCTACTGCCCGAAAAAAGAAGGGCAAGAAAAAATCGAGTGATAAAAAATCTTCGGCACCCAACTTGCCCTTTCTGTTTCAAGTCAATATACCCATCCGCTTACCATTTTTTTTAAGCTTCATGGTGTTAGCCCATTTCGCAGTGGCCCTTTTAGTGAAACCCTCAGCCTTGACTATGCTGGTTTTGGTGACAGCCTTACATTTGTTTCACTTTCGACGGCTTTGGAAAAGCCGCATACCTGTGCTGGGCCTAATGCTGACCTTATCTGCGGTTCTTGTTTTTTGGACTAAGAATCTACAACCTAGCTCTCGCCTTGAGTTTGACTACGGCTTTTTCGAAAGAATTCAAACGGCGATGGCGAGTCTGGGGTTTTACGTATACAAAACGCTGTGGCCTGTTGGGCTCTCCCCAGACTACGGCCTCACGCCACCAAAACTCATGAATCACCCAATGAATTGGCTTTTTTATTTGCTTGGCTCGACTGTCATGGCTGGGCTTGTTTTCAGTGCCATCAGAAAAAATAGAGCTGCACTCGGATTGACTTTGCTGACGGGAGGCTTGCTGCCAGTACTTGGCCTTGTCCCCTTTGAGTACCAGAACATCAGTACCGTCGCAGACCGCTACATGCATTTTGTACCTATGCTTGGTGTGGGTCTGGTACTGGTTTCTGTAGTTGAAGGCTATTTTTCAGATTTGACGAAACAGATCACCATAACTCTGGCGGTTGCACTAGCAGCCTTGAGTTTCATGCAAACTCGGAATTGGCGAGACAATCAAGCCTTGTTTTCTCAGGTTCTCACCGTCAACCCGAATAGCCACCTTGCCTATAACAATCTTGGTTTGTTTTTCTTGAGAGCCAAAGAGTTTGAAAAAGCTGAGGCCAACTTGAAAAAAGCAATTGGCCTTAAAGACCAATACTTGGCAGCCCAGAGCAACCTAGGTGTCGTCTACTTCAGGCAAAAGAACTTTGCCAAAGTGGTAGATTACTACACCTCAGTGTTGGCCCAGTACCCAGAGAAGACGGCTGGAGACCCTGCGACTTTTGCTGACATGCACTTCAACCTTGGGGCAGCTCTCGTAAACACAGGCAAAGTCGAGCAAAGTGTGAGGCACCTTAGAAAAGCGACCGAGATTAACGTGCTACATTTTAAAGCTCATTTGCAACTTGGCCGAGTACTGGCTCACTTGGGTCAGTATGAACAAGCAAAGAGATCACTCGAAAACGCATACCGACTCAACCCGAAAGACCAGGGGCTTCAGCAAGCACTAGCTCTTTTGATGCAAAAACTAAATAATCAAAACAAATAAGATAGAAAAAGTGACGCCGTCGGTATTGCCATTTCGGCCACGATGGCATCTTCAAGGTAGGGCTCAAAATCTTCGGCCAAATCAGCTTCATCTGACGAGGAGGCAGAAGATGCCGACATCGTGATGCTACCGAAGATCGGCTTCACCAAACCCACATCGACATTCAAACTGATTCTCTCGGTAAGTAAAAACATGTAGCCCAAATGAAAAGTGACGGCGTGAAAAGTGCCCTCAAGCTCAATGTCGTCAGAACTATCAATGCCCGAGTACTCGTTTTCTAATGCGTCTTCCGCTACATCGCCTGTTACTGAACCCGATCCTCCAGCGAAGTACATGTAGCCCGCTTCAGCATAAAAACCACCATCTGGGTCAAGGCTGTAGGCCGCGCGCACATCAAACACCAAGCTACCAGACATTGCCTGAGAAAGAGCCGAACCTGTGTTCTCTCCGTGAATACCAAGAGCGCCCGACAGATCACCGTAGGTCTGAGCGTAGAAATCTGGAACAAAACCAAGGCCTGCACGCAAGTGAAGAGAGCTCGGCAATTGAACTTTCATCCGAGCACCTACCATCAGAGGCGCCTCGGTACCCGCTTCTATCTCTAGGCCCTGCAGCTCAAATCCCTGTGCCGGCTGTAGCCACAAACCCAAGGCTAAGATTGATCCTGCGACCGCGTGAAGAACTCGAACTGATTTCACAAACTCCCCCCTACAACTGTGATAAAAACTCAACAAGCACACCAACACCTTGGCCACTGCCGCCCTTCTCAAGCAAACAGCCGCCCGGCCCGTCATTCCAGCCATAAATGTCAAGGTGAGCCCAATCCATATCGTCATCGACAAAGCTTTCCAAAAACAAGGCCGCGGTGATAGAACCACCATAAGCATCGCCTGAATTTACAAAATCAGCAAACGGAGAACCCAACGATTTTCGATAAGGTTGAAACAAAGGCATGGGCCAGCACAAATCACCACTCTTTTGCCCAGCTTTGTAAAGCTTGTCTCTCAAAGAACTCGAATTTGAAAACAAGGCTCCGACAGACCGCCCAAGGGCCACTTTTGCTGCCCCTGTGAGGGTCGCAACATCGACAACCATCTGGGGCTTCTCTTTACCAGGCCGAGTGCATGCGACATCGAGAGCATCGGCTAACACCAACCTACCCTCAGCATCAGTGTTGTCGATCTCAATCAACAGACCTTTTCGAGATTCAATCACATCACTTGGTCGAAAGGCCTCGTCTGAAATCGAATTTTCTGCAATCGACAAGTAAACGTCTAGAGGTTGCTTGCAACCCGATTCAATGGCCCAACGAAGAGCGCCCAGCACGGCTGCCGAGCCACCCATGTCTTTTTTCATGAGTCTCATGTACTGAGGAGGCTTGAGGTCCAAACCACCTGAATCGAAGGTGATACCCTTACCAACAAGTGCGACCGGCTTTTTCGAAGCCCCACCTTTAGGTCGATATTTTATGTGTACAAGCCTAGGTGCAGATTCAGAAGCTCCACCAACTGCCATCAACAAGTTCATTTTTTCTTTCACAAGTTTTTGCCCTGCCCAAACCTGAATACTCAAGCCGGGCGTCTTAGCGAAAACTCTTTTTACCATAGACTCATAATGTTCGGGCTGCAGTTGATTTGGTGGCACGTTCACCAAGTGTCTCGCAAGGTTGATACCGCGGCCTAGAGATGCGAAAGCAGATATCTGCGCTGAAGTTAACTTCTTGCCGTTCCATCTGAGTTCGAGACTTGGAGAGTAAGGCAACTCAAAGCTATCGTGACTACGATCTAGAAATCGGTACTGTGACAAATCAAGACCAACAACTACTGCCTGAACCTGCTCTTGCTTCTTAAGCTCAATTTCAACACTGATATGATCGAACTTTTCTGACTTCAATTGCTTGAAGAGGCGACCCATATGGGGAGCTATCAACTCATAATTTGAACCTTGCAACTCTTTCTTTGAGGCTTGCAGTGAGATCGGCATAACCACAACGTCGCCATCTAGTTTACCAAAGAATACAAAAGGCTCACCCGATGCAAGCTCACCTACCCTTTTGAGTTCAGGCGCATTTAGCATAGTTTTTAGCTTTTTTGGCAGCTTGCCTTGCTCAAAAACAAAGCATCTTCCGCTATGAGGGCCTTGCTCAGATTGCCCAGAGCAAAGCTCGACCCATGAGTAATCTGGCTGCGTCGAAGAGAGTGATTTTTTTACAGTCTTCTTTTTTGGTGTGGCTTTGCGTTTTGCAGCGGCCTTTTTGACCGACTTTTTTGCAGCTTTCTTACTTTTTTTGGCCATATATTCCCCCTAACGAGCATTCTTTGGTTACAATGCAAGAATGTCGAACCGTCTACGCCTAATGCAACTCAATGCCGAGAACTTGTTTTTATATCTCGATAAGCTAGACAGCGACGATCTCACAAACCTCAGCGAAACTCAATGGCAAGAGCTGTCCATTGCTAGCGTAAGAAACAAGTCTTTAAAGAAGACCCGATGGCTCGCTGAGTCGATCAGTGGGGAAGACCCAGATATTGTCTTCCTCAACGAGGTCGGTGGTCTCGACTCGTTAAAAGCCTTCAACAAGTACTTTTTAAACGATGAGTACAGTTGCCTATTAAAAGAAGGCAATTCTGATCGTGGTATAGACATTGGCTACCTTGTGCATAAGAGGGTCGCCTGTCAGCTGCTCTTGCTAAGCCATAAAAACCGGTCGATTTCATTTCAATATCTGCATGAAAAGTTGGCTGAGACCCCAGCTAAACCACACGGTTTTTCTAGAGATGTTGCCGAGCTTCGCCTGTTCGACAAAACCACAGGTAAGTTACAGCTAGTACTACTTGGTGTGCACTTGAAGTCCAAGCTCGACCCTGAAGGTGTTGACCCAGGTGGGACTGGCCGAAGGCGGGCTGAATTTGAGACTCTTCTAAAAATCTATCAAGATATCTTGTCTGAAACTGATGATCAGGTTCCTGTGTGTGTTCTCGGTGACTTCAATGGCCAGGCCAGAGCTTCTGACCCCGACGAAGAGTTCACTGCGATTCGGCAGACTGATCTCATCGACATTTTTGATATTTGCAAAACCGAGATCTCTGAGAGGTCTACACAGCTTCAAGTCAGCTCAAACTCAGCCCCGATCGCAAGGCAAATCGACTATATCTTTGTTTCTCACCACTTGCATGGGCAATTCGATCATGAATCAGCGCAGGTCATCCCCTATAAAAATGATCTGGGCTTGCCTGTACGTGAAGTGCAGACTTCAGCTCAAAGGTATGAATTGCCCTCTGATCACTTCCCTGTGCAAGTCGACTTGAAAATTTCTATTGAAAAAAAATAAGAAAAAAGCGAGCTAGTAAAGTTCGAGCAACTGATCAACCAATTCTTGGTTCACTTCATACAATCGCTCCCAAATATCGGGTTGGTTTTTCACCACCTTGGTGCCCCCAAAATAAGGAACTGCCAAGCCATTGGCGATGAGCTCTTGATTGATGTTGACCATCTCACCAGAAATGTTCAACCAAATCACGGCAGGAAAACGACCACCATATTTACCAAGATCAAGATGAGAAACATGCATGGCTTCAGTTCTTTCAAGATGCCACCGAACGAAATTTCTTGCGGCCACTGCAAGCTTTCTCTCAGCACTTCCCTCTTCTGAGGTTTTTAGCTCACCGGTGTCGACACCTG
>JABSOQ010000034.1:10896-31202 GCA_013216195.1 Bdellovibrionales bacterium
AGCGTGTCACCATCGTAGTTCTCAGCTAGAAATCGAATGTTTCGCACAACCATTTGTTGAGAGATAAATTTCTCTTTCATTCCGTTCTGTAATGCGGCTTCATAGATCGGGTCAGAGTTCTCTGTCTTCATGTCTGGTAGAATCAGCCTGAAGAAGTGCTTCGGCCGATTGCGAACAAACCATTTGATCTCCCTTTGAGAGATCGGACCACCATCAAAATAGCCCCAAACAGCCAACAAAGGGCCTCTCACTCTTGAGTTGTGAAAATCAAGAGACCTGAGTTCTTTGAGCCTGGCCAACTTCCTCAGGTCTCCGTGCTTGAGGTTCTGTAGCGATAGATATCGCACACCCGGGTGGTAGGTTTCGAGATCGTTTAAGAACCCGCCTCTAGCCCCTGTGAAGATGATGTTCAAGCGATCTAAATCGGCAAAATGTCGAATCAGATATCTGAGGCCTTTATCAGTAAGCTCGAGATTACCCTGCAGGTTGATTCGTTTGGTGTCATCTTTGATCACCTTTACGATTTCAATCAGCTCATCGTCTGTAAGGTTTGTGTTGCTGAGATCAACATCTTCCCGGCCAGCTATAACCTCTCTCCAATCAGCGCCGAACTTTTGAGACAAAGAGGCAAAGACATTTCTTTTGAATGAAAAGCTGCTAAAAAAACGTCGCAACAAGCCTCGCTCATCAGGAGCAAACCTTCTTCTTTCGTAAATTTGGCGCATCCTCATCTCGTCGGCACCTTGCAGTTCTGACACTGCCTCAGGCAGAACCTGCAACAAAGCCGGGCAACTTCGAGCCAAGTCACGACTGGTGCCCGTCACAGCTGTCGCTGACTCGCTTGTTAGGGCTGCCGCAACCAAGAGGGTCAGGCAGATATTTGTCACTGTTGCCGTATAGCTTTTACAAAAGGTTTTCACGAGGGGCCTTTCTACTCATGCTGATCGACTAGCGAACTAGATTGCAAGCTTGGTACCATGCTCTAGCACTAAAATTGCCAGCTCAGAATGATCTTTTCTGAGGGCTAAATATCTTGTATTTATTTGGTAAATTAAACGGTTTCAGACAAACGAGATGCAAAATCGAATACATACACAGACGACTACCCCTTCGCAAAACGTTTTGGTTGAGCCAGGCTTATCGGTTTTTGGGTCTCCCCGTAGTTCTAGCTTCAACAATAGGCTTGGCATTAGCCCTCACTACTAAAAGCCCTACCCCAGCCATTTTCTTCGCTTCTATACTCTTTCACCTCAGAAACCTCGAAGCCTTGGTGTTTCGCAGTGTGAAACCAAAAACCTACCTCATCAGCTCTTTGTGCCTCCGTAGTTTATCCATATTACTTCTCGCTTCTTTGGTTTATGCTGACATCTCTCATGGGGCCGAGTACCGGCGATGGGCAGCAGGCCTGATTGTGCTAGGTGGAGCTCTTCAGTTCTACCTGGTCAAGAGTATGGGCCTTGAGGCCGTCTACTACGGCAGCGAGATTACTAACCAGAACTTTGCACGCCTTAACAGCTTCTGGTTCAAAGTTCTGAAGCACCCCATTCATTTCTCTATCTTCATACAGCTATTAGGTGTCTCACTTTTGGTAGTCACACCTGGGGATCAATTGACCCTCGTGTTGATTGCGCATTTTGTTTTCAACTTCATAACCCCTCTTGCCGAGAGTCAGAACTGGCATTTGACCAAAATCTCAAACGAGGCCGTTGCCGATGAGCTCACAGACCCCAAAGAGCGGCAGTTGGCCTCCAATCTTGGCCTCGAGCTATCGGCCTTTTTAAAGGGTCTAAGAGATAGAAAGTCTTGCGTGCATCGCTACGTCGACAGCTGCCCTAAACCAATTAAAGATCAGGTCGAGTTGCTGAACTCCTCTGCTAGCGTAATGCAGACCATCAGGGAAAAAGTCGGTGACAGGCAAATTACTTGTCTGCACTCGACAAACGAAGTCTATCTGTCGGTGCCCAATCACGACAATGCTGGAGACCACGGGCTTTTTGCTCCTCACTATGATGGTGCTTTGCGGTTTCTACCCGGCTTCTACATTTTTCGCTGCATTTTCTATCTTAAAAGCCAGGGAGAGGCCGAGCTGATACTCAGCAATAGCAAACTGAGGGTGAGACCTCAGACTGGTGACTTCGTAATTCTTGATTTTAATCGTGAGTTACACAGAATTGATTGCCAAAAGAGCGAGTCATCAAGTTCTGAGCGAGTGCTACTAAAGTGCAACTACCTGATTGGGAACCCAAATCAAAACCCATTTTTATGGGTTTCGCTAAAACTAAACAACTTCATCTTTTTCGTAGTCAAAGCGAGTATGGAGTACAGCAAATCTCCAAAGACTCTTGGCCAAAGGATGGTGGGCCGCATCTGTAACTGGGCGAGGCTGATCAACAATATCGGCTAAAGAATTGAGCCTGACACAGGCAGACCGTGAACCTTACGCTGAATCTCTAACCACATTTAGGCACAAAAAAAGCCCGCTTCTCAGCAGGCTTTCTTTTTTATTTTCAGTCCTCAGACTTACTTTTTGTCACCCATGATATCGAGTAACTCAACTTCGAAGATCAGTACTGAGTTTGGCGGAATGCTCGGACGACCTCTTTCACCGTAGGCCAACTCTGAAGGGATCCAAAGCTTCCACTTGCCGCCTTTTTTCATAAGCTGCAGAGCTTCTGTCCAACCTGGGATAACTGCCTTTACAGGGAACTCAGCTGGTTTGTCTCTTTTGTAAGAACTATCAAACTCAGTGCCATCGATAAGCGTGCCTTTGTAGTGAACCTTAACCGTGTCATTTTCACCAGGCTTTGCACCATCACCAGCAGTTATAACTTGGTACTGAAGGCCAGACTCAAGAGTTTTGACGTCTCCTTTGTCTTTGTTCTTTGCCAAGAAATCCTCACCAGACTTTTTGTTCTTGTCTGCTTCAGCCTTCATGTTTTCACGACGCTTTTCATACATCTTTTGCATCGAAGCCTGCATCTCTTGCTCAGAGATCTTTGGGTCTTTTCCGCTCAAAACATCTGAAACAGCAAGAGCTAAAGCTTTAGAATCAACTTCCACATTTTGCCCTTTTAGGTTCTGAGCAAACTGAAAGCCAATCGCATAGCTGTACTTTTGTTCTTCTGATTCAATTTTAGGGTCATTACAGCTTGTCAGGGCGAACGTACCTGTTAGCACCACAAGCGCTAGGATTCTTTTCATTTCGGGAACTCCTTTAGTTGCCCCATCATTCAGCCACAAAGCCCAGATAGGGTCAAAAAAAATGGGGGCTTACAGCGAAGGGCGCTGCTCATTGTCATTGAGCCATGACTGCCTGATCTGTGGAAGATTTGCAAACAATTGTAGCAGCACCAAAAACATCAAAACCCAAATCAGGCGATTACTGTAACGAGACTCAGGCTCCGTCAAAAGCCCAACCACTAGGCCATTGCCAAGATACATGGCAGCTGTCACCCAATATGCCGTTCGCCATTTCGGCGTCATAAAGGTCGCACCATTTTTCATGCTCATAATCACAAACAACAGGCATAAGCCAAAGCACAAAGCCATGACCTCGCCCCAATTGGCAAAAAAGCCCCTTTCAGCAAGGCCTGCAATATTCTGATTTTTAAACTGCTCAAGAGTGCTGGCAGACACGTAGCTGAGCTCTTTTTCTAAATAGGGATTTTTCGTTTCAGGCTTTAAGGGCACCTCGACCCATGAAAGCTGCCTAAGAACACTTCCCGCGCCGAGAAACATGTAATCGAAAACCAGAGGTCCCGTTAAAATGTCATAGCTAACCAAAGCCAGTTCTCGGTTCACATATTGTAGGCCTCCCAGAGACTCCGCAAAACCCTGTTTTAGACCCCAAATATGAAACTCTGGGTTCGCCAGATAAGGTTCGCACAAGCGATAAGAGGCCCTCTCATCTGGTCGGCTGCAAATCTGATTCAAATGGCTTTGCGCGATCCCCAAAGAGTACAGCTTGGAAAATACGTATATACCTGCGGTATTCGAAATCTGAAATCGACCCTTGCCTATATAATTAAAAGTTCCTATCGCCAATAGCCCTAGCTCAAAAACAATTAAAGCCCAAACCAAGGGCCTCCACGAGAACCTCTTAATCGACAAAAAGAAGCTCCCGCTAGCTACAGCTAAAATATGAGAGAAATGAACAACAGCAAATGCCGAGCTCACAGCAAACAATGCGACTCGAGTTTTAAGATTTTCAGCGTTGAAGACCAAGATGACCGACAAAACCAGAAGGCCCGCATAAATATCAGTCATCACATAGTTGGCATACAAACCAAGTGGGCTAAACAACATGAGGGCAGAGACCACCAGAGCATGTTGCCAGACTCGGTAATTCGAAAACAACGAGCGAGCAAAACCCCACATCACCATGTTCACAACAAGGCACTGACAAAAAATTGAAAACTGAACACTCGCAAAAGACCTCAAACTCATCGAAAGCGGCTCTAGGCCGATTGAAGCCATAAACTGACTGAGGCCACCGACAATAAGCACGGGGATTCGAATTGCCCAATTGTAGATGATGGGTCTCCACAATAGTGCACTATCAACAACCTGTCCTGGATCATGAAGCAAATAAAAACCACTATCGGAGTAGTAAAAGGCGGAGCCATTTAAAATCGTCGGTAAAAACAAAATTCCGCTACAGAAGATCAAACCAACAAAAGTGAGGCTCCAATGCAGCGCTTTGCTCATCTATTCGGAATCTCCACTCTCAGTTTTCTTCAAGGCCACGAACCTACCCTTTAATCTCGCTAGCACCCTTTGATCTCGAGACGATCTAATCTCAGAGACCAAATCAATGCGAGATTTCCCTCGCCCTAAGAAGACCTTCAAGAAACTTTCGACATCTTGCTGGCCAGGGCTTTGGCAGACCGACTGAATCTCCTCTCTGACCTCTTCTAAGTATTCAACTTCTGCTTTCTGGATCAACAGAGCCACCGAAGGGTCACCCTTCAAAAGCCCCCCATAGAGCCAGCTATAACTGGTTAGTACTAAGCAATTGTAGAGACTGCCCCCAAAAGCCGACCCTCTGTGATTGTCATTTACTGTCAATGGCGCTTTACCAACGGCTTTATCAGGAGCCAAAGTCTGCAACTGAAACTGCATCAACTTGGTCAAAGCGATGTTGCTCTCAAGGTAGTTTTGAAATTGGTCAGCATCCATGACCAAAGCCTAACACTCAGCTGGGGACCAACAAAACCTCAACAGCTTCTTAACGCAACCATGACAACCTGCACCCAAAAGCTTTTTTAAAATAAAGGCATATGTTCTTGAGCGACTTGCACATGCATTCCACTTTTAGTGACGGTCATCTCGATCTGCCAGACCTAATTGATCACTATGGCAAGCGGGGCTTTGGAGCCATAGCCGTTACAGACCACCTCTGTGAACAACACAGCTTGCTGGGCCAAGCTGCGAGGTTGCTAGACCGAACACTAACGCCCGCAAGCTTTGATACTTATCTCGAGCAACTCGACCAAGAGATCCATAGGGCTTGGGATCGCTACAAGATGGTCGTGATTCCGGGCTTCGAGATTACCAAGAACTCTTTAAACTTTCACAAATCAGCCCACATCCTAGCTTTAGGAGTTCGCACCTGGATCGATGCCTCTGGTGATATCGTCGACATCATAGATCAGATACACGATGCTGGTGGTATCGCTATCGCAGCTCATCCGGTGCCCACTCAAAGAGTTGAGGCTCAAACACTTCACCTATGGAGCCGCAGAGAGGAACTTGCAGAAAAAATGGACGCCTGGGAGGTCGCAAGCGGTAAGATTCTGTTCGAGAGCGTGGTGGCAAGTGGCCTACCCATGTTGGCCAACAGTGATCTGCATCACCCCTCTCAAATGTCATCTTGGAAGACGGTTTTCAACTGCGAGCGACACCCTGAAGCCATTATGAGAGCTATTCAACTTCAGAAGCTCGATTTTCAATACTACACAGACCAAGTCAAATCCCCGAGCATGGCAAGGATCAAGCCCCTTACCTCTTCACTCAAACTGGCGAATTCTTTCTAGATGAATGCAGATTATCTACTTACTAGTTAAATCCTGGTTTCTTTTTTGCTCAACATCTAATAACTCTTATTCATGGGAATTTTGCTACAAGTGCAATCTGGTCACAAACAGTTTGGTGCCAGAGTTTTATTTGAAAAAGCCTCGATGGCTGTCGAATCCGGCGAGCACATCGGTGTTATTGGCCCAAATGGTGCTGGCAAATCGACTTTGTTCAAAATTCTTGTCGGCAAAGAGAGCTTAGACGCGGGCGAGGTCACTCGCTCGAATTCTCTTCGAATTGGCTACCTTGAGCAAGAAGAGGTACTACGTGAAGCCGAATTGGCTGCCGAGTATATCACCCGCACGTCTGGCAAACCGATTTGGGAGCTCTATCAATTGGCTTTTGGCCTTGGTCTGTCAGAAGCCCACTTGCAAACTCCAATCAAAGAGTTGAGTGGTGGCTTCAGAATGCGCTGCCAGTTGCTGGCCCAACTTGCCAAAGAGCCCCAACTTCTTTTGTTAGATGAACCGACCAACTACCTCGACCTCGAGTCACTGTTGGTCCTCGAAGAGTTCTTGCAGAGTTTTTCTGGGGCATTTTTGTTGATATCTCATGACCGCGAGTTTTTAAGGCGAGTCACCGATCACACACTTGAGATCGAGGCCGGCTCATTTACCAAGTTTAATGGCCATATCGATGACTACTTTGAACAAAAGGCTATGCTCGAAGAGCAGCTTCGCGCACAGGCCGTTGCTGTAGAGAACCGCAGAAAAGAGATTCTTGACTTTGTCAGAAGATTTGGAGCTAAAGCCACTAAAGCAAAACAAGCACAGAGTCGACTGAAGACACTGAACAAACTTGAATCAGTGGAAGTCTCTCCCCTTCCGATGCAGGCTAAAATTCGCATTCCACCGCCAGACCGCACCGGCAAGCTGGTTGTGCAGTTCTCTGGCGTAAATCTGGGCTATGACGACAAAACTGTTCTTGAGGGGGTCGACTTCCAAATGTGGCGAGGCACTCACCTCGCAGTGGTTGGTCATAATGGTGCAGGTAAATCTACATTTCTCAAAGGCGTCGCTGGCAGCTTAAACCCTCAACATGGCGACGTGTCTTGGGGACCAAACGTACGGATTGGCTACTACTCGCAACACGTGGCTGAAAGCCTCGACTTAAACAACACTGTTTATGAGTCTCTGGCCGAAGTCGCCCATAAAGAAATCACGATGCAAGACATCCGTGACTTAGCCGGCCAGTTGCTATTCTCAGATGATCGCATTGACCAAAAACTTCTGAAGATGAGCGGTGGCGAAAAGGCTCGAGTCGCTCTCGGCAGAGTTCTAGTACAAAAAAACCCGTTGCTCGTACTAGATGAGCCTACGAACCACCTCGACTTTCACACCGTAGAAGCGTTGACTCAAGCCTTGAACAGTTATGAAGGGTCCATGATGGTTGTTAGCCACGATCGCAGTTTTGTGAGTCGAGTTGCAGGTCAGGTGCTCGCAATAGACAAAGGTAAAGCCGAGTTTTACCCTGGCACTTACCAAGAGTACCTTTGGAGCTTACAAAAAGGTGCACTTGCCGAGCGGTCTGAAGCACAAAATGCGTCGAACCAACAAGCCAAAGCACCCTCCGCCCCTACAAAAGAGTCGGCAGAAGAGTCAGGCCTAAGCAAAGAAGAAAAACGCAAACTTCGAGCTCAACTTCGAGAGCAGCAAAAGCGAATTGGGTACCTCGATCGCAAAATCGAGAAACTTCAAAATGAGTTTCAAGATGATTCTCAAAAACTAGGTGAGGTCTCTGGTGAAGAGGCACAAAAGCTGATGATGGATCTAGCTTACAAGCAAAAGCAGCTAGACGAACTCGAAGAAGACTGGCTTGAATGCCAAGAGCAAATCGAAAGCATCGAAAACGACTTGCGGGGCTGATAACCAGACCCCTGGGTGGACTCGAGCCTTATTTGCCGTATCCTGGCACATGCGTGCGAGCCCCATCAGATGAGCTCAAAATCTAACCAGTTGGTCTCAGATTCTTTACAGTTGGGCTTCTTACGGCCTATGAGCCGCGCAGCAAGTCAGAATGATGAGTGACCTTTTGCCAGATAAAGACTAGCTTCGTCGCTTCAACTATCAAGGGGGATGAAGCGTGTTTTCTACTCAGTTTCAATTTTCATACAGCGCCATTAGCAAAACGCTATTTTCGATTATGGCAACGGTTTTGCTCGCAACAGTGGCTGGCTGCCAAAGCTCCAAGACTTCAAAAATGTCTGAGTCAGAGCGCTTCAACACTTGGACTGACAAAAAGTTTGATGAAGCTATTACGCGGCACCCAGAATGGCAGACTTACCTAGGCATCAAAAAAGACTACGACAAGCTTCAGGATTACTCTGATGAGGCACAAAAAGCTGAGCTTGAGCTTTCAAAAGCAGCCCTTAAAGAGATGAATGACTTCGATTACGATGACCTCGATGATCAGACCAAAATCACTTATGCCCTTTTCAAGAAGCAACTAGAAAAAGAAGTACGCGAATTCAAGTGGCGCTTTCACAACTATCCGGTCAATCAGCTGTTTGGTCGTCACAGCGGGCTACCAGGTTTTTTGATCAACATGCATAAAATCTCAAATGAGTCTGATGCTCGGGCTTACATTTCGAGAGTCAAGGCTGTAGATGAGAACTTCGATCAGTTGATCACTGGCATGAAGACTCGGGAGAAGATGGGTGTGATACCGCCTAAATTTGCTTTTCCAAAAGTGCGTGAAAACATTCAAACTCTTTTAAAAGGTCAACCTTTCGAAAAGGCAAAAACTGACTCGACCATGCTCGCTGATTTCAAAAGAAAGTTGAGTGCCCTAAAAGAAATGGATGCCTCTACAAAGCAGGCACTCACTGACGAGCTGTCAGCTGCGCTTAAGACTGACTTCGAAGTAGGCTACAACAATTTACTGAACTACTGGACTGAGCTTGAAAGTAAAGCTGACACTCGCGACGGGGTTTGGAAGCTTCCTGAAGGCAAAGAGTACTACAATGTGATGCTGGCCAACTACACCACAACCGATATGACGGCTGAGCAGATCCACGCGCTAGGGCTTGCCGAGGTCAAGCGTATTCACGATGAAATGATGGCTATACAAAAGAAAGTGAAAGTTTCTGGTAGCCTGCAAGACTTCTTTAAGCACGTGCAGAAGAATCAAAAGCTTTTTTACCCACAAACAGAAAACGGTAAGAAAGACTTTTTGGCAGATACTCAAGAGATCATAGATGGCATGAGAGCTAAGTTGCCCTCAGTATTTGGCATCTTGCCGAAGGCTGGCCTAGAGGTTAAGCCGGTTGAAGCATTTCGCGAAAAATCGAGCGCTTCTGCTTTCTACACAGGCCCCGCTCCTGACGGTTCACGCCCCGGTATCTACTACGTAAATTTGGTAGATATGAAAGAGCAACCGAAATACACGATGGAGGCATTGGCCTACCACGAGGCGATCCCAGGTCACCACATGCAGATAGCGATTTCTATGGAGCTAAGCGGTTTACCAAAGTTTAGACGCTACGGTCTAAGCTTTGCTGCTTACTCTGAAGGCTGGGGTTTATACTCTGAGTATGTGCCAAAAGAGATGGGCTTCTACAGCGACCCTTATTCTGACTTCGGCAGGCTCTCAATGGAACTGCTGCGGGCTATCCGCTTGGTAGTTGACACGGGCATACACTCGAAGAAGTGGACAAGAGAGCAGGCTATCAATTACGTAGTAGCCAACTCGCCAGGTGACAAGGCTGAAGCCGTAAGATCAATTGAGCGCTATATCGTGCTCCCTGGCCAGGCTACTAGCTACAAAGTCGGTATGTTGAAGATTCTCGAACTTCGCAAGAAAGCAAAAATGAAACTCGGGGATAAATTTGACCTTGCCGCTTTTCACGACCAAGTTCTGAAGAATGGTCCATTACCTCTTGATGTCTTAGAGTCACAAATTGACAAGTGGGTTCAAACCGCTAGTCGATAAGACTTTTCTTCTCCGATGATGCCTTGCCATTTTGGCAAGGCTATCTTCGACTCGAGTACGCACCCAGTTACCAAGCATTGGCGCTTCAAACTGAGTCTCAACTTCGTGGCCTTTATTCATCTCGAGCCACTCCACATTGAATCTGTTTTTTTGTAACCTTTTGACCTGAGCTCTAGTCTCTTCGATTGGTATGTCTTCGTCGGCAAATCCGTGGGTCATCAACCAAGGCGTTCGCTTTGCAGTTTGACTGACTTTGCTCGACCACCTCGGAAAAAACCAAACATAGCCGCTGATGCCGAGCAAACCAGCAAAAGGCCGATCGTAGGTCATAACCAAATCACTTGCCATCAAACAGCCTTGTGACAGACCAAACAAAAAAATGTCTTCACTTCGCCAGCCCTGAACATCGAGTTCTTCCATAAGGTGGTGAAGCTTTGAGCGAGAACGCATGATGCCTCTTTCATGGTTGGGCTCAAGCCCATACCAAGAGTAACCACCATCATATTTTCTCGGAGCATTTAAAAACAGATAGTTCATCTCAGGCAATCTCATCTCTTCAGGCAAGTGCAAGAATGGCTTAAAAGAGTCGCCTCTACCGTGCAGCACGACCATAAGCTTAGGGCTTGCAGCCCATGACTTCTTTTTTGCTCGCACAAATCGAGATTGAAATTGTTCCGTCCAAATCACTCTGAAAGCTCTCCCGTAGCTCTAAAGATATTTTGGGAGTCGCTTACCCCCTATACTCTCTCTGACTGCCGATTGTGGTTCTTTGGTGAATTCTGGAGAATGTAGCAGAATTTGCCGCCCTGCGCAATAGACGCCTTTGGTCACCTCAGGACCCGGGACAGCTGCCCCGCTAGTTGAGCTTGCCCACTATGGCTGAGCCTGCTTAGTGGCTTTCGGCCTCTGGCTCCTCTTCCTAGTGCCAAGAGCTCGAAGGCTGCCAATCAGCATTTCGAGCTGCGCCCTTTCGACCCAAAAAGTCTACTTCCACCTGTAGCCTTTTGCCCGTACGATTTAGCTATGAACAAAGAGTTTTTGGACCCATTTGCTAAAAGCATCACCCGTTTCGGTCGGCTTTACAACCGCTACTCAGTTGTGGGTCTCAGGAAGATCCCCAGAGAGGGTGCGGCCCTCCTCGTGTTTTACCACGGGTTCGTCCCGTTAGACTTGTTCTATTTCGGCATGACTTTGTACATGAAAACTGGTCGTCCTCCAGTGGCATTGACCGACAGACTCGGCATGAGGATCCCTTTGCTGAAAGACTTTTACTCAGCGGTTGGGGCTGTCGAAGGCACAAGAGAATCGGCTCTCGAAGCTCTGAATGAAGGCCGAATTGTCGGTGTTGCACCCGGTGGCCTTAAAGAGGCTATCTCTGGTCACAGTCTCGATTATCAACTCGTTTGGGGGCAAAGAACTGGTTTTGCCAAGTTGGCAATTGAGGCTGGGGTCGACATCTACCCATGCTTCACTAAGAACGTCGAGAGCCTTTATAAAAACCCGATGGGAGGCACTCCTGTCGCGGATTTCGTCTATCAAAAGACTCACTTCCCTTTGACCCCTCCTGTGGGTATCGGAGCGCTTCCTTTTCCGGTGAAGTTGACCACATTTGTGGGCGATGCAATCACCCCAAATGAGCAAGAATTGCCTGAAAATCTAGCCGCGAGAACGAAAATAGCGCTAGAAGAGCTGATCGCAGCGAATGGTTAGATCACAACCTGTTTCATTTAAAAGCTCCATTTTTGCGCGAATCTAGCTAACAAAATACGTCACTTACCCTGAAAATAAGCCATTCTGAGCCCTCAGATCAAATCTGAACCACCTCCAGCTTATCGAACGCGGTCCAGTTATTGAAATAATCACAACCAGCTAGAGCTCAAGGCAAACGAGCTAGGAGGGTGCCTCTTTGTTTTTTACTGGAAGATTCGAACGTTATTCGGTTTTATCACTGCTCGCGATATTCGTGCTGTCCTTTTTTCTCCAAGGTTGCACGCTTCGAAAGCCAAAAACTGAAAAACCTGTTCCCAACATTCAAAACATCTCGAAGTCGTTCTTCTTGAACTCTGGTACTGAGGGTAAATTTCGCCTTCAAGGTGCTACTTCAAAAACTTTTCTCTGCGGCTGGGCACCAGAGAACTCTTCTGGCCACTTGGGCTATCAGTACATGCACAACTACAACTTTGCTTCTCACTGTAATCTGAAATTTCGTATTTTCAAAACCAAACTCGTTGGCTACTTAGTCAACCCTTCTCGTGATGAAGACAAGTGGGAGCCAGCCATCTCGATTGGTATCTCAAAACACTACTACCGAGAAAAAGCTCGAGATGAAAACGGCCGCGACTCAAACAGAATTGTAGAGCAAGAGCGAAGCGACTGGGAGGCCCGTCCGTTTATGTCTCTTGATTTTTCGAATATCAATATATTGTTAGATAAATTCGATGCCTTTGCATGCCACAGTGGTGGTTCAACCACTGTTGATGGAGTGGTTGAGGACGAAACCGAATGGGACCTTGACAATGGCTTCTTAGGCTTCACTTTGAAGGTTTCTAGCAGCTGTAGACACCATGGTCACCACACATCAAATCGCTCCGGCACTTTGCGTTTTAACTTTATGGAGTTTGAGCACGACCCTAACTTTGAAAAGACACCTTACTCAAACGAAAGTGCAGCTCACTTCAACATTCTTCACATTCTCGGTACACGTCATAATGGTATGAACAGAAATGGTGTCGAAATGTACGGTGCGAAGTGGGACATCACCAAAAAACACAAAGTTTACATCAATCGGTTTCCAGAAGAGTACAAGCAAGTCGGTGTTGATGCCGTAGAGCTTTGGAACGACATGTTCGAAGACATTTACAAAAACACTGGCAAAACAGTCAGACCTTTTATACCTGTCGTAGAAGACCTTGAGCATTCATTTGATTTGAGAAAACCCACAATGACTTGGGTTGATGACTTGCGAGACTATTACAGAGCCCCACTTGGAATCGGTATGGTCTCATCAGATGTGAGAAACGGTAAGATCCTTTGGGGTGGAGTGACTGTATGGGGCGAATCCATTCGTCAGATGGTCAACTCTTACGCCTCCTCGGCAAGCTTAATCGCAAACTCTGAGGCCGGGTTCCCTGCTCAGTCAGTTATAATGACTCATCGGCCTTCGACTCCTGATGCGATGAAGACTCTAGACGAGTTCTCGAAGGGTCTTTACATTGATCCAGTCGGCCTATTTCGCGAAACAGTTAACTACACACAAAGTGCACACGAGCAAGGTAGCCAAAGAACACTTGGCCAACTTGAGCAGTTCATAGAGCAGTTTGGTGAAGACGACGTCGCTGACTTGACTCTTGACTCAGTAGATCTTCGATACATTTTGAGCAACGAAGCCCTGATGTACATCACCGAAATCTACCCCAACTATCAAGCTGAGGTGAATCAACTTCACTCGAACTACGACTTCTCGAGACAACTCATCGAAGACAACAACACCTCTCACCTACCCTTTGTTAACAATGAGCCTTTGTCACGATCTATGGATCGCTTAAATGAAGCACTTCGTGGAAGCGGCACTCAGTACACCCTCGAAGATTTCAATTCTGCTGATCAGACAGCTTTTCTTGATCAAGTGAGTAACGAAGTTGCTGGTGCCATTGAGGCGCGAGCTGCCGGGCAAGCCGCATTCGATTTTGATCGATACCTTGGTCACTCGGCCAGTGGATGGGCTGAAGCTGTTCAGAAGGGCTACTCGGTAGAAGAGGTCAGAAAAGCCATCTTTAAAGATCTTTTGTTACACGAAATTGGTCATATGATTGGTCTTGGCCACAATTTCAAAGAGAACATCATACCTGAAAAAGGCACAGTCCCTCAGCATCATATTGATAAGTTGGCTAGCTTCAATAACGATGAAAAAGGCTACATTCAAATGACTACGGTTATGGGCTACCGTTCGGGCTACACAGAGGCCGTGACTCCTTACGAGCACATCAAGCCAGGCCCACATGACCGACTCGTGCTGTATTACCTTTACCGCAAGAAAGTTGCAGAATTTAAATTCGGTGACACAACGGCTACAGACTTCAGGTTCACCAAAAATGTGCCATCAGACGGAAAAATTGGAGAGTACTTTGAACCAGAAGACCGTCGTGAAGGAGAGTGGTACACGTCTTACTTTCCTGCCTGCAACGACTCAGAGGCCTCATTTGGTGGAGACCCATACTGCCGAAGGCACGACAGAGGTGGAGATGCAATTTCACTGGTGAAAAACCGCTTCCGTCAAATGAGAGGCTTCTTAGACTCTCTAATGATCAACTTTGCTGACACACTTGGTGCTGGTAGCCACTACCGAGCTGAGAACTTCATGTATCACATAGCGATGAAGACTTTCTCAGAGTCTCGCGTGTTCTACGATTACATGCGCCAAAAATATGACGACAAAGTGATTCTGCCGGAGATCGCCTCAGGCCCTCAAGCCACTAACAACCTCTTGCAGTTCTCTCAAGCCTGCAGGCACCATGAGGATCACCCTAATTTTCAAATCGATGATGCTGATGAAATGGGGGCAGAAGAGCAAGCAGCCTATGAGGCGTCTCTTACCGCAGCTCAAAGAAACCCGGTTCTTAAAAAGGCCTTTGAAGACTACCCTGAATTGCAAAAGCTATGTGTCGCCTCAGGTATCTACATGCATGAAGTTCGAAATGTTCTTCGCATGAAAGGTAAAGACTACTCGAAGCTGAACTACAACAATAGTCATAAGACTGCGTCTATATATGGTGGTGACCTTAACTGGGGTGACTTCAGCTCAGGACCAAACCTCGGCACCTACATGACGCTTGGACTATGGCCAATCAAGTCAGCTGCGATTTACAACACCTATACTCCACATCCGATTTTTATGTACTACGGTTGGTTCTTTAGCTACCCAAGATTTGCAAGAAAAGACTCAGGCTACTTGCTTAGCACTCTTTACCCAATTGAGAGCAACCTAGCTATGAAATCAGGCTTTGTTGCCAGTTTAGATCTGGGTGGCGATGAGTCTGACGAGAGCACCAAAAACGTAATGAACTCTACCCTGCAAACCCTTGGCTGGTCTCAGATTTGGCAGTACTACGGTAACGACAACAAGAAGATGTCGGCCCTTTCAGACTACTTTACTATGATTCGCAACCAGACTCAGTTTACCTTCTCGATCAACCCGATCATCGTGACTAAGGTGAAAGAATCAAACCAGCCCGAGATCTCAAAACAGCTTAAGGGAGAGATTTATAACACTTGGACCAGACAACTTGAGCCTCTCGATGCCATTTACATCACCGAAGATTACCAAGGTATCGGCCCACCTCAAAGACAGAGCTTTTTGGCTCCAGTAAATGACCTCGATATTTATAACAAAGATGCTGCCTATTACTTCGCCTACCGACTAGGTTATGAAGATCAGTACGGAGATCTGTTAAAAACTTCGAGCGTGAAGTCAGAGCTGTACAAAATCTACAAACAGGTTCTTAACAGATGTCTTGTTCGAGATGGCAACCAAGAAAATGGTTTGACCCAGTTCTTCAACTCATCAAACCCAGACTTTACTGGCATCTACTGGCCCGACGACACTTACACTAACCCGACGGCTGAGATGAGGCATCGTGATAGTGTGGCCACTGCTTACGGAGCTTACTATTCAACGAGCTCACTGGTCGATGTGCGCCCTGAGACCTGCAAAGATTCCATCAGAGGTATGGGCCTTATCATGAGCGCTGCCGGGCTACTGAATGGCTACTGGCTGAATACACAAGACTACATCGAGCAAGGGTACCGCTAATGAGATACCGCAGTTTCAATTTCTCAGTAGCAGTATTAAGTGTTGTCTCGGCATTAGCTTTAGCGGCTTGTACACCTAAGAATGTGGAAAGAAAGCCCCATAGAAGTAAGCCGAAGATCAACTTCGTCGACACGGCTGAAAACCCACAACTTCAGGCTCAGTTTGATCAGCTGATCGTTAGCGAGTATGCCAAACGCTCAAACTATGATGACTTCTTGGCAACTGCGCCAACAGATGAGGCCTTGATTTTTTCTCAGATTCTCGACCCATTGGCTCCAGTTATTCTGACTGAACAGTACTTTCGCACTCCAAAATGGGTCGGAAGCAACGAACTCATTGAGCTCTTAGGTCTGTTCAATAGAGGTTTTGCTATCGTAATTGAGCAATCAACTCCAGATAACAGAAGCGACAAACTCAAGAAAACTATAGAGACCTACTTGTCGATACTGTTCAGCTCTTGCCGAGTTACCAGCTACGGGGTGGACATTTCAAGGGGCTGCTACAACTTGCCAGTTTTCGTAAGCGATTTTGCAACCAACCGAGTTCTACTCTCTCTCGCTGAAGAGAGGTCTGAAGAGTTGACTATAGCAAGACAGGCCTACCGCGCAGCTAGCATGACTGATTCTGACTGCAGCGAAGATACTTGCAGCCAGGCCAGAGAAGCTTACTTAACAGCATCTAACAGCGTGTTTTCTATTTTGAAAGTGGTGAAACAGTCTCGAAATCGTAACATTGAGTCTGATCTTCTTCTGCTATGGCAACGTCACGCCGAAGACAATCACTTTTACTACTCACAAACAAACGAGCCAATGGATGCATTGCAAAGGCAAATGAACTGCCGCGCTTTCTCTTCAAGCCTTGAAAACATGGAGGTCACAGCCGACCCCTCTGATGAAGTGAGTCAACAGTATTTTGAAATACTCGATCGCTTTCGCCCTTACGACCCAGTTTCAGAGAATGCATTTTGTATTTCAAATATTGAGCAAATTCGAGCAGATTGGTTTCAACACAGGCTCTTCGATGAGGGCCAGTTTGACCCTACTGGGCAGCTACAGATGTACCTTAACGAATCGCAAGCTATTCGAACTGAGCTTATTGACCAACCAAACGTTTCGGGCCTGAGACAAAGCGAGAAGATAGAACTGCTTCGTCGAAATCGCTATTTCACAAATAGCATGTCTGTCACACCTCTAGAAAGAAACCTACTATTCTACATTATTGATGAGGTTTATCATGAGCGCCTCAGTATCGAGAACGCCACCCTAATCTGGAACCAACATCTGGCGTATACCACAGCACCTGCTGGAGCCGAAGAGAGTTCAGCGAGGGGCCGTCATGCAGCTCTACTCTACCGTGAAATGAATGTGTATTTGCGTAACGAAATCGCATTTTTAGCTTTAAAGTCAAATGAGCACTTTCGCGATTTCTTTGACAACCGTACTTTCAACTCAAAAGACATTTTGAAGACATTTGTCTCTCATTCGCGGATTCTGAGCACGAGCTGGAGAGACCTTAAGGATGGAGCAGACCGTTTGCTACTTTTCATTGAAGATGCAATGGAAAGAGAGCTGACTTCGAGATCAGGCATAGAGTATGAAAACTTCCAAACTCAAAAGACAAATTTAAAGAGTATCGACAAGTCGATCAACTTGGTCTCAGTACTGCCTCACATGTTAATGCTCAGCTACTTTCTAGGAAAGTTTGACGGTAAGGCTGAGGTTTACATTTGGTGGCTTCGAGAAACCAAGCAGATCCCACTAGATGGTCTTATCAAAAGACTGATTAGTGGTGACGAGAAAAACATCTGGCTCGACTATGGTGACCCCAACCAGAACATCACTCATTACCTTATGCTTCATGTGTTCGACTTCTGGGCAAGAACTGATGTGATTGCAAGCTATGCGACTGTTGAAGAGGAGACCGATGGCGAGGAAACGGCTCTAGTTAGCGAAAATGCATTCTTTGACTTTTTGATAGACAAGTACATCAAAGAAGAGCTCGACCAGATTGAAACGGGCATCAGCATGCTGAATAGGGTTACAGATTCGAAAGTCGATGACTTCTTGTCTCGCTGTGCACGCCCTGACCAAAGGCAAACGATTCAAGCTGACGCATTCGTTACCCAGACTTTGATTGACACGAGTGCATCTTTCTTCACAGACATGTACACACCTCTGAGAACGGGCATGATCGAAAGAGTCAAAGAGGTACGAGAGAAATTTCAACCGAAGCTGCAGGCGATTGAGAGTTTTCGCAATACTGTTCAGTTTCATAGAGACAACCCACCGGTAAACTTGACTCAGCTTGAGCAAGAGGCTGCGGCCTTGGAGGAGGGCCCAGACAAAGATAAGCTTCAAGCAGTTATTGACCGTGAGGTGACCAGACGAACCAATGTCGATGTGGCACTTGACAACCTTGACCGCCGAATTCTAGAGCTGCAAAGCTCTAGAAACGAGTTCTTAGGTAAAGCACTTGATTATTTCGACAGCTTCTACACAGAGCTTCCTGATCAAGGCCCAGTCAATTGCTTGCATGTTTTTGCCTTAGAAGAGAACCGCAGGCGCATTAATCTTGCACGTATTGAACAAGAGTACCTGAAGGATGTGCATGCAGCTGTTCTCACACTGAACGGTGCCCACATCAGTAATGCTACAGACCTAGAAACTGTCACCGGCTACATCACTCGCCTCACAGCAATACCAGATACAGAAAAAGAAGACATATTGTCTCGAGTAAGAAGACTGTACGAGATTCTGGATCCTTCGCGTCTCGGTAGCCAGGCTGAATTGAAAGCTCAGGTTAACGAAATATTGGGCGTAAACACTTCTGACAGATCTTTGGTCATGGCATTTGATCTCACTCATATCAATGAGTCTGGTCAAACCGAAGCCTTCAACTGGTCTTCTCATGGTGAAATCCACCGCGATGGCTTTGTTCACCACTCTGTCGACTTTCTACTCCGCATGCGGCACTTCTTGAACAGGGGCTACCAGAGTCTTGGGCCTCAGCGGTCTATGATACCTGTTGCCAGGTTTCTCGACATTGAAATACCTGCCGACTTTCCGAAGTGGACTTACAATGATGAAGAGACTAACCCCTTACCGCGACGTTTCTCTCAGGCCCGCTTTCTTCAAACTCATATGGCCACAATGGATGGAGGCGACTCGGCATACGTGACTTGGTTCGCTCCAGATAACTTCTCAACGCCAAACAGCAATGTTCAGAATGGCGTGCACCCATTCAACTACATCTACACTCAACTTCGCTACGCGAGAGAGTTCATGTTGTGGTCAGAGATTCCTACTGGTGAGAACTACGATTGCAACGTCGACAACTGTGAGACCTTTAGCCCTTCCAAATTGATTAGCCTATTTGAAGACTTCACAGATGCATTTCAACTCGACAGCCCTGAAGAGAGAAAAATCTATCAGATTATCCAACAGCCTGGGCGAGGAACGCCTAGAATGACTCGCAACCTTTACCTACTCTCGAGTCTTGAGTCGAACTCCTCTCTTTTCAGTAAACAGTTCGAACTGTTCTATGATTACAGCACCAACGAGTACCTCAAAACACTTGAAGAGTTCTACAAACAAGAAAACCTTATGTTGCGCCCACTTGACACTCTCGAGCATCGGTACGATCTTAGCGTTATTCCGGTAAATGAGCAGGTTGTTGAGCAGATTCGAGATCAATTTATGCCAGCAGCCTACAAGTTCTTCTCTCAGGTCATGAAATTCAAGCTCGCTGTCGAACAGCGAGAGTCAGAGACGGCAGATGAGCCGATTGTGGTGACACTAGAAAACAACCTCGGCGTAAACATTGCGACCAATGGTGCGGTTCAAAACGATGCTGGGTTCAAGGTTCTTATGCCATTGATCTCTGAATCATCCGGCAACCCAATTTACCTTGATGAAGCCACGTGGGAGAAGTTTGGTGACACTTTCAAAGATTTCCATGAGAACACCAAATGCACACTGATTCCAAAAGCTGGTGACCGAGAGGTTGAACTCTACGACCTGAACCTAAGATCTCTAGAAGCTGTGTCAAACTGCAGCGGCAGAGCTCAAAGGCTCTACGAGCAGATGCTCAGGGGGTTACGTGCCCAGACTGAGTAGTCTCATACTCATACTTATTGCGACACTGCTCTGCTCAACTCAGGTCTATGCCCAGGTTCGCCCTGAAGATCAACTGCGAACTAAAAAGTCTGACGACTGGAGAATGAACACACTGGCTGCCTATCGGTTTGCCAGTGACTTCGCCGATGAAGAATCTCCTCGCAGGTTTCTGAACAGCCTCAGGCTCAGCCCATTTTTTAACTACAAACGGTGGAACCTCTCGGTGGCTTCAAGCCTACAGTACACTTCTGTAGGGCAAGAGATTGAAGCCGATTCAACAGACCAAGAGTTCTTCGTTCAAGACATCGAGATGTCAGCTAACTACACCCTTTGGACTGACTCGAACAACAGTTTAGCTCCTTATGCATTTGCTGTAG
>JABSOQ010000035.1 GCA_013216195.1 Bdellovibrionales bacterium
CCTGGGTGGAGATCTTCAATTGATCTCAGACACATATAAAATCAATGGGAGAGTTCTGTCGGAAGTGTCTTGGAACGTCAGGCTTCAAGATTCTGTGCTGACGGCTAAAGACATCAAGGTTTCTGTAAATGCTGATGCCCTCGATATTAAGGCTGAGCCCTACTTTAAAAAGACATCAGGTGATAAGTTGGCAGTCGACCTCGAGGGGTTTGTTAGGGATGAGACTCTGGTCGTAAATTCAAAACGCATTCAGTTAAATCAGCTGAAACTAGGTCTTTCCTCCTCAGTAAGCTTAAAAGACAAAATGATGGCCGATATCAAGGTCGATCTCGATCGCGCTCAATTAAAAGGTCTAGAGAAGATGTTTCCGCCATTGGCTAAGCAGCCCATGCAAGGCGAGATTGAGTTTCATTCTGAGTTGAAAGGCCCTCTGTCAGAGGGTGCTGAGAGTCTTCGTCTTTCTGTTAATCCGATCGTGCTCAAGAATTTCAAGAGCAGTGTGAATCTGAAAGATGACAAGAATCGGATTTACGCATCAGGCCCAGTTTCGGCCAATCTCCAGGGGGCGGTAAAAGTTGTCAAAAACGAGCTCGATTATGGGACTTTAAGAGGTAGTGTTGATCTCACTAAGGTCGCGCTGAATTATAAGGCCAAGTTCAAGAAAAAATCGGGTCAGAGGCTTTCAGCAAGCCTCAACTTGGGTCAGAACAAACAGTCTTTAGTCACCAAAGGTTCGACTCTGAATTACGGTCCCTCGGTTCTTGAGTTAAAGGGGAGTGTGCGTGGTTTCGTTAGTCCCTCATTTAAGCTCAACCTCAAGCTCTCAAATTTTCAAACAAGCTTGGTCGACAAAACACCCTATTGGCCAAAGGATATGGTGGCAAATGGTGCGGTAGCTGGCAATTTCGATTTGTCAGGAAAGTTCGATCAGAAAGTGGGCATTGAAAAATCACCAATCAAGGTGAAGGGGTCTGTAAATGCCAATTTTTCAAACTTTGAGTACATGCCTGAGCCTGTTGAGGTCAACGCAGAGGTTGCGGCTGAGCCAACGCCAAAGCTCAAGACCGTGCCGGCATTCTTGCCGACTTGGCCTGTAATTCAAGATCTAAATCTGTCGGTTGACACTCGAGTGGCGAAGTTTCGAAAAAATAAGATATCTGGCAAAGGGCTTTTGGTGAAAGCCGTGGTGCAAAAGGGTGGAGCCTCGGTCTCGGGCAAGGTTGCCGAGATCTTTGCAGGTGAGGTGACCCTAAAGAAGTTGTTGGTGCCTTTGATTTGGGAAAATCCAGTCATACGGATGTCAGCAGCAGTGAAGGGCCTCGATGTGCCATTGGCGTTCCAGAGCCTTGATTTGCAAGGCTTGCCCAAAATGACTGGGGTTGCCACGGGTGCAGTTGAGCTGACAACGGAACTTCCTGAGAGCGAGAGGTTTCTCTCAGCCATGACTTCTAGTGGATCATTAAACCTGGCCAACTTCGAGCTTAAAGAGATCAGTTTGACAGAAAGTATGATGAAGAACCTCAGTAAGCTCAAGAAGTTAGGGGTGAAAGCTGACACAAATGTGAAGGGTTTTAAGGGTGTGGCGAATTTGGCTTACATTCTAAAAAATGAAGTGATGAAAGTGAGCAAACTCGACTTGGTAAGTTTTAATAAAGACGAGTTTAAGCTAAAGGGTACGTTAAAATTGGCTGGTCCAGTCGACCTCAAAGGAAGTGTTATTTTGTCTAAGCCCCCCTTCAAGGGTGAAGTGTACGAGTGCAACACAGACAAGCAGGGTCGAATGACGTTTCCCGTGGTAGTGAAAGCGAACTGGATGGATCCAGACTTTACCGTGCCTAAGCAGAGTCTAGATGCTCTTTTGAGTAACACTCTGAAGTGCCAGCAGAAAAAGCTTGAAAAGCAGGTCAAAAAAGAAGCCGACAAGAAACTGAAAGACGTCAAAAAGAAGGTCGAGGGTCAATTGCAAGATGCTGTGAAAGACCTGTTTAAATAAAGCCTTGGCAGAAACCCCTCGAAAGGTTGTGCTTCTGCCACGCAGACTTGACCAGTCACCCTGCCTAACTCCACAATTAAATTATGCAATTTGAAATCACAGCAGCCGTCGATTTGTTTGAGATGCTTGGCCAAGCTTGGGGCATCTTGATGAGTATTTGGAACCATCAGATCACCGACGTGGCAGGTAACCCGGTTACAGTAGGCAAGATTATTAAAGGTCTTACACTTCTTGTTCTTGGTTACTATTTGGCATTTAAGGCTGCCAACCAAATTGAAAAGAGATTGCTCACCAGGCTCGACGTCGACCCTTCGATTCAGCACACCCTGAAGACCATCATCTTTTACTTGATGTTGGTCACTTTGACTCTTTTCACTCTCAGTTTGCTGAATGTTCCGATCACAGCCTTCACCTTTCTTGGTGGTGCTTTGGCTATTGGTGTGGGTCTTGGTGCGCAAAATATCGCGAACAATTTTATTAGCGGTTTGATCATAATGCTTGAACGGCCGATCCGACTGGGAGAGTTCGTCGAACTCGACACCACGGCCGGCACTGTGGAGGCAATTGGTACTCGAGCCACTCGTATCAAGTCAATGGACAACACCCATATTGTTGTGCCTAACAGCGCCTTTTTAGAGAAAAATGTTTTGAACTGGACTCTGTCTGACGACGTAGTTCGCAATAAGGTGGTTGTAGGAGTGGCTTACGGTTCGCCGACGCGTGAGACTGAGCGTTTGTTAATGCAGGCAGTGACCAGTCACTCTCGGGTGTTGAAATCACCAGAGCCAGTGGTTCTGTTTTCAGATTTTGGCGATAACTCTTTGGTGTTCGAAGTTTTGTTCTGGGCCCGCATTAGAAACATGTTGCAGCTCAAGACGATTGCCAGTGACATTCGGTTTAAAATTGATGATCTTTTTCGTGAAGCCGACATCGTGATTTCGTTTCCACAACGAGATGTCCACCTGGACAGTTTGTCTCCGATTCAGGTGCAGTTGACCAAAAATGACGCATAAGCTAGCTTGCCCGATCCTAGACAGCTTGTGCCGGCGCCCTGAATATTTGAAATCTGTTGAGATTTCATAATTTTATTGACCAAGACTGAGCCAGATCTCAAAGTAGCCTACATATGTTTGATACCGACTTTTACCAGCAGCATCTCAACCGTGTTTCGCGCTCTTTTGCGTTTTGCATCGGCAATCTGAAGACTCCATTGAGGGCCTGGGTGGGTTTGACCTATCTGATTTGCCGAGTTCTTGACACTGTTGAAGACGCCCCCTGGGGTCAAAAAGAAAGTCAAATCGCTCAGTTTGACCGCTTTAACAAGTTTCTTTTGAGTTCACCAAAGCCAGACGAAGTTAAGGCTTGGGCCGAGAGTTTTCCGAGTGAAATCCCTGAAGGTGAAAAATTGCTTCTCGATCAAAGCTATGAGTTGTTTGAAGATCTTCATAGTGCTCCGGGCAGCGTGAAAGAGATCATCACCGAGATGGTTTTGAGCATGAGCAATGGCATGCGCTTTTTCGTCGAAAACAAGCAGTCTGGTGTTTTGAAATTGTCGACCTTGTCAGAAGTGAATCAGTACTGCTTTTTTGTTGCTGGTGTTGTTGGGGAGGCTTTAGCGAGGTTGGTGGAGCACATTGAGCCTCGTTTCCAAGAGACAAAAATGAGGCTTGTAGATGCTCATAACTTCGGTTTGTTTTTACAGAAGGTGAATCTGTTGAAAGATCAGATCACAGACAAAGCTGAAGGGCGCGAGTTTGTGCATTCTCGAAAAGAAATCGAACAGAGCCTCGAAGCCAATGCTTTCGGCGCCTATCGGTTTTTGAGAGAGTTGCCACTTGAGCAAAGAGAGTTTCGATTATTTTGTGCATGGAGTTTGTTTTTGGGGTTGGCCTCTTTGCCATGGTTAGACAAGGGCTTTGCAGAAGAAAAACTCACTAAGCTGCCTCGTGAAGAAGCTGAAGAGATTTTCTCTTCAGTGGAGCAGGTGATAGATGATCCGGCGCAGGTGAAGCAGTTGTTCGAGGCCCTTATGCAAGGAGCAAACCTGAAAGTGCTCGAAGATGAGCAGTATGAAGCCGTGGGCCTTTCATCAGCAAAGTCTCCTGAAGCCTGGTTTCATAAGGCCTACAGGGGTGGTCTCTCAGAATCCCAACTCGCTTTTCTAGGTATCTAATTGCTTGCACCCGAAGATGATGTTTTCTCTCAGTTTTTTGTAACTGGAAGTCTATTGAACACGGCCTGTAGCAAATAAGGCCAGCTGTAAGAGTGGTTAGCAATCTAACATTTGACCGACGAAATCTGGCCACCTGGCGTGAGTTGTTTCTCATATCGAAATAAACGACTCTAGACTGGCCTGGGCTCTGCATTTGTATTGGGTGAAAAGGAGCCAACCATGAAAACAATCATTTTGACGATAATTATGCTAGCAGCCTCTACGGCATCTGCAGACCTTTTATGGAAAGATTCATTTCGCTTTAGAAAAGTGAGTCAGGCAGAGATCAGTGCCTCGCTTCAGCAAGCTGAAGAGCGCAGAGCACAGCTCACCGAGCAGGAATCCGCTGAAGACAAAACAGTGAAAGGGTTATTGGCAGAATTAGTCGAGGGTCAAAAGCAGCAAAACCAAATGGATGCCGATTCAGCAAAAATGGCGGCTCAGCAAGCTGAGGCTGCAAAGCAACAGCCCACAAAACTGATTCAGTCTCTGGGGCCGATGTCGAGAGCCATGGAGCGCATAGTGAAAACTCTATCAGTGCCTGAGTTGAAAAGATTGGTTGAAATTCGCGGAGCCAAGAACTCAGAGATTTGAGTCTTAGCAACAACTTTTCAGGCCCCAATTGAAGTTTAAGAAAAAAACCCATTGCAGATTCGCAATGGGTTTTCTTTATTTGGCTTCGTTCAATTTCCAGTCGTAATCAGTGTGCTCGATCTCGTAGCTTTCTAACTGCTTTTGCAAGTCGATGTCACTGGTCATGTAAGGAGCCACAAACTTTGCTACAGTTGAGCCACCTTTTTCAAAATCACCTTCAAACCAATCAAATATTTTGGAGAGATGAACCTCTTTACTTGTCTTGTTTATGAAGTTTCGAGATTCATCAGTTAAGAAAATCTGGGTCTGCTCTTCGAGCTGCATATTGAGCTTCTCGGAAGTGAAGGCCTCACCTCTTAGGGCAGGGCAGCCTATACTAGCGCAGTTCACTGCGAAGTGAATGCGCGGTTCTTTAAACTTTTTTCGAAGTATTTTGTGTTCAATTTTATCTAAATACATGTCTTTGCCCCAAAGCTTAAAGAACTCTTTCTTCCAAGGGCTAGAGAACAGTCCGCCGATATCTTTGATGGATTTAACAGGGTAGTGGTTGATAATTAATTTGAGTGTAAACGCATTGTAAGCATTAATCAAAAAGGCAAGTTTCTGCTCTCTGCTGAATGCCGAATACTCATTTTTGGTGACGGCGCTCAGCTGCTCTAAGTAGCTGTCAAGCTGCGCGGGAGATTGTTTAAGAGCTTTGTAGTTTACAGTAGACTTAGAGCCTGAAACGATCACAAAGTTTTTTAAAACCTCTGTAAAGCGACCGTGAGTTTGATCAAAGCCCACTTGTGCTTCTTCGGGCGCAGCTTCAGGTTTGTCGTTCTGTTTTTGAGAGCCCACTGGCTGTTCAGATACTGTTTCGGTTTTCGAGTTTGTGGGTTTTTCTTGCTGGTCTGCCATCGACGTTGCCGAAAGACTGCAAATTGTTAAAAAAGTTAAAAGATATTTTAAATTCATTTCAAGTCTCCTGATGCTTAAGCCTTTTTGTCGATCGTTGAGCGTTGTTCTTAGGCTCGTCTCCATGCAAAGAACTTTTGTAGTCTAGCTAGGGCGGCTTCTGGCTTTCGGGCCTTTTTCCACTCTCCTGCGGCGTACTTATTAGCCTCTGACATAGTAGGGTAAATATGAACTGTTCCCATTATTTTTCCAAGACCGAATCCATTTTTCATTGCTGCGATGTATTCACCAATCATGTCACTGGCATTAAAGCCCACAATCGTCGCGCCCAAAATCTGATCTGTTCCAGGCTTCGTTAGCACCTTTACAAAGCCATGATCTTCACTCTCGGCGATGGCTCGGTCGAGGTCATCGATACCATACTTTGTGACTTCATACTCGATCTCGGCTTGTTTAGCTGCCGTTTCTGTTAGGCCCACAGTGGCGACCTCAGGGTCTGTGTATGTGGCCCACGGGATCACAGAGTAATCTGCTTTCAGAGATTTGTTGAAAGGTGCCGGCACAAAGTTAGTGAAAGGTCTGAAGAGAGCGTTCACTATGGCGTAATAGGCCTGATGTGCTGCTGTGTGTGTGAACTGATAAGGGCCAGCAACGTCTCCGCAGACAAAAATGTTTGGAAAGTTGGTGGCCATAAATTCGTTATGCGCAATTGTGCCCTGCGGAGACAGCTCGACCCCAAGCTCTTCGAGGCCAAAACCCTTGGTGTTGGCTTTGCGGCCAACAGCTATCAAGATTTCGTCAAATTCAATCTCGATATCTGAGCCATCGTTTTCACAGACTAAGGCTTTTCTTTCACCCTCTACGACCACACGTTTAGCCAAGTGGTTTGTTTTGATGTCAATGCCCTCAGATTCAAAGCGCCTCTGAATCTCAGCCGAGACGTCTTTATCTTCTCGGCCCATGATCCTTGAACCACGCTCGACTTGAGTGACATGAGAGCCTAGACGGGCAAAGCTCTGTGCGAGTTCACTACCAATAGGGCCACCGCCGAGTACGATCAGTCGCTTTGGTAGTTGTTTGAGGTTCCAGATATTTTCTGAAGTGAGTGGCTTGATCTTCTCTAGCCCTTCAATGGGTGGAACGAAGGGGCTAGCGCCTGTAGCGACAATGATGGCCCTTGTGGTTAAGGTTTCTCCGTTCACTTCAATTTCATAGGGTGATTTGATTCTTGCGGCACCTTGTATGCACTCGACGCCAAGTTGGCTGTAGCGCTCAACCGAGTCATGAGGCTCCACTTTGGCAATCACATTGTGCACTCGGCCCATAACGGCTTCAAAGTCGACTTTCAATTCACCGGTTTCGAGACCGTAGGCTTTCGATTTGTTGATTAAGTTTGCCACTTTTGCAGATTTGATAATGGCTTTTGATGGCACGCAGCCTGTGTTGAGGCAGTCACCACCCATTTTGTATTTCTCTATCAAGCCAACTTTGGCCTTCAATGTGGCCGCGATATACGAAGAGACAAGGCCCGCTGCGCCTGCTCCAATGACGAGTACGTTGTAGTCAAATTGACCTGGTTTCTTGTGACCCTTGAGGGCTTTGTAATCTCTCATAGTGTCGACAATTTTCTTGCTGAGTATAGGAATAATTCCTAGCACGGCAAATGAGATAAGCACTTGCACAGATAAGATGCCCGACAAAGAGTCAATTGTGCCCAGAGAGGTGCCGGCATTTACGTAAGCAATCGTGCCTGGAAGCATACCAATTTGGCTGACAACAAAGAACTGCCAAGTGCGTATCGGCATTAGGCCCATGATGAGGTTGATCGCAAAAAATGGAAACAAAGGAATGAGGCGCAAAGAAAACAGGTAGAATGCGCCTTCTTTTTCAATGCCTTCGTTTATGCTCTTTAACTGAGATTTGAATTTTGACTGCACATAGTCTTTAAGAAGAAACCTTGATACTAAAAAAGACAGTGTAGCCCCGAGGGTCGAGGCAAATGAAACAACTATGGTTCCGGTGACGAGGCCAAACATTAGCCCGCCGGCCAAGGTCATCACGGCAGCGCCTGGCAAGCTGAGACCAGTTACTGCCACATAGACGATTAAGTAGACTCCAACTGTGAGCAGTTCGTTTTGGGTGTAGTAGTCTTGAAAATCCTGCTGTTTAGATTTTAAGAACTCAAAGCTCAGGTACTGGCCGAGGTCGAAGGCAAAAAATGCTCCGATTGCCCCAACAATAATCAGTAATATCAATATCTTAGCTGCATTCTTCACTGTCGCCTCGCTTTTCTTTTAAGGGATCTACTCCTGTTACGGTGGAGCTCAGCCATATGTGACAGGTCTTTTTTGGTAGCCTGTTAATTAAGCGTGAATCCCCTCTGAGAGGGGTGTACCATCTGAAGCCTCAGAATTCATCGCTTGAGTTGGCTTTTGGCAGGTGTTTTTGATACAGACTGAGTTGAGATAGGGAGCTGAAAGAACAGCGAACTCTAATGCGACCGGTCTCAGGCGGTAACCAGCCTAGCTTTTGTATTTTTAGCGTAAACAGCTTGGTTGGTGGCTCTGATTAATATTGTGGCAGATGATAAGTTTGTGAGCCGAAACAAGAAAGAAGTTGAAACCGAGAGTTTATGAGGCAGATTCCAGAGGGTTTTCAAAGAGAAGATTTGCAAGGTGAGACAAGCTCGAAAAATGAGTTTGGAGCTCTCGATTGGGTCGGAATGTCTGGCGTTCAGATGCCGGTTCGTTTTTCTCATCAAGATCTTGGAGTTGTGACTGAAATGGCTCGGGTTGACGCTTTTGTTTCACTAGATAAGGTCGATCAAAGAGGCATTCATATGTCTCGAGTTTACGAGAAGATTCAGCAGGCTTTCCTAACCGATGGTATCTGGAGCTATGATTCATTGGCAGGTTTGGCTTCAGAGACGCTGCAGACTCAAGAAGGGGCCTCAGAGCGTGTGAGTTTGAAGCTTGCCTTTGATTACCCGATTTTGCAGAAGGCTTTAGTTTCAGAGGGGCGAGGCTGGAGATCGTACCCAGTTGAATTGCAGGTAGAAGGTAGCGCAGATGAACTGCAGGTGGCTCTCGTCTCTGAGGTCATGTATTCGAGCACTTGCCCATGCTCGGCAGGGCTCGCTCGGGAGCTAAACTACGAAGCATTTCAAAAACGGTTTGCAGATCATGATGAGGTTTCTATCGAAGAGGCTCTTGGGTTTATGAAGTCGAAAGCTGCTATGGCAGGAACCCCACATGCTCAAAGAAGTTTGGCAAAGTGGAAAGTGGCTGTTCGCCCTGGTTTTGAAAACGCCTTGAGTTTGGTTTCAGAGTTGATTTGTGGGCTCGAGTCAGGTCTTCAGACCCAAGTACAGACATTGGTTAAGAGAGAAGATGAAAAAGAGTTCGCAAGGCTCAATGCAGAGAACCTCATGTTTTGCGAAGACGCTGCCAGAAAGGCCAAGGGCTACTTTATGGCTCAATCAGAGCTTCTGGCTTTTCAGTGTCAGGTGGTTCACAAAGAGAGCCTGCACCCTCATGATGCAGTAGCCTTTGTCAGCCAGGGTGAGATGCCTAAATTTAAATGAGACTCAATATCATTTAGGTTGACTCGAGCTTGAGAATGCTCTCTAATGCCCAGCATGTCGAAACCTACAAAGCTATCACCTGGTATATCTAATGAAATCGAAGAAGAGCTAGTTGGGCGAGAGCCTATGGATGATTCGCATTTCAAGCGAATGATTCGAGACATGGGCTTGAAGGTGACTCATCAGAGGCTGGCAATCTTAAAAGGGTTGTCGGGCGGCCGCGCCCACGTCACAGCTCAAGAGGTTTTTGAGACGATTCATGATGAGTACCCTGAGATGGGTTTTGCCACTGTTTATAGGTTTTTGCGTAAGTTGACTGAGCAAGGCTTTGTCACAGAGGTCAGAATGGGCGGTTTACCAGCCCGGTATGAGCTAAAGTCGAGGCAGCATCACGATCACTTGACCTGCACAGAGTGTGGCAAAATTGTCGAGTTTGAAAACCACGAGATTGAAAAGCTTCAAGAGGTGGTAGCCAAACAAAATGGCTTTCGCCTGACAGACCACGTTCTAGAGCTCTACGGAGTCTGTCACGAGTGCCGGTTTGAGCAATCTCAAAACAAGCCGAAGGGCGAATAGGGCGAAATAATACCCCCGCGAATTACAATTGATGCAATATGCATTGGCTGCCGCTTATGGCCATATGCTAGTGTCGAACTTTGTTTGCAGATCTAAAAGTAAAGTCGGCTAAGGTTGAGTCGCCTTTTTGAGAACTGGTCTGCTGAAGGGGTAAGCTTGGGCAGAGTCGTTGAGCCGAATAATTCATCTTCTAAAAACAAAGCTCGTGGCCAAAAGGGCAAATTGAGTGAGGCCCAGGGTGGCTCTGAAAGCGATTTGAGTTTGCAGAACGTTGTTGCTTCGCAAGTGTTCGATGGTGTGCGCGTGCGAGGAGCCAAAGAGCACAACCTCAAAGATGTCTCTGTAGACATCCCGAGAAACAAAATCACAGTTGTCACAGGCTTAAGCGGCAGTGGTAAGTCTTCGTTGGCTTTTGATACAATATATGCCGAAGGGCAGAGACGCTACGTCGAAAGTCTTTCGGCCTATGCTAGAAACTTTCTCGATCAAATGAAAAAGCCAGAGGTCGACTCAATAGCTGGTTTGTCGCCCTCAATTGCAATTGATCAAAAGTCTATCAGCACAAATCCTCGCTCAACTGTAGGCACAGTGACCGAAGTCTACGACTATTTGAGATTGTTGTATGCGCGGGTGGGAGTTCCACACTGCCCGGATCACCATGTGCCTGTTACCAGTCAGCTGCCTCAACAGATCATTGATGAAGTGATGAAGCTAAAAGGGGGCACTAAGTTTTTTGTACTGGCACCTATGGCTCGGGGTAAGAAGGGCGAGTTCCTCAAAGAGTTTGAAAAGTGGAGAGACAAGGGTTTTGTAAGGGCTAAAGTTGACGGCAAATGGGTCGAGCTTGAGAACGCCAAAAAGTTAGCAAAGACTAAAGCGCACGATATCGATTTGCTCGTCGATCGCTTGGTTATGAAAGATGGGGTTGAGTCTCGTCTAAAAGAAAGCATCAACCTGGCCTTGACCATGGCTGATGGCGAAGTGGGAATTGCCAAGCTTGGTGCAGAGCCAAAGATTTACTCCATTCACTCATCTTGCCCGATCTGTGGCTTTAGTTTTCCAGAGCTTGAGCCCCGTTTGTTCAGTTTCAATCACCCCAAGGGGGCCTGTGAGACTTGCAACGGCCTCGGCTATGTTGACGTTTCAGAAGGGTATGAGGGGTCAGATGACGAACTAGAAGAGGTCGATGAGTACTCTCTAGAGGTATGCCCTGACTGCAAGGGCACGCGATTGAGGTTAGAGGCTCGTAATGTGCTTCTTGGTGAAAACACCATCACCGACCTTGCGAAGCAGCCAATTGAGCAGCTGGCGGGTTTCTTAAAAGATATGGATCTCAGTGAGCGAAGGGCTTTGATTGGCGATAAGGTCATAAAGCAGATTCAAGATCGACTTAACTACCTGGAGAGAGTGGGTTGTGGTTATTTGAGCCTTGATCGGCCGACTCGTACTTTAAGTGGTGGAGAGGCGCAAAGGATTCGCTTGGCCTCACAAGATGGCTCGGCCCTAGTTGGAATCTTGTATGTGTTGGATGAGCCCTCTATAGGCCTTCATCCTAGAGATCACCACCGGTTACTTGAGATTTTGCAAGAGATGCGCGATCGAGGTAACACGATACTGATGGTCGAACACGACGAAGACACCATGTTAGGTGCTGATCATTTAATTGATTTAGGGCCTCGTGCTGGAAAACTCGGTGGAGAGTTGATGGCAATAGGTAAGCCGGCTGAGGTTGCAAAAAATAAAAAGAGCCTGACGGGTCAATACTTGTCTAGAATTAAGCAAATCGAAATACCTGAGGCACGTTGCGCCGGCACCGGTGATTTTTTGAAGCTCTCTGGAGCTAGCGGTAACAATTTGCAAGACGTGAACCTAAAGATTCCGATCGGGACCCTGTGCGGAGTAACAGGCGTCAGCGGCTCTGGTAAGAGCACCCTGATTGTTGACACTCTTTACCGTATTCTTGCAGAGGAGTTTAACAAGTCGACTCTGCAGCCAGCTGATTATGAAGAACTCGATGGCTTGGATCTGATAGACAAGGTTATTGAAATCAATCAAAAGCCTATCGGTAGAACTCCTCGCTCTGTGCCAGCTACCTATGTCGGAGTTTTTCCGATGATACGAGATCTTTATTCAGGCCTTCCTGAAGCTAAACTCAGAGGCTATAAGCCTGGCCATTTTTCTTTTAACGTAAAGGGTGGTCGTTGTGAGGCTTGCCAGGGAGCCGGAGCCATTAAGGTCGAGATGCACTTCTTGTCAGATGTCTTCGTGCCCTGCGAGACTTGTGGAGCCAGTCGCTACTCTCGAGAAATCATGAACGTGAAATTCAAAGGCAAGAGCATCGCCGATGTCTTGAAGATGACAGTTGCTGAGGCGACTGAATTTTTTCAGAACCAACCTAGAATTCATAGAAAGCTTGAGACGCTCAACCGAGTTGGCCTAGATTACATTCAGCTTGGTCAGTCTTCGACCACCCTGTCTGGGGGAGAGGCTCAGAGAATCAAGCTCGCCAGAGAACTATCAAAGCGTGGTACAGGCAAGACGCTCTACATTTTGGATGAGCCTACCACGGGGTTGCATTTTGATGATGTCGCCAAGTTGATCTTGTTGATGAACGAGCTGGTCGCTCAGGGCAATACGGTGCTAGTTATTGAACATAATCTTGATGTTATAAAATCATGCGACCACATTGTAGAGATGGGCCCAGAAGGTGGCACAGGTGGCGGTCAGATTATTTTCGAAGGTACACCAGAGGGTATGATGAAAGACAAAAAGTCGATGACCGGCCCCTTCTTAAAACAACTGTTGCAACGCTAAAGTACCGAATTGCAACAATGGCCCCTAGGCTAAGGTCTTGTAATCATTCGGAATATCATATTGAGATTAACTAAGTTGCGGAAACTACTCTAGTTTTAGTCGCAATCTCCGATCAATACATTGCACATGCTGAAGCGGTACGTTTAGCGGAATTGGCGAGGGCACAAGAGGTGGATTAGGCACCAGCTCTTAACGAGGGGACAATTTAGCTTAACGTAAAACATGCGCGAGGTACGTGTAAATGGCATGGGATGATGTGCCCGAATGGGCAAAAGATGTCACAGCTTCTATTCTAGCGGCTGTAAAAGAAAAAGATCCTTTTACTTTCTATCATTGCTGTCGAGTTGGGCGTAACGCCAAGAAACTCGCGAAGGCTATGGGGCTTAATGAGTTCGAACAGATCGTTCTCGAGTTCTCTGGTTTGTTTCACGATGTTGGAAAGGTAGGAGTACCTGACGATATTTTGTTGAAGCCAGGGCGTTTGACGGCTAACGAAGTCGAAGTGATGAAGGCTCACCCGTTAAAGAGTGCTCAAATTGTCGAGCCACTTGCGACGCTGCCTTTGTTTCGCTTCACGCTGCCAGGGATTCGTTACCATCATGAGAGAATCGATGGCACGGGTTACCCATTCAACCTTGATGGTGAGAAGATCCCTTTGTTTGCAAGGGTTGTATCTGTAGTTGATTGCGTTGATGCCATGACCAACACTAGGCCTTACAGAAAAGCCTTACCAGCCGAAAAGGTGATTGCTGAGCTCAAAGAGTTCTCGGGTTCACAGTTCGATGCGGAGTTGGTAAAGATCTATCTTCAAGCCTCTCCTCATTGGAGCAAAGAAGAGAAAGATGATCACGATTCAGAAGCAATCGTGCGAACTCTTCTTGAAGAAGCAGCTTAATTTGTTTTTTTGATTTATGGGGTATGCGGATCCACTCTATGAGAATGCTCTCTAGAGTGGATTTTTTTATTCTGACAGGTCTGCGGCGGCTTCATTGATGTCTGCCATCAGTCGTTGGTAGATCGGGTTGTCACTGCCGCCTCTGTCTTTAAAGAAATTTCTTACACCTCTCTTTAAAACGCTAATTGTCGCCACATTCACGGTCCGTGTGCCAGCGGGCAGAGTGCCGATGCCAGCGTCAAGACGTTTTCTGAGATCAAAAAACACAATGGCTTCGATCCATAGAGATTCTGTAAGCTCCTCCATTGTGTAGTCTGACGCAGTCAAAGGGCGACCTCGAACTATGGTTGTTCTGGCTGGCAGTAGTAGATGCTTTGCTGTTGTTTCCATCGACTGCTCGTCTATGTCATCAAAGGGGATGTACTGAGGGTGTTCGAGAATGTATTTTGCTAAAAAGATGATCCGCAAGGCCTCAGCCTTAGTGAGGTTTTCGAACTGGCGTCCTCGCTGGCTCCACATCTCGTTTAAAGCTTCTAGTTCTGCTTGGGCGTGAGGCAATGGTAGGTTGGATGAGGTTGCGCTTCCAGCTGATTTGGGACCACCAAAAATTCGCACGACATTCGGCCCCAGGCTCATTTCATCTCCGCAATCATCACTCGCTAAAGATTTCATGGGCGTGACAAATACCGCCAGCACAAGGCACATCGAAAGCCAACTAGCCCCTTCTCGGAGGAATGAGAAACAATTTCTTTTCATGATCATTGTTTACAGCAGCCACTGTGCCACAGAGTCTAGAAGCAGATTTCGGGGGAGATCTCAATCAGCATAGTTGTAAGGGCTATCATCGGAAGGCCTTGAATGGCTGTGAAATCCTCCGACTCTATTTTTTCAAATAGTTTGATGCCGCCCTTTTCAAGCATGTATGAGCCCGCGCAGTTGAGAGGCTGGTCTGCAGCCACATAGCTTCTGATTTGATCTTCTCGCAGCTGTCTCATCGTAAGTTTTGTGACGTTTTGAAAAGCCCCAACCGAGCCGGGGCTTATCACGCACACACTCGTAATTAGCTGATGAGTTTTGCCAGCGAGTCTTTGCAAAGTCTCGGTAGCCTTTTCTTCGCTGCCAGGCTTGCTGAAAATTTCATCATCCAGGCAGGCCACTTGGTCTGAACCAATCACAATGTGCTTTACTGCCTTTTCACTGCTTGAGCTTAGGCCTTGCCAAACGGCCCGGGCTTTCATTTCAGCGAGTTTGTCTGCTAGCTGAGAGGGGCTTAGACCCTCGCCCTTTACCGCGTCTTCATCGACTTCAGGAGAGATGCAGACTGGAGAATAGCCAGCATCTAGTAGAAGCTGTTTTCTGAAGGGTGAGCTACTGGCCAATACCAGTTTTGTCATTGTTCTCGACATAGACGGCACTTTAGAGAATTCGTCCAACAGTGTCAAATTGGCTGACTATCTCAAATCTCGTATTGTCAGGCAGATAAATCTGAATAACAGTCGAGGTATGGATTATTACGTACACAATATAGACCCCTTCGCTATTCATTTTTGGGGAGAGGTTGGAATCAGATGGTATGGGCTGGCTTATCTTGCTGGTTTTTTGTTGGGCTTAACTTATGTTCTGAAGATGGCCAAACGCGGAGCGGGCATCGACATGAACAAAGACTCGCTGACCGATTTCACAACTTGGATGGCAATCGGAACACTTGCGGGGGGCCGAATAGGCTATGCAATTTTTTACTCTCCAGATCTTCTGACTGATTTTTCGGCGAGCTTCCCTTTTTGGGGTGTGTTCGCTGTGCACAAAGGTGGTATGGCCAGTCACGGAGGCATCACTGGCATTATGATTGCCACCATTTTGTACTCTCGTATTCACAAAATTCCGATTTTGCATCTCATTGATCTGACCTGTGTGGGTGGCTCATTGGGAATCTTCTTAGGGCGTATAGCTAATTTTATCAATGGCGAACTTTACGGCCGCGCTATTGAATCAGATGTGGCCTGGGCTGTGAAGTTTCCACAAGAGATGTACTTGTGGAGCTCAAAGCAAGTCTCAAAACTGTTTGAAGTTTCTGATGCCGCGGTCGCATTGGGAGAAGTCGAGGTGTCAAAGCCCTCGTTTGGTTTGATGACCGAGCTGAGCCTGCGTTTTAAAGAGGTGTTCACCGACTTTCAGTATCCGAAAGGTGAGACTGTTGTGATTACCGCTGGGCAATGGCGTGATTGGGTGACGAATTACACATCAGATGCCGTGTCGAATATGGCGGTGAATCGCACGATTGAGAGCCTGATAGTGGCCTCTCAGAATGGCAATCAGAAAGTGATTGAGGCTTTGGGGCCAGTGCTTACGGCTCGTCATCCGTCACAAATATATCAAAGTCTTATGGAAGGGCTGTTGGTCTTTGGTATTTGCGTTCTGATTTGGCTCAAGCCACGAAGGCCCGGTGTGATCGCTGGTTGGTTTGGCTTCAGTTATCTCGTAGCACGTATTATCGGAGAGCAATTCCGCTTGCCAGATGCTCACTTGGGTTATCAGGCTCTTGGGCTAACTCGAGGTCAGTGGATCAGTATCGCTTATTTTGGTGTTGTGGCTTTGATCTTCTACATCTCTAAGAAGCAAGACTTGAAGCCCCGTGGAGGTTGGACAAAGTCCGTCTAGCGAAACACTTGTTAGGCTTTAATATGAAATCAAGCAATGAGGTGGTTTTTCATAAAGACCACTCGTGCGGTTGTGGCCGAGTTTGGTTTGTGTAAACCTGAGTTTTCAAGCTCTAGAAAAACTAGTGGCTCGAGTTCGGGCGAAAGACCGTAATGACAACACTGCCGCGGTCGGCCTCCGTGTAGGTGTTGTAAACGTCACCCAACCGTATCTCTTGGTCAGTCAGGTAGCGAATACTTAGGAAGTAACCATCAGGCAGCTCCCAAGCTCGGTGGTCAACGCTTTCTTCATACGAGTAGCCAAGGCCACCAAAGGCCTCGTCAAGAGCCTCTTCGGCTTCGGCAAAACTTTGCTCAGTGGGTGAGTTGTATTGAAACCTGAAGTTGTCGAGTTGCATATTCTCATAAGAGGGGCCCGAGAAGTTGCCTTCAATATTGTAGGCACCTGGCCATGACCTCTTGGTTCTCAGCATTGAGTGAAATGAGCCTCGATGCTCAGACTTCATAAAGAAAGGCTCAATGCCAGTGTCGCGAAACAGCACCACCATTTGAGTCGGAGACATCTCTCGATAAAACAAAGAGGCCATAATTCTCGCAGCTTGATGCAAGTAAAAGTCATACTCTTTCGCATCATTTGGGGTGTCGTAATCTTTTTCGAGCTGATCAAGAATCTCATCGGCCTCTAGGGGTTGGATGCTTCCCGTGAAACTGTCACCGTCAGAGCCGCCGCCAAGACTGAAGTTGTCGCCTCGTCTGTGCTCGGCTTGCTCGCCAACATCTAGCATGTTGCAGCCGACTACGACTGCGAGAATAGTGCCTGCGACGACTAATGCGAGTTTCGAAACCTTCATGTTAAATGTCCTCTCCAGGCCAGTACATTCTGAACCATTTCTCGATGTCTTTGTTGCAGTTTCGAAGGTCACTTCGGCGCCCTCTCGTGTTGCCTAACATAATGCTTGAGTAAGATGCAGCTGGCGTCGCAGCTCCGATTCTGACTTTGTCATAGAGTTCGAGGTGAAGCATGTGCCGGCTCGAGTGCGTGTTGTTTCCAATTTTCAAAAACTGCTCTCCGTCCTCAATACGCGCACCTGACCAATTGGCTCGAGGTCTTGTTCCATCATGATTGAAGATGTTGCAGTAGACCTCGGCGTAATCGGCTTCAAAGATTCCTTCACCTCGTGAGTTGATGTGTGTAACTGCAACGGCGCAATCAGACGGGTAGCGCGTGTTGACATCGGTGTAGCCACGGTTGAGGTGTTTGATTATTCCAGGGGCCACAGCCATAATCGGATCTTCGAGGTCACCCTCCATGTCGCAGCCTGGGTGGGTTCCGCCGCGGCTTCGGCCTGCGCCAAAGCGTGTTCCATCGCCAGGCACGAATGTGTTTTCATGAGGTTCGAGTAGTGGGTACACGCAGCAGTTGTCATCATCAATGGACTCGATGGGGCCGGGTAGTCTAAACCTGGCAAGAAACTCTCTTCTGGCCTCGTGAACAGCTTGGCAATCCTGTCTTGATTTGACAATGTCGCTGGTTGCGTAGCCGGTGATCATTTGCCCGTCGGCGTCTAGCCCTTGTATGTGGTACATCGGATGCTCTTCGCCGCCGCTGTCATATAGGTAGGTCGGATCGCCTTGGTAGTTTTGAAGCAATCTAATAGGAGAGTTTGGTGGCAGGGTGCCCACTCGGTTGCCCTCTAGATCTCGAACATTGAGATCATCGTGAAGTGTGCAGGCCAGAAACTGCTGAGGACCATCAAACACATCGACTCCGGGCACATCGACGAATGCCGAGAAGTTGTCTCTCAGTAGCTCTTGGTTCTCGAGGCGTCTTTCTTCGGCCTCATAGGCTTCAGGCTGTTCTTTTTCGTCGAGGTAGTCGAGTAGCTCTGCGCTACCTCTCCAGAAGGCCTCTATCATCGACTCTCTCTCTTGTTCTTCTTGCCTGATTGGGTCTCTCATGTGCTCAGAGTCGAGGCGAACAGCTGAAGCCGAATACAGTAGGGCCGGGTCATTCATTGAGATTGCGATTTCATTTACTGATTTCTCAGTGTCGAGATCAATGAGGCTAAACAGCTTGTATTCGGTAAATGAGGTGCCTCTTGTATTGTTGACACACTCGAGACTTTGTTCTCGGCCGAGGGGGTCGACCTGGGCCATGAAGACATGGTTAGAAAAGTCGTATCCATTTTTGATAGCGTGTTCGGTGTAGTCATTTTCACCTAAATCGATGAAGTAGTTTTGAATGGGTTTTAGAGAAGAGCCATAGATGAAGCCTCGCTCTCGCCAATCGGCTACGGGCTTGTTGTCCATTGTGAGGGGCTCGTCTTCTGCATACTCGTCAACGGCTCGGTCGGGTCGAAAGGGAGCTCTGGATACGACCCTTACTGGAACATAGACGTCATCAGCTATATCTTCGGGGTTGTGCACCAATACCAAAGAGCCCACCGGTATCACGCTTTGAACTTGGCGGTTCTCGTTTCGAATGTTCTCGTAAGCAGATTCGCCACTGCCTGTGTACTCTACGACCCACAGTTGGCTTCTTCTTCGAGATAGGGGCTTACAAGCACCTGAGTCTTTTCTTGTCATTAGAAGATTCACAGTTAGAATCTCTGCCCAGTGAGTTGACCACAAGGGTGGGTGCTCGGTTTCTTGGTTGTAAATACGAGGAGAGAATCGTTTCAGACGGAACTTGGCGGCAAAGCTGCTCATTCTAAACGGCAGAGTCACATCGCCAATTGAGTGGTATTCCTCGTATGGGTCATGGTTGTCTGGGCGGTCGGGGCCACCTGCGCCTGTGAGTGAAATCACACAAAACACAGCCAATAGTAACGTGACCATCTTAGGCAGCCTTAAGCTCTGATTTTCAGCTAGTTTTGTTCTCATAGATTCCACACCGTTTTGCTCCTAATTATGAGCGAAACCCGAGCCAACTAAACAGATTTGAAAAACCTTGGTTATTCCATTGGTTTGTAATCTTGTTTCACAGTAATGCTCTAAATATTTGATAACAGGGGTGACAATTGTGGGCTCCCGGGCTACACCCCTCCGCAAGATTTTCGCATCGAGGGCTTAATATTTTGGTTTTTAGCAAGCTTTGAGCTGGCCACGAGCTTGCAGTTAATGTCGACGACTTGTCAGGAGCATCCGCGATCATTTTTCGGTCAAGCTGATGAGGCCTATTTTAGGGGCCGGCTGTGGCCCTGTGGTGCACTTGTGAGATGGTTTAGAGAGAGGGTTATGTTCAGTGTCTTAAGTATTAATGCTGTGGTTTTGAGGCCTTTTAAGGCCTTCGCCCTGCTACTATTGTTTTTGGCTCTGGCTCCGCTCGGCTTAGCCGATGATTCTGACACCATCACGATCATAATGCCGGTGTACAACCGGCTGGCGATGTTACCGGGAAGTATTGAGACGGTCTTGAACCAGACCCATCAAAACTGGAAGCTGATCTTGATTGATGACGCCTCAGATGACGGAACAAGAGAGAGGATCGAAGAGTGGACAGAGCAGGACTCAAGAATACAGCTTGTCGTGAAGCCCGAGAATGGAGGCTCAGCCAGAGCTCGAAACTTAGGGATGGAATTCGTAATGTCCCGCTACGTGGCCTTTTTAGACAGTGATGATCTGTGGCACCCCGTAAAGCTTCAGACTCAGTTGGCAGAGATGAAAAAGGCAAATTCAGCAATGAGCTACACAAGCTACACCTTGATTGATCAGCGAGGAGTGGAGACCACTGATCCAATAATACCCTCTTCTCAAGTGCGCGCACGAGCCCTTCTAGGCAATAATGAGGTGGTCCTCTCGATTGTTATGTTAGATCTGGCTTAAGTAGGTCAGGTGAGGTTTCCAGAGGTGATGAGAGCCGCTGACTTCGCTTTGTGGAGGGCAATCTTGTCGCGTGTTGAGGCCGCTGATCTTGTGCCAGAGAATCTAACAAGGATTCGCAAGTGGCCGGGTAATATTAGCTCGAGCAAGCTTCGACAGGCCAAAGAGCGTTGGAAGTACCTCAGGCAGTACGAAAAAATGGATTTACTAAGTAGTATCTACTTTATGTCTGAGTACATTGCAGCCACTGGGGCCAAGTATGCCATTCAGTTCCGTAGAAATGGCCGCTCAAGCTGTGCCAATGAATCTCACAAGCGCTAGTCCTAAGCGCACTGTTGTGACCAGTTGAGATCGGCAATTGTCGCCTTCTGTGTCTTTGATTCAGCTCTTATTTCTTGCAACAAGCCCCGAGTTGCCTTTGTAGGAGTCGAGAGGTTTTGATTGATTTAAGTATGAGGCCTAGTTTGATGCTGAGAGCTGTTTAATAGCCAAAACGCCGGAGCAGAGTTCCGACGCATTGGTGATTCTGTTCAGTTAAGCTAATTGCGATTAGTTGCTAGCCACATCAGGTTGTATGACTGGCGCTTCGTCGCCTGAGCACTTGATGCGAGTGTTTTCGCCAAGACGAATGCGCGGGTGTCTTCTGACTTTGAAGAGTCCGTTCGCCAGTACAAATGTTTTGGCCTTTTGAAGTTTTGCCATGTAGTTGCGGATACCATCAGTGTCTGCAAGAAGCGAGTCACGCAGGTCTTGTAGTTGATCTATAGCTGCAAGAACGATGTCTCCACCAGCGCCAGTTGTACTATCAGACAGGTCTTCAATTTTAGCTTCGATCTCGCCCACTTTTTTGTCGATCATTCTTAAGACACGCTTGTTTCTGCGGATCTTACGGTTGATCACGATAAGCGTTCGAGGTTTACGGTAAACCATCCACTGGCGGATGTCGTTTGATTGAACTTCGATACCAGTCTTATCGCCAGCAAGTGCGCCGTCTGCAGTGTAGCGACACTCTTGTAAGTCGAGCTCTTGGCGCTCTCCAAGAAGTTTCGTGTGAATGCGAATCTGACCTCTTTTGTAATCTGTCTTATCTGTGCTGTCGTCAGTGGTGTCTTGAATGGCAATATCAAGACCACGACCTTGGGTTGCAAAACCTACCAGTTTCTTGCCTTGCTGGTTGAAAGTTGCAAACTCTCTGATGTGATTCACATCATCGATTTCAGCCGTTAGCATAAATGGGCCGTAGCCAGGGTTATTTACAAGCTTACCCTGTTTGTACATACGAGTACGACGCTCTTTCATCATCTTCCTAATGAACTTCTTGGCATTGAATATCTCTGGTGATGTGCTTGATTTGCTGTTGTCAGCTGTAGCGTTGAATCCTAGTAGCATGATCGATGAGACTAGCAATGCACGAATTGCGCGTTTAGACATTTGGTTCCCTCCAGTTGTAAAAATGTTCACCCTTGAGACAAGGTTGCACCACAACCTGCCTGATTACCGAACACTTTCTGCAAAAACTGTTTTCAGTGTTTTGCTTTGAGACAAAAGGGTGTCTAATTTTTTGACCATGTCTAAGGGGTATTCAGCAGATTGCCGATAGCAACTTTATGAAAACAAATATCTCAGTTGGTTTGATAATAGTCTTAGTTTTTGGGTTCGGAGTTGTATTGGGCATTGGGGGGTATCTTTACATGAACCCAGTCCCAATTCAGTCGTCACAGCCTCAACAGGCTCCCTCTCAGGTGAATGCAGGCCAGGTTGATGTGGATGCTCTAGAGGGTGAGCAAGTGGAGGCCTCTGCTGCATTTGGTGAGGTGAAGCAGGTCGAGCAGTTTCAGCAAGCTGATGGAGCTTTGAAGCCAATTGCAAATGAGTCTGACGAGCAACTAGATCTTGGCGAGGGTGAGTCTGTTGATCAGGGTGCGGCTGTTGATAGCGCTCAGAAGTTTCGCCCTGAAATGGTCGATCAACTACCTGAGGCGGCCAAAATGACTGAGAAGCAAAAGAAAGAGCTGAAAGCCTTAGCCGCAGATATCAAGAATATCTATTTAAACCGTGAAGTAACGTCTGAAGATGAAGACATCGGTGATGGAAGTCATCTCTCGAAAGAGGAGTACGACGAGGCTGTGCAAGATGCCGAAGATCAAGCCGATGGTGACCTGCAGCCCACTTCAACCACTGGCGAATACTGATATAAAAAAAGCGAGCCCATTGAGAGCTCGCTTTTACTTTTGGCCTTAACCTCTGCCACTCAGAGGCATGAGGGAAGAGGCTCTTACCTTTCGGTAATTTTTAATACTTAAAATGCTTCGTCAAAAGCCACTTCTCCGCTAACACCCACTTGGTAAGCCGAGACTTTTCTTTCGAAAAAGTTTGCAAGCTCTTGAGTGTCTTGAAGTTCCATGAAGTCAAACGGGTTTTTCACGTTGAACTGATGAGGAATGCCAATTCTCTCAAGTCGTTGATCGGCTACGTACTGAAGGTATGTCTTCATGTCGCGTTTGCTTAAGCCGGCGATACCGTTTTCAAGTATGTCTTCAGCAAAAGTCATTTCGCAATCAATGGCCTCGTTGAACATAGCCACAACCATGTCTTTCATGCCATCGTTGAAAAGGTCAGGTTCTTCTTCGCGAGCTGTCTCAATGACTTTGAAGGCAAAGTCGATGTGGGCGCTCTCATCTCTGAAAACCCAGTTGGTACCAGTTGCAAGACCATTCAGTAGGCCTTTGCTTCTTAGGTAGTAAACGTAGGCAAAAGAAGCGAAAAAGAAAAGGCCCTCAATCGTTCCTGCAAAGCAGATCATGTTCATCAAGAAGCGTCTTCGGTCTTCTTTGGTTTCAAGAGTGTTCAGCTCATTTATGCTGTCCATCCACTTGAAGCTAAAGTCGCCCTTTTTCTTGATAGACGGAATGTTCTCAATCGCAGCAAATGCCTGCTCCCGCTCTTTAAGATCTGGAATATAGGTGTCTAAAAGAGTGAGGTAGAATTGCACGTGCAGAGCTTCTTCATAGAGCTGTCTAGACAAGTACAGTCGGGCCTCTGGAGCATTTACGTGCTTGTAGAGGTTCAGGACGAGATTGTTGCCAACAATCGAGTCACCTGTAGCAAAGAAGGCCACGAGTCTTCTGATCAAATGTCGTTCACTGTCTGTGAGCTTGTTGTTGAGGTCGGCCACGTCAGAAGTGAAGTCCACTTCATCGACTGTCCATGTGTTTTTGATTGCATCCTTGTACATCTCGTAGAAGTCAGGATACTTCATAGGTCTTAGTGTTAGGTCGAAACCGGGATCTAAAAGCATGGTATATCTCCTTTAATTCCTTGCTGTAGATTCATAGATGTTAACGCTACTGACATGCCTCGCACACTTCTGGGTTCTCCAGAGAGCAGGCTAAAGCCTCTTCGTCAGTGAATTTTTTAGGTTCTTGCTTCTGTTCATTTGTCAGAGTTGTCTTGGCGATGCGAGTGGCAGGTCGACTTCTAAGGTAGTAAGTCGTCTTGATGCCGCTCTTCCATGCGTACATGTACATGCTAGACAGTTTACCGATCGTCGGGCTCTCAATGAACAGGTTCAAAGACTGCGATTGGTCAATGAAAGGTCCACGAGCTGCCGCCATGTCAATCATAGACTTTTGCGGCAATTCCCAAACGGTTCGGTAGGTTCTTCTGATGTCTTCAGGGATCTCATCAATCGACTGAATCGAGCCCTCGTTGGCTTTGATCGTATTGCGGATCTGTTCGTTCCATAGCCCACGAGCCTTCAGTGTCTGCACGAGGTACTTGTTCACCTGAATGAACTCGCCAGAAAGAGTCTCACGTTTGAATAGGTTTGAAACTTGAGGCTCAATCGCTTCGTAAGACCCAACGATCGATGCAATCGTTGCAGTTGGTGCGATGGCGATGATCAATGAGTTGCGAAGGCCGTGCTTCTTGATGTCTCTTCGAAGTTCTTCCCAGCGCTTCATGTCTTCAGGCACTACACCCCAAAGGTCAAACTGCAGTTTGCCTTCAGCGGCTCGAGTGTCTTTAAAAGCAGAATGCGGCTCAGTTTCTTGAGCAAGTTTCATAGAAGTCTTCAGGGCGTGGTAGTAGATCTCTTCTTGAATCTTTGAAGAAAGAGCAAGAGCTTCTGGAGAGTCAAAAGCCAGCCCTTTCTTAAAGAAAACATCTTGAAGACCCATTACGCCTAAGCCCACTGGGCGCCACTTTGAATTCGAGTCTGCTGCGGTTCCAATTGGGTAGAAGTTGATGTCGATAACTCGGTCTAGGTACTTCACAGCTACTTCGACAGTGCTAGCGAGTTTCTCGAAATCAAACTCATTGTTCATGTCGAGGTGCTGGCTCAAGTTGACCGAGCCGAGGTTGCAGACAGCGGTTTCTTTGTTGCTAGTGACCTCTAAAATCTCTGTGCAAAGATTTGAAAGGTGAATCACATTACCTGGGCGAAGTGTCTGGTTGGCTTTTGTGTTAGATGCATCTTTAAACGTCATCCAGCCGTTACCAGTTTGCGCCAATGTTTTCATCATTCGCGAATAAAGCTCTCGGGCATTCACTTGTTTGATCGCTCGGCCTTCAGCTTCGGCTTGAGTGTACTTTTGCTCAAATTCTTCGCCAAAAGTGTCAACAAGTTCTGGCAAGTCTTTCGGGTCAAATAGTGACCAGCTCTCATTGCCTTCGACTCTTCTCATGAACAGGTCTGGTACCCAGTTGGCCAGGTTCAGGTTGTGTGTTCTTTGAGCCTCATCACCCGTATTGTCACGAAGTTGCAAGAACTCTTCAATGTCTGCATGCCATGTTTCAAGGTAAATGCACGCAGCGCCTTTTCTGCGGCCACCTTGGTTAACAGCTTGAACTGAAGAATCAAGTGTTTTCAGCCAAGGCACAAGACCATTTGAATAGCCGTTTGTGCCTTTGATGAGTGAGCCTCTGTTTCGAACTCGGCTAAATGAAACGCCGATTCCACCAGCAAATTTTGATAGCAGTGCGATGTCTTTGTATTTGTCATAGATCGAAGACAAATCATCTTCTGGTGAGTCAAGAAGATAGCAAGAGCTCAATTGTTGGCGCAAAGTAGCCGAGTTGAATAGAGTCGGCGAGCTTGGCATGTAGTCGAGGCTGCTGATGAGCTCATAGAACTCTTTCGCTTCCCCAAAAGTGTTGGCTAGGCCGCAAGCCACACGCAAGAAGAAGTACTGAGGAGTCTCAATGACTTTTCGAGATACAGGATCTTTCAAGAGGTATCGATCGTAAACAGTTCTCAAACCGAAGTATTCAAAACGGTGAGTGCGAGTCTTGTCGATGATAATATTAAGTGGTTCTTTGTGTTCAATCACAAACTTGTACTTCTCTTCTGAGATCAAGCCCTGCTCATAACCCTTTTTAATTGAATCAACAAAGTTGTCGATGCCTTGTGACCGCACTTCTTCGTCGACAAATCTGCCGAGCAAGCGTGCTGCAAGTTTCGAGTACTGGGGTTCTTCACCGATGAGGAGTGCCGCTGTTTGAATGCAAAGCTGATCGAGCTCTGCAGTCGTCGCGCCATCGTACAGGCCGCTAATCACTTTTGTCGCGACTCTCATTGGATCTACGTCGTTAAGACCTGATGAACACGCCAAAGTCACGTTCACGATCTTATTTACGTTTACTGGTTCAAGTTGACCGTCTCTCTTTTTAACCCGCATTACAATGGGGCCATCGTTAGACTCATCAACCGTTGTTCTTTCTGCCGACGAGGTAAGCTCTTCCTGGCTACCTACTATAGGTGTCTCTACTTTTTCGATCTCTGCTGAATCTTGTTGTAAACTCATGTCGCCTCCGTGGGTGTAATCTATGAAGCTCTCTTGAGCTTCAATATTTTTTTCTCCTATATGTAAGAATCGTCCAAAACTGCTGTTTAAAGTGACAGCGATACCTTAGTAGCCGAAAAAAGTGGCAACTTTGGTACACTTTTACCTTTTAGAGGTAGACCCTCGCAGTTTAAGACAAACTGACTCGATTCTCGTTTCAGTTTTGATAGTGGGTACTGATCAAAACTGAATGAATTCCCCCCGAGCCTCTGTGCCAGATTAAGAAAATCTCGCAAACAGATTCTTACTAGATATGACGCTATCTTGGGGTTGATGACCCTGTCAAACAGCTTCCGTAGTGGTTGGTGAAATCTTTTTGGTAGTGTCATAAAAATATTTTTTTCCCCGTTTTATTAAGCGTTTGCAAGAAGACAACAGGTGTTAAGTGACGTTTGTCATGCCCAATTTAAGGTCACAACATCTAGTGCCTCTGCATCTGCTTAAAGTTTACTCAACCGCAAACTCAATCCCTAAAAAAAATTTGATAAAAAAATAAAACCGGTCCTTTAAAACCGTTGTCAGACGGGGCTTTGACGGTATTCGTGGGGTCTATGTCAAAGACCTGATGAAAAAGAGGGCCGTGTCAGAGTGCTGACACGGTAAGCAACACGTCTATTTGGCCGGGCTTCGCAGATGCTGCCGGCTAGCAAATCATCATTGATGGCTAAGCCAATTGCCAATCAAATGAGGTGTTCAGCCAAGTTCCCAGAGGTTGCCATGTTAAAGCAGGAGAAGGTGGGGCTTGGCTTCGTTGAGGTTAAGTTCAAGCTAGAGCCCCAACAGACAGAGCTTGGCTCTAGCTAAGCCTGGTTTCTAGCAATCGGGTGGTGACTGGCGATCGGCTTTGAGTGTGTCGACAACGGCGGGTTCAGCGAGTGTTGAAACATCGCCTAAATTGTCGAAGTCGCCTTCGGCAATCTTTCTTAAAATTCTACGCATGATCTTTCCAGAGCGTGTCTTGGGAAGTGCTGGTGCCCACTGAATCACATCAGGTTTCGCGAAAGGGCCAATTTCTTTGCGAACGAGTTCAATCAACTCAGCGCGAAGGGCCTCATTGGGTTCCGTGTCTCCAAGTAAGGTTACGAAGCTATAGATGCCTTGCCCTTTAATAGGATGTGGAAAGCCCACTACTGCGCTCTCGACAACCTTTGGGTGTTCGACCAAAGCGCTTTCCACCTCTGCTGTGCCCATCCGGTGACCTGAGACGTTGAGTACATCATCAACACGGCCCGTGATCCAAAGGTCACCATCTTGATCTCGATTGCAACCATCGCCAGTGAAGTAGTAGCCCGGGATCTGAGAGAAGTAAGTTTGTTCAAACCTTTCATGATCTTTATAAACTGTGCGCATCTGACCAGGCCAAGAACCTTTAATCGCCAGTAGTCCACTTGCTTGGCCGCTGAGTTCGTTGCCTTTTTCATCCATAACAACTGGCTGTATGCCGAAGAATGGTCGAAGAGCAGCGCCTGGTTTGAGGTTGTTCACCCCGGGTAGGGGAGTAATCATAATCCCGCCAGTTTCAGTCTGCCACCAAGTGTCTACGATTGGACATTTGCCATCACCAACTTTGTGAAAGTACCACTCCCAGGCCTCGGGGTTGATGGGTTCACCCACTGAGCCCAAAACTTTTAGGCTTTGCCGATTGGTTTTGTTTAATGGCTCATTACCATCTTTCATTAGAGCTCGAATCGCTGTGGGCGCCGTGTACAAAATGTTGACCTTGTACTTATCAACTACTTGCCAGATTCGGCTCGCATCTGGCCAATTCGGCACGCCCTCAAAAAGAACTGATGTGGCAGCATTGCAAAGTGGACCATACACCATGTAGGTATGGCCAGTAATCCAGCCGACATCAGCTGCGCACCAGTAGACATCACCAGGAGTGTAATTGAAGACGTGCTCGTGAGTCATTGAGGCGTAGAGCAGATAGCCCCCAGTGGTGTGCAAAACGCCCTTTGGCTTGTTGGTCGAACCTGATGTATAGAGAATAAAGAGAGGGTCTTCAGCGTCCATGGTTTCTGCAGGGCAGTCGCTGGAAACAGTCGGTTTCAGCTCATGGTACCAATGATCTCGGCCGCCTTGCATCTCAACTTCGCCACCAGTTCTTTGCACCACCAAGCAAGCCTTGATTCGAGATGCTGATTTCATTGCTGTGTTCGCATTTTGTTTTAAGGGCACAGTTCTGCCGCCTCTAACCCCTTCATCTGCAGTGATGAGAAAGTCGCTCTCGCAACCATTAATACGATCAGCCAAAGCCTCTGGTGAAAAGCCAGCAAATACCACAGAGTGAACAGCTCCAACTCTCGCGCAGGCCAACATAGAGAATGCCGCCTCTGGAATCATAGGCAAATACAAGGTGACGCGGTCACCTTTTTTGACCCCTAGGTGCTTGAGTGTGTTTGCAAGTTTGCATACTTCTTCATGAGTCTGTTTGAAGGTGAAAGACTTGCTCTCAGCCTTGGGGTCGTCGGGCTCCCAGTGAAAGGCCACCGCGTCGCCATGCTGCTCCAGATGTCGATCGAGGCAATTGGTCGTAGCGTTTAGTTTGGCTCCACGAAACCATTCGATGCCAACAGGTGAGTTGAAGCTTGTATTTTGAACCTGGCTCCATTTTTCGATCCAGTCGAGTCTCTCCGCCTGCTGCTCCCAGAACTTTTCTGGGTCGCGAATTGAGTCTTGATACATGGTCTCGTAGTCGGTGCCTTTGAGTTTGGCTCTGTCTTTCCAGTCATTTTGATTTTCATAGACCTGCGTATCTGACATCTGTTGCCTCCAAGTTGAGCTTTTTGTGAGATCTTATTTTGGATAAAGGCACCGTGCATGCCACCGCGCATTCGGCTCTAAATTGGCTGATATGTCTCGAACAGAGATGAGTGAACTCGAGTTCGATGGCAGTTGTGTGTGAAAAATGAGCTGCGGGTTTGTGTTTGCCTGCCGGATTACATAAACTATGAATAGTAGGGCATTTTTTTAAGGCCGGGGGCGATTTGGCAGATTTTTTGGCGAGAAAAAACTTTTGGGAGATGGAGTACCTTGAGGGTCTGATACACGACTTCTCAGGCATGGCCGAGGTGAAGATCGTCGACTACGTCTCTTACAAGGAGAGAAAGTACCCTCTGTACTGTTTGATCCTGGGGAGTCAACAACCTGAAGATCCGAGTATTGGCTTTTTTGGTGGTGTTCATGGATTAGAAAAAATCGGTTCCGAAGTTGTGATGTCTTACCTGACCACAGTCTTTGAGTTGTTGAAGTGGGACAAGTCTTTTCAGAAGCGACTCGAGTCTTCAACGATGGTCTTTATGCCAATCGTGAACCCCGTTGGTATCGTGATGCGTTCTCGTTCAAACGGCAATGGTGTCGATCTTATGAGAAATTCACCATTGAATAGTGACAGCTCACGCATACCCTTAGTTAGTGGTCACACTCTGTCCTCAAAATTGCCTTGGTACCGAGGCAACTACGATGCAGGCATGGAGGTTGAGTCAAAGGCGATGCTCCAAGTGGTTGAGGAGTATTTGTTAAAGTCTCGAATTTCAGTCGCTATAGACGTTCATTCTGGTTTTGGGGCTCGAGACAGATTGTGGTTTCCTTACGCGCATAGCAAGAAGCCCTTTCCGTATTTGCCCGAGGTCTATGCTCTCAACGAGCTGCTCGATATGACTTATCCTAATCATGTGTACGAGGTCGAGCCGGTTTCAAGGCAATACACGATCGAAGGTGATCTTTGGGATCACATGTTCTTAGAGAGCTTGGCGAGAGAGGATCATCGATTCTTTTTGCCGTTCACGCTCGAAATGGGGTCTTGGAATTGGTTGAGGAAAAACCCTTTCCAGATTTTTGATCCTCTTGGTGCTTTTCATCCGATGAAGCCGCACCGGCGTTCGAGAACTCTTCGCAGACATCTGTCTTTGTTTGACTTTCTTCATCGCGCAATTGTTTCGCCGGCAGCTTGGTTTGAGCTATCAGACTCTGACCGTGAAATAAAACGCAGAAAGGCTTTGGATCTCTGGTATGGGTGAGAGACAAACATGGGTACTGTTGAGGGGGCTTGCTAGACAAGCCGACCATTGGGGCTCTTTTCGCGAACAGTTTAGTGAAAAATTCCCAGGCGATCTTGTTTTGACGCCTGACCTTCCCGGGGTAGGCAACGCTATCGACGAAGCTGCGCCTTCTGATATGACTACCATTATGCAGTCAGTGCGTTTGCGTGTTCTGCGAGAGGCAGAGGGCCCTATACACATCTTTGCTGTTTCTCTCGGAGGAAT
>JABSOQ010000036.1 GCA_013216195.1 Bdellovibrionales bacterium
GTTACACAGATCAGGTAGCAGGTAGTACATCATACCGAAGGTCATCTTGCCGTTCCAACCAAGAGCACCACCATGAACGTGAGCAATGATCCAGTCGGTGTAGTGGCCGAGAGAACTCACGGCTTTGATAGAAAGCGATGGGCTTCGAATGTCGCCATACCGTAGAAGGTGACCGCTGTGACCAAGAACTTGATGACAGGGCTTGTTCTCAAAAGGTGCCATGCACCTCTTAGTGTTAACAGGCCATTGATCATACCACCCCAACTTGGCGCCGAGAGCATCAGGCTGAAAATCATGCCCAGAGTTTGAGCCCAGTCAGGAATCGAAGTGTTCAACAAGTGGTGGGGACCTGCCCAAATGTAGATGAAGATCAAAGCCCAAAAGTGAATGATCGACAATCGGTAAGAGTAAACCGGTTTGTTCGCAGCTTTTGGTATGTAGTAGTACATCATGCCGAGAAATGGAGTCATCAAAAAGAATGCCACAGCATTGTGCCCACACCACCATTGCACCATCGCGTCTTGTATGCCGGCATAAACAGGGTAGCTCTTCAAGAAGCCGACCGGTATCTCAATAGAATTGAAGATGTGCAGTACGGCCACAGTGATGACGGTCGCTATATAGAACCAGATCGCCACATACATGTGCTTTTCTTTTCGATTTCTTAGCGTCATAAAGAAATTGATCGCAAAGACAACCCAAATCAAAGCGATGGCGATGTCGAGTGGCCATTCGAGCTCTGCGTACTCTTTACTTTGGGTGAAGCCCAAAGGCAGAGTGATAGCAGCACCTAATATGATAGCCTGCCAGCCCCAGAAATGCAGCCAGCTCAGTTTGTCAGAGAACATCCGCACCTTACAAAGGCGCTGAGTCGAATGGTAGATACCGGCGAAAACGGCATTGCCTGCAAAGGCGAAAATTGCTGCGTTCGTATGTAAGGGGCGAACTCGGCCAAAAGTCAGCCATTCCATATCCATATTCATCGGCCAGTAAGCTAGCTGAAGGGCAGCCAGCAGGCCCACGAGAAAGGCAATGATTCCCCACCCCATGGTTGCGTACACAAAGTACATCACAACGACATCGTCGTAGATATTCTTTGCTTTTGTTTGATTAGCGGAATTCACGTCCGGTCTCCTTTCTGCATTTCTAATGTGTTTGAAGCTTTTAAGTTTTCATTTATTAAAATCTGATGTTTTGGTGTCTCCAGGTCTTCGAACTGGTCTGAAAATACAGCGCTCAGAAAGAAGACAACAAAAAGGGTGACCAGCAAAAGTGTGATTGGAATCATCATCACCAAAATGCTCATAACGTGTTCCTTGCTAATGGTTTATCTGTTGGCATTCGAAATAGAGTTAGGCCGACGACAGTTATCGAACTAATAGGCATAAGTACTGCCGCCAAAAATGGATTAATGAGACCAGAGACGGCCAGAGCTCCAAAAACCACGTTGTAGGTTAGTGAGAGCCCAAGGCTTGATTTCACAACACTGTAAGTTATGTCTGCCAAGCGGGTCAATTTTGAGATTCCGTTTAAGTCTTCATCAAGAATATGAACATCTGAAGATTTAAAAGTGGCCTTAGGCGAGCCTCCCTTGGAGAGGGCCAAGTGCGACTTGGCCAATGCGAGGCAGTCATTGATGCCATCTCCAACATAGGCAACTGTTTCGCTCTTGTTTGTCTCTTCAATCCACTGCGCTTTTTGCTCGGGGCTCATGTTTGAGCGTACTTGAGTAGTACTAAGAGCAAGTTCGTTGGCGAGGGCATTGGCTGCAGCGGAGTGATCACCTGTCAGTACAAATAGCTTGAGTTCAGACTCTCGCAGGCCGTTCACAACTTTTTTCGTCTCTGGCCGAATTTGAGTTTCGATACTTATGCGAAGTTGCTCGGTGCCCTTTTGGCAAAGATCACTTCAGATTGCTCGCTCTGATCCGACTTAAATAGGCTGTAAGTCGCACTGTTAAGCTCGGCACGAACGCCCATTCCTGCGATCTCTTGTTTTGAATCAAACTCAATAACTTCAACTGGCCCTATGTCGGCTATGATCGCTTTCGCTATAGGGTGAGCGCTATCTTTTTCCAGGCTGCCGAGAATCGCCATCTGTTCGCGGTCTGGTCTATGAGGTAGCCAGGCCGTTACCTTTGCAACCCCAGTTGTTAAAGTGCCAGTCTTATCAAAGCCAATAGCAGTTAAACCTCTTGATCTTTCAAAAACATCAGCCTTTTTGATTAGCAAACCGTTGTTGAATGCCCTCTTGATAGCCAAGCTAAATGCCAGAGGTGTCGCAATAGCAAGAGCACAAGGGCACGACAGAACCAAAAGAGCGAGTACGCGATCGAAGGCATTGGTTATGCCAAGCACAGGTGAGAGCGCCAGCACCGAAAACACGGTGAGTAAGATCACATAAGTAAAGTAAGTGGCGACTCTGTCAGTGAGCATGCTTAAGCCAGTTTTATTATGAATCGCCGAGTTTACCTTGTCGATCATGCGAGATAGGCCACTTGAATTGGTTGGGCTGAGGGCTCGAAAACTTGCGCGCTGCGAATAAAGCTGTGAGCCAGCATAAACTGTTTGGCCGGCAACCTATTTTTGCGGCTCAGATTCACCGGTCAAGATTGCCGTATTCACTTCAATCGCAGCGGGCTCAATTAAAACACAGTCAGTCGGCACATGATCCTCTTGCTGAATGGTGAAAGTGTCATTTGTATTGAGACTCTCAACAGGAGTGGCGACGCTTGAGCCGTTTGAGATAACCATGACTTTCTCTTTACCAAAGACATTCGAGATCGAAATGGGTTTGAGATGTTTTTGCTGCAGTTTGAATATGAAGTAGCGGCTTGAAAGAAAAAGAAAAACGAAAATAGAGAGCGAATCAAAGTAGAACTGGTCGCTGCCAGCAATCAAATTGACAACGCTGAGAATGGTTCCACCTAAAATCGCGACAGCCAGCAGAATATCGACAGATGGCTTTCTAGCAATCAGAGATAAGAAAGATTGCTGGAGAATCGGGTAGGCTGAGTACATCAAGACCGGCAAAACAGCAAAAAAGTAAGCCAAGAGAGTATACCGAAAAACTCAGAGATGTCGGCTCCTGAGTAGAGAGCAAATGAAATCAGCATAATGTTGCCAGCACAGGCTCCCGCAACTCCGATTCGAGCCAACATATGGTGCGATTTGCTTTTGATAGCCCGTGAGTCTTTCTCAGTGGCTTGTTTGTGGGCTTGAAACCCGAGCTCTTTTAATGACCCTATAAAGCTGTCTGAGTCGAATTCGCCTTCAATGTCGAGCCGAACGGTTCCACTATCTAAATTGATAGCGATGTCTGATGCGTGAAATTGAGACAAACCCACTTCGCGCACTTTGCTCAAGCAGTGTGAGCAACTCATTCCTTCGACTGAGAAATTGTAGGCTTTGGTCTCGCTCACTTTTGCACAGCCTTCTTATTTTTGCGAATCCATTTGAATGTGAAAAAACCAACGACTCCCGTCGGAATAGAGACTCCTAAAATGGTTACGCTTGCAGTTGCAAGACACATTGGGCACATAAATAAATCTCCTTGAGTGAGTTATTACACTTCTCTTAAGAACAAGATTGATGCTGGGCCAAAAGCTAAAATTTTGGCTTCTGGGACAACTTGAAGAGACATTTTGTCCTGGCGGGGTGGCTATAAGTCTCAGCTGTAATTTTAGCTAGCCTACAGCAGAGTTAAGCTTGGTACGCCCCTTGCTCAATCAAGAGTCGAGGAGATGCTCATGAGTTTACCAGAATCAGAAATTGCGATTCAGCCATTGATCAAAAGTGCAGACCAAAGCCTGCCGGTATGGAAGTTCTGGAAGCTTATGAAGTTGCAAAAAAGAAAGTTCTTACCTCTTGTTGATGAAAGAGGAGACCTGAAGGGTGTTGTACGTGGGCGAGACATTGCGACCCTGACGGCATTGAGCCCTGGGAGTCTCAATATTAATGATGTGCTCGATACCACCCCGTTCTGCGTAAAGTTGACGGACCCTATTAGTAAGTTAGTTAAAGAGCTCACTTCAAAAGGGGGAGACTACGCAGTGATTTTGGATGCTTCGAATGTGGTACTTGAGATCGTGACTGTGAATCAGGTTCTGAACTTTACAAATCAGGCTCTGCAGTCTTTAGACAGAGCCAAGGTTTTTGATCTATTTCAATGGAGGCTCTCAAGTGGAGATAATTGATAGTGAAGACTTCGACCTGACACCTGCAATCAAGTCTGCGATCGAAGAGAAGGCCCGTAAGATTTATGAATTAATTGGTAAAGATCAGAAGATTGAAGTGTTTCTATCTAAAGAGGGGAGCAGTGAAACCAAGGTGGTTTTTCGCACCCATTACTTGGGTCATACAGTCTCAGCTGAAGTCATTGGCCCAGACTTCTATCACATCGTGAACGACGTGAAGGCGAAGATGATTCGCCAAATCGCCGACCTAAAGGACAAAAAGTCCAAACACCACTAAGTCGACATCCAGCAATGGGACTCAATTTTCACAGTTGAGTCAGTTTGGCATGACATTAGCTAAATATGACTATATAGGTGTCTAAAACACCGTTTATTTGGTTTTCGCAATATATTTTGTAATAAAATGTCACATAGTTCTTTAGACGGAGGGACAAAATGCCACATTCTGGAAGTCGCATCGTGGTGGTGGATGATGATCTTCAAATGCTAGATATGTTGAAAGACTATCTGGTCAGTCAGAAGTTTCAGGTCAGGGGGTTTAGTAGAGCCCATGCTGCCTACGAAGCTATTCAAAGTGACAGTGGCCTTTTCGAAGACGGTGGCCCTGTTGATTTAGTTGTCACTGATTTAAGTATGCCCGAAATGGACGGAATAGAGTTGATTCAAAACTTGAAGCGGCAAGATCCATCTTTGCCTATGGTTCTTATTACGGCTCACGCTTCGATTGACTCTGCAGTTGAGGCCACCAGGCGGGGCGCATTTTCTTATATTGTGAAGCCATTTAAACTGGTTGAGTTTCAAGCTATTGTTGAAAAAGCCATTGCTCATGGTCACCTTGCGCGCGAAAACGCGATTTTGAAGTCGCAAGTGAAGCAGACTATGAAGAAGGGCAGCATTATTGGTAAGAGCCCAGCCATTAGAAAAGTCTTTGATCTCATCGACAGGGTCTCTAAAGCCACAGCAAACATCTTTATTACGGGTGAAAGCGGTACGGGTAAAGAGTTAGTGGCAAAAGCGATTCATGAAGAGAGCCCAAGAAAAGATCGACCCTTTGTCGCAATTAACTGCGCTGCCATTCCAGAAAACCTTCTTGAATCAGAACTTTTTGGTCATATGAGAGGCTCATTCACAGGGGCTGTAGCTGATAAGCTTGGCCTTTTTGAAGAGGCAAACGGTGGAACTTTGTTTCTAGACGAGATTGGAGACCTGAACCTACCTCTGCAAGCCAAGCTATTGCGAGTTCTGCAAGACCGAGAAATCAGACCAATTGGTGCCACCAAGTCTAAAAAGATTGATGTGCGCTTAGTGACCGCAACTCACAAAGATCTCAAAGCAGCTGTTAAAAAGGGTGAGTTTCGAGAAGACCTTTATTACCGATTGAGCGTTATACCTGTGGTCTTGCCAGCGCTTCGCGACCGCAAAGACGATATACCTCTTTTGGCCCATCACTTTTTGAAAAAGCACTCAACCTTGAATGGTATGGAGATTGGCGGGTTCACATCTGCGGCCATGGCAAAGCTGATCAGATCGCCGTTTCCGGGTAACGTTAGAGAGCTTGAGAACCTGATTGAGAGAGCTTTGGTGCTGTCGGGTGGAGGCGCCGAGCTGGGTGTCGAAAACATCACTTTTGAGGCTGAAGAGGGTGGAGAAAGCGTTCTGGCTGATTCAGCCAACGATTGGCCAACTCTTCATGAGCTTGAAAAGCGTTATATCAAGGCTGTGCTTGAAAAAGTGAGCGGAAAAAAAGAAAAAGCCGCTGAAATCCTGGGCATCAACCGAAGAACTTTGTATCGTAAAGAGCTGGAGTATAACCAGGAGACCTTTTAGGTTATGAACGAATAAAAGTGGAAACAAGATCCACATTATCAAGAGTTAGAGAAACAGCTTGATGATTACCGGGCAGAACTAGCTACCCAAAAGTACGCCCTTGATCAATCTTCGATTGTCGTAATTACTGATGCAAAGGGTATCATTCGCTACTGCAATGACAAATTTTGTGAAATTAGTCAGTACACAGAAGATGAGCTCATTGGCCAAACGCACTCATTGATCAATAGCGGCCATCACCCGCGTGAGTTTTTTCAAAACATGTGGAAGACAATAGCGCGCGGTGAGGTATGGAAAGGTGAAGTGCGAAATAGAGCTAAAGATGGCTCGCACTGCTGGGTCGACACTACTATCGTGCCTTTTGTCGACTCTGAAAAGCGCCCCTACCAATATGTTGCGATTCGAACAGACATAACAGAGCAAATTGAACTAAAGGCTCAAATGGAGCAAGAGCGTGAGCGCTTGGCGATGTCTGAAAAAATGGCGAGCCTAGGCATTCTTTCGGCAGGTATTGCTCACGAAATCGGTAACCCGCTGGGTGCCCTTCGCGGCAGGCTTGAAATGCTAGGCGCGGCCGTCGGCAGCGGAGGAAGCTCTGATGAGCTTGCAAAAAAGACTGCTGAAGTCGGTGTCGAGTTGGTTGATTGAATTAATAAGATTATTCGAGGTCTTAAGGCCTATGCTCGTGATGGTGCTGGTGATGACTATGCTGATCTGAACTTACATGAGTTGATCACTGATGTTTTGGGTATTTGTGAAGAAAAAGCCCGAAAGCTCTCAATTGAAGTTGACACATCTAATGTGCAAAAAGACTTGAGCGTCGAATGCCGCGAGGCAGAGATCGGCCAAGTCTTAGTTAACCTGATCAACAACTCTTTTGATGCCATCTCTGGGCTAGATGAGCGCTTTATCGTCTTTGAAACTGAAGCGGATGATGAGTTCGTTACCATTCGCGTGACAGACAGTGGGTCGGGTATACCTCTCGAGGTTAGGAAGCGGCTTTTTGACCCTTTCTACACCACTAAGCCGGTTGGCTCTGGCACAGGCTTGGGTCTCAGTATTTCGGCGAATATCATCAGTACCCATGGTGGAGAGTTCTTTTACGATGATCAGTATGAGAACACGACTTTTGTGATTCGGCTGCCAAGAAGGCAATCGCCCATCGGCAGCAATACAGACGGGTAGTGGCCAGAAATCACAGTTTATTCTTCGGTTGTGCCAACCCTCTCAAAAATGTAGACAAAGAGTTCGCCTTTAAGCTCAAAGTAAAGGTGCAAGCTGCCATCATTTAGCTCGAGTCTCGATGTTGCAGTTCTTCCTAAGCGCATATCAGGGTCTGAGCCGCACTCGGCATTGTTTTCTGGGTTTACCCAAACGATCTTATCTGTGAAAGTGCACTGGTCAGCATTGTAGGTGTAGGTGCCAACTCTTTCGCAATAGCCTTGCTCATTGGTTCGTCGCCACCAGATACGCTTGGTTCCAGTCTCAAAGAATTGAAAGTAAAGAAGGAGTCTTGGGTTGGGCCTTGGATGCTCACTGCCCTGGTAGCTGTAACGGTCGTACTGCCAGTAACCGACAAGATCTGCCTGCAAAGTTTCACAGGTCGATTGCTCGCCCTGCGCGGTAGATGAAAGAAGAGTAAACAGTAAGAGAAGTATTCTCATTACTCAGCTACAACTTTCTTTTCGAAAAAGGTGTTGTCACCGTTCATAAAACGAACTGTGAAGACGCCTGGTTCGAAAGTTCCTAGATTGACCTCTTTCATGAAGGGTACAAGTACCATGAGGCAGTGGCCGCTTTGAACATCTGCCACAGTCTGCACAATATAAGTGTTTGTAGACTTCTCTTGAGTGGTCATCACTCTATTAAAGCTGTAGCAAGTGTTATTAAAGAAGCCAGAGATTTGAACTTTTACATCTTCTCGGTAAGCGTCAACACTTGCTGGAACAAGTGCTTCATTAACGTTTACAACAACTTCTCGGCTGTCAGTGATTTCATCGTATGGGTTTGGAGTCGCTGCAAGAGCTGCGTTGGCCATCATCAATGATGCAATTAGAACTAGAACTTTCATATTCCCCCCTAGTTGGTTAGTTGTAGAGAGGGTAGAGCACAAGGCGTACCAATTTGAGACTCAAATAAAACGATTTACAAAGGCTTGTTGGGACAAACCTAATCCCAGCCTTAAATAATCTGAGTCAAAATGCCTCGAGTGAGATGTTTGACGCTGTGCAATTAAGTCGGCAGGTTTCTAGTTTTACTTTTTTACCGCAAGGTCAAATCGAAGGCTCTAGTTCAAAGCTCTTAAGCAAGGTGATTCGATTTCGAATTTGTTCTCTTTATTTATAGGTCGACACAAAAATAATGAATTGTCATATCAACTTGTGGCGAGGGGTTTGTGTTTGGGGTGCGATTTAAACGTCGCCTCTGACAACTTCAACTAAGGCGTTCAGCGCATCTGTCGAAGTGAACACTCCCAATTTCGAGTCGTCAGCGCTTAGCACAATCGCACTGCCTATCTTTTGCTCAGACATTTGCAGGGCAACATCTTCTCTTGGAGTTGTCGAGCTAACAATATATGGCTCTTTCGCCATCACGTCTTCGACTCGCAGAGGTCTGCCGATGTCGAGTTGCTCCACAAGCGCCAAATCTCTTTGGCTGACCATTCCGATGACTTTACCTTCCCACACTACTGGCATGTGGCGAAAGTTGCCTTTGCTCATGGTCTCTTTTACCAGCGTCAACGAGGTTTCAGGTGCGCAGGTTTCGGCATCGAAAGTGGTGAATTCTTGAATGGGTAGGTTCTTAAATTTCGACATGACCTTCTCCTTGCGTGAACTGATCCCAAGATTTAACAAACAAACTATAGCGCTGTCTTTATTATGTTGTCGTCTTTTGCACAAAGTCATCAGCGGCCGCAAAAATAAGTGCCTTTCTGTCTGACTTCATTTTTGCCAGCATTCGAACCATCATCGAAAGTCGTGGGTTTGAAGAGAAAAAATCTTGGTGAGAATCAATAAACTTCCAGTACAGTCCGTCCCAGATGTCGCACCAATCGCCTTTGGGGTAATGCGATTGCTTTCGGATGTAACTTGAACCACTGATGTATGGTTTAGTCGCAAAAATACCACCCTCAGAGAATTGTCCCATGCCGTAGACATTTGCGGCCATGACCCAGTCTGATGAGTCAACGTACATCTCCATGAACCAATTGTACACTTGATGAGGGTTGATCTGAGTGAGCAGCATGACATTACTCAATATCATCAGCCGCTCGATGTGATGGTTGTAGCCATAGGCGTTCGCTCTCTTGATGGCATCATCAACCGGTGGTAACCCAGTCGTGCCCTCGTACCAACAGGCTTTCATTTTACGTTTGTGGTTAAAGAAATTAGATTGGTCCATTTCTTCTGAAAAGTTGTGATAAATGCCCCTTACAAATTCTCGCCAGCCTATGACCTGCCTTAAGAAACCCTCAACAGAGTTGAGTGGAGCTTCGTTATGGTCTGCAAATTCAAGTGTCGTGTCGACAATTTCGTGGGGCAAGATCCAGCCGAGATTCAGTGCGACCGACATCAGAGAGTGATACAAAAAAGGTTCTTCAGGATCGATAGCATCTTGGTAGGTTCCAAAACTTCCAAGCTTCCATTGCAGAAAATGCTCTAGCTGAGACAATGCTTGCTCTCGATCATAAGGCAGCCAATCCTGCTCGATCTCACCAGGGTGATCGGCAAAGTGATGCTCTATGAGTGCTTTGACCTCTTTGGCCTCGGTGGGGGCTGCAAAAACTTTTGAAGGCTGAACCTGATGACCTTTCGGCAACTTCGCTCTGTTGTCTGAATCGAAAGACCATTTGCCACCTTCTGGCTTGCCGTTCGAGTCGATGAGAATGTTTAAGTCTTCACGAACCATTTGATAGAATTTTGCCATAAAAGGTTTTTTGCTGCCTTCGAGGTAGTCTACAAAACGTTGTCTAGGCATGAGAAACATTGGCGAATTGATAAACTGAAGTGCTAAGTCATTAGCCTCGGCAAACTTGATCATTCGGTCTTCAAAGAAGTGATCTTCAATTTCGAACATAATCAGCTTGCTAAGCTTGTTCGCCTCGACAAATTTCAAAAGATTGTCTTCGAAACTTGTGTCTCGAGTCGTTTCATCAAGTTTGACGTAATGGGTCTTGTAGCCGGCTTTTTTGAGATCGTTTGAATAGCGCCTCATGCTAGTGAGGTACAAAAGAATCTTTTGTTTGTGATGCTTTTGAAATGTACAGAGGCCGAAGTCCTCTGCCATGTAAACCATCTTTGTCTCTGCTACTTTAAGGCAATCGATTGGGAATTGTTGGTTGCCCAATATGACTAAGGCTTCACGGCTACTCACATCTCGCTCCAGCTTCAAAATGTTAACGTTAGGCTTCAAGAATGAGGTAGAGCAGAGAAGAATGCAAACTTCGGTGTAAAACCCTGCCTAAGACGGTAGCTTTAGGCGTATCGGGCCTTTGAAATTGAGGCTCTTTACGGGCTTGTTCTTTTGCAAGATTGAAATACGGCCCTCTAGCATCATCTTTCGGGCGACTTGACGTACAGTCTCCATTTTTGGTCGCCAATCTTCAAACAGAGCTCTGGCGACCTCAGAGGGGCAAAAGCTAGCGGTACCACGTTGTTTGGCCAACTTGAGTATCTCGGGCTCAATGGCCTCTTTTAAAGACTGGTTTTTATGCCGTCGGCACTTGTCACTGCAGTATTTCACTTCACTCCAGTTTTTCTCCCACTTTTTGCGGTAAGAGAAGGGCAGATAGCAGGTCTGACAGACCTTTTCATCCGGGTCGAGTTTGATCAAGTTCTTGCCCATGCTTTTTCCAAGTCGACGGTGAGTTGTGTGAGATCTAGAGGTTTTGTGTAAATTTCTAGGACGCCCTTTATCTCGAGTTGTTTCAAAGCATTTTGTGCGTTGGCATGTTGCTCTGGCGTGTAGACTACGAAAACATTTTCGGGTTTTTCTTGTGTCACTGCAGATTTAATGATCGGCAACCAGGTCCGATCTTGCACCTCATCGATGTCTAAAATTAGAGCGTCGAGCTCTCCAGCGTCTTTGGCCATGTCAAAACCTGAAAAGTGCAGTCTCTCTACATTGATATATTTCGAGTTCTTAAAGACCGAATGTAGCAGGCGAAAGGTTGCGCCATCACCGCTTAACACCCCTAGGGTGTGCCTGCGAGTAGCTTGAGTCTCGCCACCAAAAATTGGCGGAATGCCCCGAAGCTTTACCATAAACTCAAATACAGAATCTGAAGTTATCACTCCGATCACATTTTGGCTGTCGGTTGATTTGCTGTACTCAGTGATTGGCACATGCTCGATATCGTTTTGTAACATAAACTCTGGAGCAGTGTGCATAAGTTCAAGGGGCAAGCTCTTAACCGGCTTTTTCATTATCATGGCAGCTGGTCTCGAAAAGTAGCTTTTGTCTGATTTAAGAAATTTGATGGCGTTGCAAATATCTGTTTTGGTTAAGATTCCAGAGAGCTCTTCTTTCTCGTCGATCAAAAGAAGGTAAGACGAATGTGTTTGTTCTATTGTTTGGATGGCGTCTTCGATAGACGTCTTCGTGCTAGCCAATTGGCAGGGAGATGGTTTTACATTCATATACGCCTCCGCAATGTCTTAAACTAATTGCCTTATATCCTTCTTACAGAATCTTACAAATAGGCTAGGTCGACTGCTTATAGCAGTCAAATGGTAGACCCCACTGAATCTATCATAGAATATCTTTATCGGAATCAAACAGAATTTCAATTTTGAGCTCCAGGTTGAGCGAGTTATTCTATGCGCCGTCAATGTCAGGAGGACATATGAAAGCAATCATCACATTTATTGTGCTTGGGATCGGTTGCGCTACAAGTAGCTATGCCGTTCCCATAGATTCACTTCCACTTTTAAGAGCAGGAGAACTTGATCGGGTTACAAATCGCTCGATTCAGCTCGAGAGTGATCAGTACTCTCGCCTCGCTCAGTGGCGGATCGCTAGTGACAAGCTCAAGACTGCCCAGGTTAAACAGGAGGTTGCGCAAGCAGAGTTCGACCGCATTGCCGAGTTGTATGATCGAGGCATATCAACAGAATCTCAATACATGCAGGCCGATCTAAATCGAAAAGTCGCGAATGCCCAAGTTGAGATAGAGAGTGCGAGGTTAAAAAAAGTTGAAGCCGAGACTCGAATGGTTCAGCTCTTGATGATTGAGGAAGGTAGCCCAGCTGAGGATCACCGCTATGAGATGGTCGCTTTGCTAAAGCAAAAAGCTGAGTACACTGTAAACATTCTTGGCTCTCAAATGGGGAGTGTTCAGTCTTCGATCGGTTTTTATGAACACCAATACGAAATCACGCGAAAATTGTTCGAGAAGGGTCATCGTACAAAAGCTCAAGTTGAGCAATGGCAAGTTCGCTTGCAAGGGCAGCGAGAATTGCTAGCGACTCTTCAGCATCAAGTACAATCGGCCCAGCTTGAAATTGAGGGGGCTGAGTTGGCAATGAAAAGGCTTAGCAATCACTCGAGCTAACAAAATCGGATAGTAGGCCTCGTTTTTTGCGGGGCTGAAGCTTAACTGTCAGCGTCAAAAAGTAGACAAGTTTCTGATACAAAATGCGTGGCATTGCACAAAGCAAAAGCAGTTTTGAAATGTAACCCTATGTTAAATCTAAACAGACGTATGTTTTTTTCAAAATGTATCATAACCTCTCCCGAAAACAAACAAAGGGCTTTGGCTCAAAATTTAAACTGAAACAGCTTTCATAACTTTGGGGGAGAGATGAAGAGAGTTTTCTTTTTGTTATCGGTATTCTGTGTCTTAGGTTTCGTAAATGTCAGTCATGCGAAGCTTAAGCTTGATCAGAGTCAGTACACATGTTCTGAGCTCAAGCAGATTTTGAATGATCACGGCAGCATTTGGGTAAAAAATAAGTTGTTCCCGTTCATCTACCAGAACATAGCGCTGAGTAACCCAGTGTGTAACGGGTCAGCTAGGTCTCATCCTAGAAGAATTTGCCGATGGTATGAGGGGCGAGTCACAGCTAAAGATGGCCGTTGCCGTCTAGGCCGTGAGTGTTCTTGTCGTGAGCCTGAAAATAATGATGACGATGATTGATATTTGATTTTCTAAGTCTTGCTCTGGGCTTGGGCCCCAGAACAAGACTTGCTTGCCCAGAGGGTTCTCGTTACCCTCTGGGATCATGTCTAATTCACTGATCTATGCCATTGACTTTGGCACTTCAAATTCTCTGTTATCTGCAGCTCAACAGCAAAAGCCTTTGCAGCCCATTGCTCTAGATCGCAGCAACTCAGATCCGACGATTCTTCGAAGCCTGATGTACTTTCCCAAGAAAGGGGCGCCTAGCTTTGGTCGCCAGGCCATTGAGCAATACACAAAAGACAGTGCTGAGGGCCGATTTATTCGTTCTATAAAAAAGTACCTTCCAGCCAAGTCGTTTCAAGGCACACAAATTGGCGGTAAGGTCTATGGCCTTGAGGATCTCATCAGCTGCTTTCTAACAGAGATGAAGAGCCGTGCAGATCAACATTTTAATGAAGATGTAAGGAGCGTGGTGTTGGGCAAGCCAGCTCGCTTCTCAATGGATGATGAAAAAGAGGAGTTGGCAAAAAAAAGGCTTGTCTCTGCAGCGGTGGCCTCTGGTTTTAAGCACGTCGAGTTTTTGCCTGAGCCACTGGCGGCTGCCTTTAGCTACCGAAAACAGGTCGAAGATGAACAGAATTTGTTGGTGGTCGACCTTGGTGGAGGCACATCTGACTTTACGGTAATACGCTTGCATCACGACAGGTTTCGCGATGAAGACGTACTTGCGATCGGCGGAGTGTCGGTTGCCGGAGATGCTCTTGATGGTGAGATTATGGCAGAGATCATTGCCCCCAATTTTGGCTCAAAGATTCAGTATCAGTTTCCGATGTCGAGTAACGTTCTTACGATGCCTCCTATCTTGAAACACAAATTGTCATCTCCAGCAGACATAACCCTGATGGGTAACACGGACATCATGGAGTTTTTGGCGCAGGTGAAAAAGTGCAATGTGTCCGACGAAGCTAAAGACCAGTTGGAGCAACTTTTTGTCTTGATCAATGATAACCTGGGTTTTGCATTGTTCTCAGAGATTGAAAAAAGCAAGGTGCAAGTTTGTGCCGAGCAACTGGCCAGCTTCGCCTTCGAGACAGATGAGATTTGGGTCAAGGAGCAGTTTGATTTCAATGCTTTTGCTGATGTCGTGGCCAAGAAGATCGCTAGCATTCTGAATTGTCTTGATGAGACTGTTAAGCATTCGGGCTTGAGTTTTGATGAGATCGATTTGATTTGTATGACCGGTGGCACATCAAAAGTACCACTGATAAGAACGGCACTTACCGAGAGGTTTGGTGAGAGGAAAATCTCGACCTTTAATAGTTTTCACTCAGTGATTCAAGGGCTTGCAGAGAGAGCTGCTCAGCTTTAAGGATTAACTGCGGGTAATCGTCTCGAGGTGACGGCGAGTTATTGAGACCATGCCTTCAAAGCTTTCAGGTAGTTTGGCTCTCAGGGTCTTAGCTTGATTGTCGAGGTAATTTTGTAATGACAAAACCGAATCAAATTTATAATGCACGCAAAGTTCGGTTTTTGATGCCTCTGAGTTTGCCAGGTTCTTTGAAACAGCTGAGCCAGTCTGAACCCCCGGTACTTGCTCTAGCTCATTAATGTGGGGCCACAGTCATTCAAGATACTGATCTAACACTACGTTTTCGACCGAGATATTGACCTCATAGACAACAGACATGTTAAAGGCTCCTAGCTGGCTTTGTCGACATGCTCATACAAAGGCGCTGAGATGGCAATCTTCCAAAGGTCTTGGCTTCTCGGGCCACAGGGAGTCGGTGTTTTTTGGTAAGAGTGCTTGAGTTTATGAAATAATTTGGGGTGCTCAGCTTTGAGCTTCTCAGGGTCCCGAAAGAAGTATTCAGAGCTAACAGCAAAGAATTCTTTGTTATCTTGAAAGGCGTATTCATTGAGCATTGAGCCTTCAGCCTCGAGGCGTTCTTTCATCTTAGTCCACTGTTTGTGTCGAACAGGGTGAAAGGTCTGAACAAACTGGAAATCAACGAGGTGTGCCAGTTCATGAATCAAATCACTTCGGCCGTCAGAAATGAGAGAGTTCAGGTGACCGCTCCACGAAAGGTGCAGAGAGTACTGCTCATGAAAGTTCATGTCAGCGAAACTGTCACATAAACTCTTAAAGCTAGATTGCGTCTCCTCAACTGAAGGTAGCCCTTCAATGTCATAAGACTCTTTACTTTTTGATAGAGAAGCAACAATCAGTTCAAACACCTCTTGTGAATAATAGCGATGCACAAACTCTTGAAATCGAATCAAGAACTTCTCAAATGCGTGGAGGTGCTTTTCGCTAATGACACTTTCGAAGCGACTCTTCCATTTCTGTAACTCTAGAGAAAGTTCTGCATAACTATTCTGAAAACGTTCCATGTGGTGGACGATAGGTGCGCCAGTGTTTGGTTTGTAGAGGCTGTGCGATTTTCTGCCCTTTTTCTTGCGCGCTAGAAACTGAACTTCTGGCATTCGAACTTCACCATGCTCGCGAATTTCTTTTTCAAATTCGGTTGAGCGGTAAATCTGTTGAGCAGCATCAACCATCTCTAAAATAGTACCAAATGCCTCAAGGCGGTCGAGGTAGTTCTGAGGAGCCTGCACCATCAGCAAGGCAGATGCTCCGCTTTCAACGGGTAGCCCTGTAGGGTAAAACACTACTGACTTCAAAGAGTCGAGACTCGCTATAGAGAACTTCTCGAGAATCCTCGCAATGTCGGAAGAAAGTACCAGGGCCAACTCGCGGGCCAATGGCTCACCAGTGTTCACTATAAAATTCAGCTTACTCTCAATTCGAACAGCAAGTTCCTGGAAGTCTTCAGAAATTTCATCGTAAGACTCTTGGCCTAAGTAAAGCTTGATGAGCTCTTGTGTGCTTTCAATGCGGTCGCGACTTAGCTCGGGCTTGTCGATGCCAAGTGCAGTTGGGTCCCATGAGTGAGGCTCATTTCTTTAGCAGCAATTGCTTTCTGAAACATCGATGCAAGCTTTGAAAATAGCGACATGAACTTCACTCCCTGATAACAATCACTTATCGGAGATGGGTTCATGCAGCATAAAGCCGACTGCCGTTAAGTCTAGCCATAAGAGATTGTTGGGGTAGCCCGCTCAGGTCGTATAAAGCCTACATTTGGTAAGGCATTTCCTGCACTGTGGGCCGTGAGGCTTACCCTATTTGAAGGCTCGACTTTAGCCTGCCTACCTAATTCGAGGGAGCGATCTTGAGTAGTGTTAAAGGATTCATTTTATCGAACATCTTGATGTTGGCTTGCTTGGCTGAGGCTTCGATCTTGGTTCTGGAGTACGATGACAAATCGGCAGATCGACATGAGGAGTATGTGCAGTACGCAGCCTGTGCCAATGATCCGAGTGATTGCGAACTCTACATGTTCGATGAGATTAACAGTGAAGACCATCATCTGGCGATCCAGCAAGCTGTAGCAAAACATGATGTGATCAACATGAGTTTTGGTTTCCAGTTTGAAGAGGAGCCCAGAGAGAGAAGGGGAGAGCCTGGCGATCATTTCAAGCAAAGGTTGGCCGATTGGAGATCCTTTAACATTCAGGTTGAGGGTGAGGCAGCATTTCTTAACGGTCTCATTGCCGCGAATCTCGACAAGAACTTTGTCGCGGCTTCGGGCAATGGTCGCTTAATCGGTCTCATGTACTCTTATGGTGTTTTGATCAATGACGAACGTGAAATGTACCCTGCGACTTTGTTGTCTCCAAATTTGTTAACGGTAACTGCCGCGAAACATACAACAAATGATGTGTTGCAGGTGGGTGAGATGGTATTAGCCGATTATGCGAATTATGGCCTTCGGTACGTTCATGTTGCTGCAGCCATGCCTCAGGTTACTCGTGAAGGTGATTTCTTAAAAGGAACCTCATTTGCTGCCCCCTACACATCCTCAGTTATCGATCAAATTCGCTATACACACCGAGAGGTATCGGCGGAAGAAGCAAATAGAATCGTAATGATGACTGTCGATGTGAAGAACATCGAGTCTGCGATACTCGCGTCGCAGTCGCTTAGAGATGCTGCGCTATCTGGCGTTGAATCAGAGGTCACAACTGCCATGACTCATAGAAAACGCAAGGTCAGACTTGCGCTTCAAGAAGAACTTGGCGACATCTTGTTGGTCAAAAGTGGAGGAGTGCTAAACCCCGAGCGTGCCTTACTGTGTGCAGAAAGCTATGCGACTTCTCAAGGTATGTCTTTAGAAGAGGCTTGTTCGCACAGCCACCTCGTAGTTGGAGGAGCTGGGGGCGACTATCAAAACAAACTTCAAGAGCTGTGGCGACTAAGAGAGATTTAAGGCAACCTCATGGCTCGAGTCCGGTGGGCTCTCTGATCTTTGTCACCTTATTCAAAACCTCTCAAAAGACCTTGCGGGGCACCCTTAAGGTTCGCCTAGATTGATATCGACAAGCCAAAAGGCTCGCCTTTTGTTCAAAGGCTTTTGGATGAATGTCAGTTTCACAGGGCTCTACTCTGCACATTTTTGATTTGAAGGTTGGTTTGGGTGCCATTGTTGGCTGGCTCGTTGACCGCAATCACAATTCTCTAATGGCTACATAATCCAATTAGACAAATTTTTAGAAATCAAGAGGTTCTATTCTGGTTCAAATGTACGCCGGTGAGATTTCAGTTAAAATGAAGAGGGAGGTTTCTATGAAACTATTTTTTATCATTCTTCTCATTGCCAGCGTTTTCTCAGTTCAATCCCTTTCTGAGGAAAAATTGAAGACCAAAGCATCAAAAAATATTGTGATAATGAAGTATGATCAACTGATGAAACTCAATCCCAAGCAAAGGGGGCGTTACATCAGAAGCTTGGCGCAACTTCTGGGTTCTTTGAAAAGTCGTAGGTTTGTTGGCAATAGCCTCTCGATTGATAAGAAGTTCTCGCAGCTGGCTAACTTACTGATTCCGTTTGCCCATGCAGACGATCTTGGTGATGTCAGGTTCTCAGGTAACTCTTGTATATATGCAGGTAATGTTTCTTCATTCCCTGAGGGAGCATCAGGGACCGTTAGGTGCTCACCGCCCAGCTCAGTAAGTTTCTGTGGTCGAACCTATAGCTGTGGGGCAGGGAGAGTCCCATGCAACCCTCTATTGTATGGTTTTTCTGAACATAACTACGCTAACTATTTCTCTGGCCGCTCAGTTCGGATCGATGGAGGCCGTTTTTGGTAGACGTTGTTAATCCAAGCCGAGGTCTGGATATTCGCGATCAAGAGATTTATGCAAACCCAATATGCATAGAGGAGCGTTCTGACGCCACTCGTGAATGCGACAGGCTTGCTGGTGGCATGAAGGCCCATTACTATGGTTTTGGCTATATGCTGACTGATTTTAAGGCGAATCAGTGTGACGTCAAATCGGAATGGAATACCTTTGCCGAACAAGCTGGTCGTATCTGCGATACGATTAACAATACCCGCCAAGCTAGACTCAGCGATGAAGAAAATGAGTGCACAGTGGTCGCCGAGAGATCACGACTTTTAACTATCGAGTATCGAGACAGCGATGTTGGAGACCAGCTTGATCTCAACGATTACCAAGATGTTAGGTAGCCCACTTCAGTCATTGCGCAGCCCCACCTCGTTCAATCTCGGTCGCGTCACGCTCCTTTGGCTTTCGCCGGCAGCTCACTTATTCTCTTCGAGCCTCTTTCGGCTCATAAAATAAAAAAAGCCGGCGGTTGCCGACTTCTTTATTTTGGTGCCCTCGGGGAGACTCGAACTCCCACAGTATTGCTACCGGTGGATTTTGAATCCACTGCGTCTACCAATTCCGCCACAAGGGCAATCTGAGATGAGGATCGAGAAGCTAACGAAAACCCCATGTGAATTCAATGATTTTATGAGCTTAAGGTGGGATGAGCTGAAACAAATTTGCTAGTCGATTTTTCAGGTAGGTTTTTCAATTGCCATCAAGAGTTTAACAGTTCGACAATTTCGCTTCGGGAATTCAAATTTATCTTGTGATTTCAGTATCTTGAAAAATAACTCAGATGCGTCAAAACTGTGTGAGGCCGAAAAGAGTGTGACTAAAATGTTGTCAGGTCAAAATTTCATGAAAATTAAGTCAATAAAAACAGCAACTTGCACGTTTGCTCGAGCGACTAAAATCGGCACACCCCTTGCTCATACCCACACTGAACTTTTTTAATTTGTCATTCTCAAAAGGGGAGAACGATATGAAGACCTTATTTATGTTAGCAACGGCAGGAGTCATGGTGTCCTCGCTTGCCTATGCACAGAACGGCCAGCCTCAGCAGTATGAGTTGGTGGTTCCACAAGAATTTCAACAGGACCCAAACATGGCGGCACAAGATGGTGCCAGACCTTCACAAGCCGGAGCAGGTGTTGTGATTTTAAATTCACAAACAGCTTCAGGCACGTCGAGTGCTGAAGCGAAGACTCGCTCGGTGCTTAAAAATCAACCAACTACATATGTAGAGGCCTCACCGCTAGTTGAGTCGCGAGCGGAACAAATGAGAAAGCAGCGTCAACAGGCTGAGCTCAACACTGAGCAAAGAATCGTTGAGAAGCTGGAGCAGTCTCGTCTTGAAGATGAGAAAGATAGAGCGGCCAGATTATTTGGTGGAAAATTCACCAAGCCAACCCAGCCGCAACAACCTGCACCGCAAGTTTATGGCCAGCAAGGGCAGCAACCGCAATACCCTCCAGTAGTTGCAGTTAAGGTTGTTGAAGACGATGAGTCTAGTGCGAAGGCCGAGGCAGAAGAGGCCCGTAAAGCCGAAATCGATGAGCTTCGTCAAGAAATCAGAGACGCAGTAAAAGAGAGTAACCAAACTCGTGTGAAACAAAACTTTGACGACTACAAAGCTAAGCCAAAGCAAAAGAGCTACATGGGCGTCTTGTTGGGTGCTGGTGACTACAATGCTTCAAATATTGAAGCCAATGGAGCTTTGGGTTTCACAATAGGCTCTTACATAGATGATCATTTCTCAGTTGAAGGCTCGTTCTTGTACTCAAACTACCAACTCGACGAGTACTGGAGACGCGACTTCTACAAAGAGATTGATCAGTATGACTTCTCTCTAGGTGCGAAGTACTCGGTTCTTCCGGGAAGAATTAAACCTTTCGTTGCGGGTAATGTAACTTACATCTATAGAAATTACACAGACCGTACAGATGAGTTCTTCGGCGATAACGACTTCGACAATGAGACTGTAACTTCGAGTGCTGTGAACGCAGGTTTTGGAGTTGGCTTAGATTTTTTCGTTAATGAAAGATTTTCTGTTGGCTTTGAATACAGATACAGTTTAAACGTCTACAACAATTCTGATTCAGACTTCTTGAGTCGGGAAGATTTCAGAGAGCCTTCGAACACCGAGCCTGTTGAGGAGATCGAGTATTCGACCATGGCTTTCACTTCTAAATTGGTATTTTGATTCTAAATCGAGTGAAATTCCCCCCTTTTGAATGGATTTCGATTTGGACCGGCTTCTCAGGAAGCCGGTTTTTTTTGTGTTCTCATTCTCGCCAACATTTGAAATAATAGTCTCATGGTGGGGTTGTTCTGCAATTTTAGGATCTTATTAGCTTTTGGGCTGCTGCTAAGCCCCCGGCTATCTGCTCAGGCAGTAGAGCCCCTGTCTACGACAGTCGGCAAAGTGCAGAACGAAGTTGTAACCTCTCGTGATGTCTACATTTCGGGCTGGATTGAGAGTGTGCTGTATCCATCAGCCTCTGGCCAAGGTAGCCCTCTTCCTCAAGTGAAATCTGGAGAGTTCAGAAGGCTCACAAAAGCCCTTTTGCTCGAGGCTGTGGTAGCTCTTGAGGCCAGGAGCTTTTCAGCGGTGAGCTTGACCCCTGCAGAACTAACTAAGGCGGAGACCGTGTTGAGAAAGAGTCTCAAGTCGAACTCGAAGATGAAGACTCTTGAAGTTGAGTTTGCTGAGATAAAGGCAAGCTTACGTAGAAAGCTCATGTCAAAGAAGTTCATTCGATTTAAAGCCGAATCGTCAGTAGTTTCTGTCACAGATGCTGAAGCAAAGGCTTATTTCGAGGAGAATAGGCTGAAGTTTGGAGACCTTCCGTTTGAGAACTTCAAAGAAAACATCAAAGTATTTCTAACCCGGGAGCAGGTCGATAAGCGACTAAGAGATTGGTTTGAAGTTCTACAGTCAAAGTACCGTGTGGAGTCATATGAAGATGCCCAAAGTATTTGAGGTTCCCGACGGTTATCAGATTTCGAAGCATGCCGAAGATGAAGAGTTGTTTATGTTTTTAAAAGACCTGTATGCCGCCCAGGGCCCCGACTCGATGATGGGTGGCCGCTGGAGTCGCTCTTTAGTGAGTTCGGAGCTGAAATCGAGTGCATTATTGGCCCTGAGAGATCAGGTGGGTTACTTGAGGTCGATGATTTTGTACAAGACACTACCTGACGGTTTTGAGATCACGATTCTTGGCACGGCCAAGCCCCATCGAAACAAGGGTCTGATGAGATGCCTAATTGGCTGTCTTCAAGATTTGGCCAGGAGCTCGAAAAGACGGATTTTTCTTGAAGTTCACCAGCAAAATCCGGTGGCTCACGATTTCTATGAAGAGTTGCGGTTTCAGCGCCGTGGCCTCAGAACTGGCTACTACTCTGACGGAGCTGACGCCATATTGATGGATTGGCGACCTGAGCTTTCAGAGGGGCCATCTCAGGCCTAATTAAGTGCTTGATTGCGCTACGAAATTTTGTTACGAACTGCTTATTCAGAGGGCCTAAAAGCCCTCTTTTTTTATGCACAAACAAAGGTTTTGGGGTGCTGAACTCGAATCTGTTGCCGTTAGAGCTGCGATTCGGGCGTAGGTTTGCCTAGAACTTGTGCTTCTGCTGTGTTCAGCACTGCGGACCAGTTTGCTCTGGCGGTGCGTGTGGCGAGGCCAATTAGGTGAGACAGCAAAGAGTTGAAATAGGAGACGGGTTGAAACTACAACCAGATACAATTGAAAAACTCATGCAGCTTGCGACCGAGGTTGCTAATCGAAGCTCGCTGAGTGTTTACGACCTCGAATTTGTCGGTAGCGGTGGCAATCGCACTCTGCGAGTGTTCCTAGATGGCGACAAAGGTGTTTCAGTTGATGACTGCGCTGATTTCTCCCGTGGCTTTAGTTTGCTTCTTGATGCCGATGATTTGATTCCGGGAGCGGGTTATGAGCTTGAGGTCTCTAGCCCGGGTCTCGAGAGGCGTTTGCGTAAACCTTGGCACTTTGAAAAAGCCGTAGGCAAGAAGGTACAGATCAAGACTGAGACACCGGTCGTGCTCGAATTTGAGTCTAAGGCTGGTGAGAAGAAGTCTATGAATGCGAAGACCCTTGTTGGTGAACTCGTTGCCTTTCATGTTGAAGAAGGTGTTCTCGAGGTGCTGAAAGATCACCAGACTTGGCGAGTTGAAATTGAAAATGTGGACAGAGCAAAGCTCGTTTTTGAACAACCACCGAAAAATAAAAAACCAAATAAAGGAAAATGACAATGGCTGATAGCATGTTCTCAGATCTGAGTCGTATGATTGAACAAGTTGGTAAAGACAAAGGTATCGACAAGCAAATTGTGATAGATGCCGTCATTCAGGGTATGCTAGTTGCAGCTCGAAAAAAATATGGAACCTACAGAGAGATCGAAGCCCAGTACAACGATGAGTCTGGTGAGATTGAGTTGTTCGAGTTTAAAGAGGTGGTTCCAGACGAGCAGTTTATTGATGATGAGGTTGAGATTAAATTGTCTGAGGCCCTCGAGCTAGATCCTGAGGCTCAAGTCTCTGATTCAATTGGTGCCAAGCTTGAGACCGAAGGTTTGGGTCGAATCGCAGCACAAACAGCAAAGCAGATCATCACTCAAAGAGTGAGAGATGCTGAGCGTGATATTATCTTCTCTGAGTTTGAAGAGCGCAAAGGTGAGATTGCTTCTGGTATCGCTCGCCGAGTTGAAAGAGGAGCCATTGTTGTCGACCTGGGTCGAACAGAGGCCTACATTCCGCCGAGAGAACAGATTCCAGGTGAGCAGTTTAAACCGGGTGATCGTCTTCAGGGTTTTATTAGTGACGTGAGACAAACGACTCGTGGTCCGCAGATCATCATGTCTAGAGCTTCTGGTGAGTATCTTAAGAAATTGTTCGAGATGGAAGTGCCTGAGATCTATGACGGCATCGTAGAGGTGAGAGCTGCAGCTCGAGAGCCTGGTCAAAGAGCTAAGATTGCCGTGATTTCTAAAGACGCTGCTGTCGACCCTGTTGGTGCCTGTGTTGGTATGAAGGGGAGTCGAGTTCAGAATATTGTCCAAGAGCTTAAAGGTGAGAAAATTGATATCGTGAACTGGGATGAAGATCCGGCGCGTTTTGTCTGTAACGCTCTAGCCCCGGCTGAGATTTCAAAGGTCTTTCTAGATGACAACGAACACACGATGGAAGTTGTGGTGCCCGATCATCAGCTAAGTCTAGCGATTGGTAAGCGTGGTCAGAATGTGAGACTGGCAGCGAAACTATCAGGCTGGAGACTCGACATATTGTCAGAGTCAAATGCAGCTGCGCGGACTGCCGAGGCGATTTTCAACTTGATGCTGATCCCGAACATGACCGAGACGATGGCTCAAAACGTGTTTCAGTCTGGCTTTGGTTCTTTCCAAGCTTTGTCTGAGGCGGCTGTTGAAGATGTTATGAATATTCCAGGCTACGAAGAAGAGGGCAAAGCTCAAGAGCTTGTCGACTCAGCTGTAGCCCTAGTTGCTGAGTACAAGGCAGAAGGCAAAGAGATTCCAACTATGCCACAGGCTAAGGTTGAAGAAGATGCCGGCACAGGTAACGCAAAGTCTGATGCTGAGGCCAGGTTGAAAGAGGAAATGGCAGCACTTGATAAAAAAGACGGTGATGAGCCGGCTGCCGCGGAGGCTGCAAGTGAAGAGGCAGAGCCTCAGGCTGCTGAAGAAGCATCTGCAGATCAGCCAGAAGAAGCAGCTACAGAGGAAGCTGCCGCAGAAACAACTGAAGAAGAAGAGTCTAACTGAGTTTTAAGGAGCGGGAGTGAGTCAACCTAAGGTTTACGAATTCGCAAAAGAAATAGGCATGGAGACCATTGCTTTGATGGACAAGATCAGAGAGTGGGATCTGCCTGTAAAGAGCCATATGGCAGCACTGACTGAAGATCTCATAGATGAGATTCGCAAGCGGCTTTCTGATGGCGATGGCGAAGAGGCAGCAGCAAAAACTGCTAAAAAGACAAAAAAGAAAACTGCTGCCAAGAAAAAGACAGCCGCCAAAAAGACCACAGCAAAGAAAAAAGTCGCAAAGAAAGTGACTAAGAAAGTAACCAAAAAGGTTACCAAGAAAGCTGCTACGGTCACGAAGAAAGCTGCCACAAAGACTGTAATCAGGAGAAAAGCTGGGTCTGTCGAGCCTCCAGTCGAAGAGATGCCTAAGGTGGCTACTCCTCCTGTAGTTGAGCCGCCTAGTGCTGAGCAGGTTGCCGCCACGGCAACCGCTGAGACCGCGGCACCAGCTGCGGAGGCTGCAACTGGCGCCAAAGACTCTGTTGAGATTCAAGAGGCACAAAACGTAGCAAATGCCTCGTCGGCAGCCGCTAAAGAGACAACTGAAAAGAAGACTGTAAGAAAGCCAAAAAATATCGTTGGCCGAATGGATCTTCGAAGAGTGTCACAGCCAAGTTCTGGTGGTCGCTCTGGTGGCCAGCAAAGTGGAGGCCAGCAGTCAGGTCAAAGACCTGGTGGTCCGGCAAGAAATATTCGACCTGGCTTTGTTGGACCTTCTCCGATGGAAGCTGAGCCGAATGTGGAGAGCCGCTTCTTTAAAGAGAAGAAAGAACCCGCTGCAGCCAAAAAGCCTAAGGCTCCTGGAGCTGGCGCTGGAGGTAAAGAACAACCTGTTCAAACATTTACAGCAACAGAGTTTCGTAAACGCGAAGTGATCTTTCAGCCAAAGAAAAAGAAGATTCAAACTGGTCAAGCCAAGAAAACACAGATCACAAAGCCAAAGGCTTCAAAACGTGTGGTCGAAGTGCATGACTCAATTACAGTTTCAGATCTTGCTCAGCAGATGAACCTGAAGCTACCTCAGTTAACGAAAGTGTTGATGAAAGAGGGTGTTAGAGCGACTCCAAGCACAAGCCTTGATTTTGAAACAGTCTCCCTAATTGTAGGAGAATTCGATTGGGAGGCTAAAAACGTACATCTATCGGTAGATGACCTAGTTTCGCGTGCAAGGTTTGGTGACCTAGAAGCTGCACCAGAGTCTCGCCCACCTGTAGTAACTGTTATGGGTCACGTTGATCACGGTAAGACAACGTTGCTTGATTCTATTCGCAAAACCAATGTTACTAAGGGTGAAGCCGGTGGTATCACTCAGCACATTGGTGCCTACTCAGTTAAGCTTGAAGATGGAAATGTTACGACCTTTATCGATACTCCGGGTCACGCGGCCTTTACTGCGATGCGGGCACGAGGAGCGAATGTTACTGATATTGTGATTGTCGTCGTCGCTGCCGATGATGGGTTGATGCCCCAAACTGAAGAGGCTATCAACCACGCTAAAGCAGCTGATGTGCCGATCATTGTTGCAATTAACAAAATGGATAAGCCGGACGCTAATCCTGACAGAATCAAGCAGCAGTTAACTGAGTTTGAATTGATTCCAGAGGATTGGGGCGGTAGCACGATTTTCTGTGAAGTTTCGGCAATTAACGGTGAAGGTATCACGAACCTGCTTGAGCAGATTCATCTGGTAGCTGAGATCGCCGAATTGAAGGCGAATTCAAAAAGTTCAGCATCAGGTCTTGTCATTGAGAGCCGTATGGAGAAGGGCCGAGGTGCCGTCGCCACTTTGCTAGTCAAAGAGGGCTCAATGAAAGTGGGCGATTCAATTGTCGTAGGTGCAGTTTCTGGGCGTGTCCGCTCGATGATGGATGACAAGGGTAAGCAGGTTAAGAATGTGACCCCTGGTTACGCTGTTGAGGTTATGGGTCTTGGAGGAGTGCCTGAGGCAGGAGACCAATTTGACACAACCGAGACCGAAGAGCAGGCAAGAGAGATCGCCGAAGTTCGCGAACTCAAAAGAAAGAAAGATGCGGAGTCTTCTGGCAAGCTCACCATGGAGCAGATTCTAGCTAAAGTTAAATCGGGCGCCGTGAAAGAGCTATCTATCGTTTTGAAAGCTGACGTTGCCGGTAGTATCGAAGCCATCAAGGGTATGTTTACCAAGATCGGTAACGACGAAGTGAAGCCAAAAGTGATTCACGATGCGGTTGGTGCTGTTTCTGAGAGTGACATTCTCTTGGCTAGCACAGCTGGCGGTTTGGTTATTGGCTTTAACGTCAGACCAGACACTGCAGCTTCTCGTCTTGCCAAAGAAAAGGGTGTTGAGATTAAGTCTTACTCGATCATCTATGAATTGATGGATGACATCAAGGCGGCACTTTCTGGCATGCTTGACCCAGACATTGTTGAAAAAGCGATGGGCCGCGCTGAGGTTCGAGACATTTTCTCTGTTCCGAAGATTGGTACCATTGGCGGTTGCTTTGTGGTCGACGGAAAAATTGGTCGAAATCATATGGCAAGGCTTCTGCGTGAAGGCCGTGTGATTTACGAAGGTAACATCTCAAGTTTGAAGCGATTTAAAGACGACGCCAAAGAAGTGGCCTCAGGTTATGAGTGCGGTATTGGTATCGAAAACTTCAATGACCTAAAAGTGGGCGATGAGATTGAATCGTTTATCAAAGAAGAAGTGGCGAGAGAGCTATGAGTGAAAGTCACAGGATCAAACGGGTTGAAAAGGAGCTGAGGCAGATTGTCGGTCAGTTCCTTGTGAAGGGCATGAAGAGCCCTATGCCCGGGGTGGTCTCTGTGGCTGAGATTATGGTTCAGCCCGACCTGAGGTCGGGCAAGGTCTTTTTTAGTTACATTGGCCCAAAAGAATCACGTGCCGAAACAGAAGAGATTCTCGCCGAAGAGTGGCCAGAGCTTCAAAGAACCATAGGCAAAGAGTTAAAGATGAAATATGTGCCAAAGCTCAAATTTTTTGTTAATCAGCAGGTCGGGGGAGACGCTGGTTTGGAGCAGATGATTGCTGAAATGAACTCAAAAAGGGATGCATGAGTTTACAAAGACCCCCCGGTTTACTTCTTATCGATAAGCCACAAGGCTTTACAAGCCACGACGTTGTGGCAAAGGCTCGAAGAATCCTTCAAATGAAAGCGATTGGCCACTGCGGAACCCTTGACCCAATGGCCACGGGCTTGCTGATTTTGCTAATTGGCGACGCGACAAAACTTTCGGATCACTTGCTTACACAACAGAAGACTTATGAAACTACAGTTCGCCTGGGTGTCACGACAGACACTCTGGATATGGATGGCGAAATTCAAACTGAAATGCCAGTAGGTGAAGTTTTGGAGCGCCTCTCATCTGTAAAGTTAGAGGAAGTTGTGTCTTCACTTTCAGGAGAGCTCGAGCTAGAAATCCCCTTCTATTCGGCTAAGAAAGTTGGCGGCAAAAAACTCTACGAAATGGCACGCGATGGTGAAGAGGTGGTGTTGCCTAAGAAAATGATGAACTTCAGTGGGGTCGAATTTCTAGGGGCTGAAGAGAACTTGGTTAAAGTGAAGTTGTCTTGCGAAAAAGGTGGCTTCATTCGGGCATGGGGTAAGGAGCTGGGTGAAAGGCTTAAGGTTGGTGGTGCGCTTAGTCAGCTTCGAAGAACCTCGTCGAACCCATGGAGTGTTGAGACCGCCATCGCACTAGAAGAGCTTGAAACTCGTATAGTCAATGATGAATCGTTAGATAGCCTAGGTGCCTGCTTTGTTCCGATGAATGAGTGTTTGCCACATCTGCAATTTGTATGTGTCGACAATCAGGAGCAGAGGCTGCTGTCTCATGGTCAGATTCCTCACTCATTGCAGGCGAGACTGATCGTTGAAAGACGAAAGGCCGTAGAGCAGCGTCAGATCCTGGGCATTCAGGTGTTTGACAAAGCAAAGTCAAAGTTACTGGCTCTTTTGCAGGCGACACCAGATCGGGGCCTAAAAATACGCAAAGTGTTCAAGTAGATCCTGGGCATCGTCAGACCTGAGTCATTTTACATTTAGTTGCAATTGTAGAGAGTTGTTTCTAGGCTTGAGCGAAGGAGGAGTGTGCTATGCGACTTTTGGGTTTGGCTTTGGTTTTGGTTTTATCGGGATGTGGTTACTCTGCTAAAGTGGGCACGAAAGAGCAAAAAGATCAGGCCCTGCGAGCAACCAGGCCGTCGGCCCCCGGCACTTCGGTGTATTTTTTGTATTTTACTGCAAGCATTCCGCCAACTCCGACTGTTCATATTAATAAGCAAAAAGTCACATTTTTAAACTCAAGTGGTTTTACTAGAGTTGAATTGCCCTTCGGGCCTCATCTTGTGGAAGTGGCCTGGAACAATGGCCCCTCAGTGATTGATACTATCTCAGAGTGGCGACTGAGTCCCAACGACCGCAAGGCTTGGCTCAAAAGAGCAACAAAAACGTTCTACAACTCGGCCAAGTCAGAAGGTGCCTATCTGTTGAAGATCGGGACTGGTTGGTTTGATGCGCCGTCTGGGCAGAGATACTTTAGCTCCAAGGTTGAGGTGCCTACTCGAGCCGATGACAAAGCAATTTATGTCAAATTGAAAGACCTAGAGTACGGGCTGCCCATGGTTTCTACTGTGGTCGGTAATTTTGCCCCAGCCGAAGATCAAAAGAGTTGGGCCGCTTACAAAGAGACAATGTCTGTAGATTCCCTAAGAATCTTTATCAAAGAGAACCCGGATAATGTTTTTATTGTGCCAGCTGGGGAACGACTGGCTGAGAGAGGCCGCAGAGAAGGCAGAATTGAATACGGTCTTGCAGTCTAAAACTAGGCCTAGCTTGATCTCGTTCATCGACAAGAACCCGGCAAAAGAGCACAGACAAAAAGCCTTGAAGGCTCTTGCCCAATTAGTGCCTGCAGTGGAGCGAAGAGAAATGGCTGAAAAGTTTCCAGACATTGTGGATTACTACTCTGAGAGCGAAAAATTGAAATTTCGTCTTCTGCAGGTCGGCCCTGCTGACTTGAGAGTGAAAGACGTTCTGAGGCTCAGGGCCGAAGGAGTTGCCGAAGGAACCCTGGTTTCGAAAGTTAAGGCCACAGCGGCTGCATACAAAGATTTTTCTTTTGCCGAGATAAAGGCGTTAAAGTCACTTGGTCTAACTGAGCTATTAATCAATGCCATGATTGACACCAATACCGAGTTTGAAAAACAGGCTAAGCTCGCGAAAGCAAATGAAGAGATGATGGCACAGATCAAAAAGCTGATGGAGCAAAGCCGGGGTTCGGTGAGTGCCGAGCAGATCCGCGCAAACCCCAATACTCCAGTTGAGTGCATCAAGCAAAAAGCTGCGCTTAAGGCTTGTGAAAGCACGAGTGGACTGTTGAAGATTGGCTGTGAGGCGACGGCTAGGTCAAATTTTGAGTGCAATTTCTAGGAGCCGAT
>JABSOQ010000037.1 GCA_013216195.1 Bdellovibrionales bacterium
ACGACGAGCAGGCAGGCGATTACGGCGACGACGTCCGCAAGTTGATCACCCTGGGAACACCGCACCTCGGCGTGGGCGCCGTCAGCATGAACATTCAAGTGGTGTTGGACGAGGTCATCGCCAGCGCCTCTTCATTGGCCCACGCCATCATCAGCACACGCCCGGTACGCACGTCTTGTGCTATCGCCGGGACCAACCCGTGTTCATCAAAGCGTATGTTCATTGCCGCACCCGTATCCCATGCTTCGCCAAATAGGCTTTGGCTGCTCGCAAACCTTTCATTCTAAGCGTCGCTACACCTTGCCAATAGTCTCTCCAGATTCCACGAGCACGATTTGATGACCGAACCAAACTTGTCCAGTATCGACCTAGGTAATCCATTCGCGCCACAGCTGTGTAGTCTTTCAATTTGGCATAGTCTTGAGCAGCAATTTTATAGTCACCCATCAGTTCACGCATTTGGGCAGCACTCTTCATCAACTCAATTCGCTCAGACTTGCCAGGGTATCTCTCGTAAAACAATTCAAAAAACACTGCAGCTCTCTTGAAATCAGCTGAGCTGAGTGCCATTTGCCCCATCTCTGTGATCACCTGCAAAGCGTACTTCGAGTTTTTGTGCTTAAGAGCTAGCTCTGTGCCCACATCATAAGCCTGAGGGTCTTTCTTCGCTTTGAATGCCAGGAAAGCCTCATACAAAGCCTTATCCCCTAAAGTTGAACCTTTGTACTTGCTAGCCATTTTCAACAGGTTACTTGCATAACTCGCCGACGAAGTGTCACCGGATTCGCGCTGAATGACCTTCATCTCAGCTTGTTGCACAATCTCAGAGACCTGACTTTTCAGGTTTCCATCTTTAAGGTTCTTGTTCGCCAGAAAGGCCTTACCCTCTTTTACTATCTTCTTGTAGTCTTCGATCTGATTGAATGAGTCCAAGATCAAGTTCACTGCGGTTGTCACATTTTTATCACCTGGGAACCGATTGATGTAGTACTTAAGGTAGCGAGTCGACTTCTTGAAATCGCGCTCGTCGTAATAGCTCTGTCCGATAGCATAAATAATATTCGGCACTGCAGGGTGAGCCTTGTTGAGTTTTACAAAACGAGCGCCCGTACTCCTCAAACCGTAGCGTGCCTCGGTCAGCTCAATTTCTGACAAATTGTCGGGGTCTTTTAGAGCATTGATATATGACTCGAGGCCTGATTGTAAATACTCGGTCTTTTCCTTCGAAGAGGCTGAAAATTTGGCAACCTTTTCAAAGTAGCGACCTGCATCGACATTTCGCTCAGCCAAGAAGAGCACGTCAGCCAAATTGCCTAAGAGTTTTTGATAGAATTGCTTCTTGTATTTAAAGACTGACAGATAGGCTTTGTAGTCTCGAATAGCCCAATCCAATTCTTCGGCTGTTTTTACACGTCTGGCTCTTTGATCTTGCCTTGTCGCCACATCTCTCGCGTAGATTTCATAGTCGTAAAAGGCCTTCTTTTTCTCGTTCTTATTGAGCTCACTTGAGTACATTACCATCGGCATAGTTTTGACGATCTCCTCAACAAAGCCCTGCACTGGCCAGTCTCGAACTGAGTTTTTCATCGCCACATAAAGCCTTGGAATCAGATCCATTCGAGCCTTGAGATCTGTCGCCTGCCTTAAGATTTCAAAATAGACTTGAGTGGCATTGATCCAATTGTTTTTGATTGTTAACCGCCGACCAAGCTTTTTCAGCGCCTGCAGATAGGCCTCTTTATTCGGAGACAGTGCCTTGAAGTAGAGCACCGGGAACTTTCTTCTTAGTGGCCCAGGTTTTACCTTTTTGAAATCCACTTCAGAGTAGGGCCAAACTAGCGCCTTCAAAGCATCGGCCCGAACATCGGTCTTTCTCAAATTCTCGGGTAGCTCGTTGTAATCAATCTTTTTAAACTCAAGCAAAACCTTTTCGAATGACTGAAGAGCCTCAAGAAATTTCTGCATATTGATGTAGCACCAACCGATTTTGTAATGGGCCAATGGCGTAAAGGCTGATAGCGGCTTCTTAAGTATGCGCTTGTAAACCTCGAGAGCAAGCTCAACTTTCTGCTGCTCTTCAAAGTAGTAATCACCAACAATGATCTGAGCCTCTAGCCAGTATTCACTCTCAGGGTACTCTTTGGTTAGCTGAAAATATGTCAGAATCATCTCTTCAGTCATACCCAATTCACGCTGTTCGTGAGCTTTGAAGAAAATAGCTTTATCCCGATCTGAGAACTTCGGAAACTTATCAATCACGAGGTCATATGTGGCAATAGCGTCTAGCTTAATGCGTTTTTCAAATGTAAAATCGAGCTCTTTGATCTCTTGATCAGGGTTTTCAGCAATCTTTAGTGCATACTTAAACTTGCTCTTTTGCACATAAAACTCACCCAGCGACAGATACAGATCTGGCAAGAACTGGGCATCATTAAGGTTTTTAATTTTCTCTTTTGTTGAATCAATAGCCTTATCAATTTTAAGAATATTGAATCTCATTTTCTCAATTGTCATTTGATTGGTAGCTTGAGAATAGGCCTCAATAGGAGTCAAAGCTGAGAGCCCCAAACCCAAAACAAAAGCCAAACCTGCGATTTTCAAAGAGTGCTGTCTTATTTAAATGTCTCCTCAAGCTTACGCTGATCTTTATCTGTCTCAGTCTCGCAGACACTACTGATCTTCATTGAATAGTCTTCAAGCTCGTCGTACCAGTACTCTGAAGAAACTGGCCAATAGATCTTTTCAAACTCAAAATTCGAGATCCGACTAGCTTTGTAGGCCTCGCCACCCTTGCCTTCGCTCAATTTTAGAGCATCTAATGAGGAGATGTACTCGAGAAACTTGATCTGCTCATCGGCTCGAAGTAGCTCATTGCCAACTTCTCGAAGTGCCGGCTCAAGTGCCAAATCCATCTCAAATTGCAAACGCTTAAGTTGGGTTTTGTACACCCCTCGCACTCTCTTCATAAGTTTATGGTTTTTCAGCGCACTGTTGTCTTCAATAGACTTTACATCTTCTCTAAGCAGCGCAATCAAGTTCGCCTTGTCTTGTAGGCTCAAGTTCATAACAGCCAGACCAAACAGGTTCGGATCTCTTTTAAGAGTGGCTCTAGCCTGAATTCTCTTAATTGACTTGCCAAACCTCTTGCGAAATACATCGGCACTAAATTTAACAAAGTCGTACTGACACAGCTGCCGAAAAATCAACATCTCTAGTATAAATGCTTCGTACGTCTGTGAGGCTTTAAAGAAGGGAGACTTTAAGGCATGCAAGATCCCCATAGATCGGCCGTAATCTCCTAAATAGAACTTCGTCCAAGCCTTCTCGAGTAGCAAACGCCCCTTTTCTCTCAGCCCCAGGTCTCGCTTCTCTTCATACAGTGCAAAGGCTTTTTCGAACTCACCTTTTTCAAAGATCAATCTCGCCAACTGCTGACCTGCAAGATCGCGAACTCGAGGTGCCTGATTCTCTTGCTCATAAAGCTGCTTAAAAATCTCCTCAGCCTCTTTAACTTTATCAGCAGCAACTAGAGCCACCGCAGACCAGTACAAATACATCTGGCCCCAGTAGCTCTCTGGCCGAACTTGATCGAGAAGCCTCACCCCCCAGTCTGAGTGCCCATACTTCAGCAGTGCCAAACCTTTGTAGTAAGAAACCAAGTCTTGAATATCAGGATGCCTGTTTTCGACCTGATAATTGTCAAACAGGCGAAAAAGATCTTCGGTAGACATTGGGTTGTTTTGCAAAAGCTGACTAAGCTGAAACAATGCCATGTCTCCTACCATCGTGCCCTTTTGCGAATTTGCTACCATCATCCAATCAAAAAATGCGATGCCTTTAAGCTTGAGCTTAGAAAAGCCGATTCCCATAGCCAAGTAGGCCTCTTGGCCCTCAGGCGTGATCTCACCATATTGCTCCAGTTCTTTCTGTGAGACTTTTAAGATTTCGACGTATTGTTTTTCTTTTAAGTGCTTTTCAACTTTTTCCCAGAACTCCGAAATCACAGGCACGTACTCAAAGGGCTCAATCTTCTTCTTCTCAAAGGCTTCAGAGAGATCTACAGATTTTCCGGAGGAGGCTTTGTCTGACTCTCCGGGCTTCTTGCCCTTCACATTTGTCGGCTGCGCAGAAGACTGAGCTACCACAAGTAATGAGCAAGCTAACAATGCTGAAACTGTTGTCTTAAATGAACGAACTTTCATTACTTTTGCTTCTTTGCATCTCCAAGTTCAAAAGCGACCCCGAGGTTAATCGACAGTGCATATACGGCACCTAAAGTCTCTTCGAAGTAGACATTGTTTCTAAAATCAAACTTCCAAGACGTAGTGGGCGAAGAAAAGAATTTAAGAATGATGCCACCAGTGAACATGGCTCTCGTGCCTGTCTCTTTGAAACCAGCTAGTCCTCCGCCAATAACAAGACTTGTGTTGCCATGCACGACGGATTCATTGAAAAGTAAGCTCTTATTGTAAAAGGGGGTGTAGATAATACTGGTAGTCGCATACCATTGCATAAAATCGAGAACCCCATCGAAACCTTCGCTCTCGATATCAATATTCAGGTTTTCAAATTCATTTTTCAAACTGGTCTCTTGATTGATGACGTAGTTGGCATTTACTACCTCCCAAGCGAGATAGTCTTTGAAGTAATAAGCATAAGCCAAACCACCTGAGAAGCCCTTGTTGAAAGCATCAGATGGAAGCCAACCAAGTTGTAACGTGATATCGTTGTCGTTGTAATAAGGTCGGTCTTGAATGGCCACAACCTTTGGCAAATCATAAAACTCACCGGGTGGCTTTGCATAAATATGATGTGAGCAAAATGTAGCTGCGGTAAGCAACACCGCAAACACACTTGAAGTTCTAAAAAAAAGACGCCGCTTGATCATGATGCTTAATTCCTAGTCGTTTTTAAAAGTTTAACAATTCTGGATAAATACGCAATTATTGTGTACTTTTTGGTGGCTCATACTGAGACCGAAGTCCTTAAAACATTTTTTGAACATACAGAAATGAGGCAAACTAGACGATAGGGGTTACACATGTTGTCTGTATGTATGAGGGAGGGGATTTGAAATCATCCCATTTGTACTCAGTATGGATTCTTTCTCTAGCCTTAAGCCTGGCTATTGGCTTCCAAAACTGTGCTGATAGAAATTTAAAACTCTCGAAGTCAGTTGCTAGCGTTTCACCAAAAGTGAGCTTTTGCACCAGTCCATCAGACTCCATACGCAGTAACTTAAAGTTCATCTTCTTGGTAGACAGATCTGGCAGTAACCAAACCAACTTTCGCATCTTGCCTGACAACTCGCTTGACGGCCCCTACCCTGGAACTGATCCAAACGGAATCAGGCGCTTTGCTGCCCTACAAGATTTTGTTCGCAATTTTCAAGGCGGTGATGACCAGTACATCTACTGGTCAATGGTGGGCTTCTCGTCAACAGCCACTCGCGATCAGGGCTTCACCAACAACAGGGCAGGCTTTCTTGGCTTTTTACAGAATGAAGAGCTCCAGACTCCAAGTCTAGATGGTGGCTTTACCAACTACACTGACGCTCTTGATGAAGGTCTTCAAATGATTATGGAAGATGTGGCCGCACAACAAAATGCCGACCCACAAATCAGCTCAAACTATGTGATCTTTTTCGTCAGCGACGGTGTACCGAGAGTTGATACAACTACCCAAACACAAACTGAAGTGAATGCCGTAATTCAGAGCTATTTCTCTTACCAAGATGCAAACCGAGACCTAGTTGAAGGGGTACAAATCAATACCGCTTACTATTACGAAGACTTTGATGACCCAAATGCTCAAGCCTTGCTGTCTAATATGTCGATCGAAGGGCGTGGAGAGTTCTTGCAATTTGGTGCTGGTGAAACAATCGATTTCACACGATTTGCCATACCTCTAAGAATTTCACGCTTTGAACTTAAAGAGTTTTGGGTTCACAACTCCAACACGGTTTGGGAGGGCCCCGATCTTCTGCAAGACACCGATGCCGACACCCTGTCAGACAGTCTTGAGCGAACACTTGGCTCAGACCCTAACTCGTACGATACCGATGGTAACGGCGTTGGAGACGGCGTGGAGTACAGAAGCTCTGGAAAGACTTCGCCTTGCCAAAATCTCGATTGCAGCTATGTAGGAACACCTTACTCAACCTGTGCTCAATTTGTTGAAAGGGCAGCTCCACCATTTTTTAATGATCGAGACAATGATTACCTAAATGACTGTGAAGAGCGTTTACTCGGCACCGAGTTCGACAACCCTGATACCAATTTTGACTACATACCCGACCAACTGGCTTTTGTTAGCCAGACAAACATGATTCAGGTCTCAAATGCCGGTTTACTTGACCCAGACAACGATGGCGTCAGCGACTATCAAGAGCTGAAACAAAACACTCCCCTGCGATTTAACAACAGATCTGTCAATGGCTTTAAAAAGCTCAAAGTGGTCTCAGAGATTCAGTCTCAGTCGGTTCAACAAGACTGCTTTCAGTTCGCCGTCGATGACCTTGGTTTTATCAATAGAGACGACAGAATTCGAGTCTATTTAATGGAGAACACACAAACGCTGTCAGAAAAGCGCATTATGAGAACCGCTGAAAAACCTCTTAATGGCGGCGGTGTTCGCTTTACCGAAAGTGACTTCCAATGAGAGAGCTCGGCCAACCCTCTTCATCTCAACCCTTCTTTGCGATGGTGGGCTTAAGCTTTCTCATAGGCCTACTTATTATTCAATTTCAAAACTGTAGCAGCCCTAAACTACAAGAGCCACCTACACCTCCCAAATCTGTTAACGTGGCTGTTAAAGGCTACTGCCCAAACCCTGGCTCGAGCTTTAAAGAGGCTTTCGCCTCAAATCACTCTGCAGTACTAGTTCAAGACTCATTTCGACCTGACTGGGACCGAGACGGTCTGGCCGATGAAACCGAGCGCGACGAGCAACTCAAGCAAGATTACGAAATCTCACTCTCGACACCAGACTCTAATGGTGACTACTACTCAGACCTCATTAACATTCGCCTCGGCTACGATAGAGACAATCAATTTCGCCTAGCGCCTTGTGATTCAGGGTTTAATGACTTTGACTTAGACGGCCTCACTGACTGTGAAGAAGAGGTTTTGCAGACAGATGCCCTGTACCCAGATTCTGACGATGATGGCATCCCTGACGGTGTTGAAGTGAGATCTCTATTGAACCCTTCAGATGTTGCCGACGCTCAGCTGGACCCTGACCAAGATGGCAAAACCAATTTGGTAGAAGTAAAAGAAAACACTCCGGTGAAAGAGTCAGCAAACAAGTACACCAGCAAGCTCTCGCTCAGCTACGACCTCGTCACCTATCCTCAAGGAAATGACACCGACTGTTATGATGTGATCGTAAACAACATTCCTGTAATGAATGTCACCAACGGCAACTACGTGCGCATATACCTAACTGAGACCCGTGTGGCCGTGTCTGGCACAGAGACCGTAGAACTCTTAGAGCTTCAGCAAGTTAACGTCGTGATCGACAGAAACGTCGTCAATGACAGCCTAATTGAAATCGACAAAGACAACAGCACGAATAGACAGCTCGAAATCGTGAATCTAGAGGGCGTACAGTAGTCTCTCCTCGAGACGTCTCATAGCTAAACACTTTTCGATTGTGAAACTGTTAGACAGCTGTACATATTGTGATAGGTCAGCTGCCGTTTTAAACACCCTTGGCTGGTACAAGATTCGCAAAATAGAGAAAGTGGGTGCGGTTAAAGCTGGATTGGCTTAACCAAGAAAAAGGGGAATCTGTGTGAGAAATCGATCTTACAAGTTCTATCAGCTAGCGAGTTTGTTGGGAATCTCGGTCCTGCTAATGACTTTTCAAAACTGTAGCGGCGGCTTGACCTCCAAGTCATCTCAACTTAACCAAGTGACATCTGCAAATAGCGATGGACTCGACACAGCTCAGCCCAATCAGAAGCCAGTGGTCAATTGCTCTTTCACGAGCTTGCAACGCTCAGACGTCTATATGAATGTCTCGACACTTAACGATCAGTTTAGCGCTGAAAGGTTTAATGAAGATGACAGCCTGAGTGTAGACTGTAGTGGCACAACAGACGAATCAGCCTTTTCACAGCTGACTCTTGAAATCGATCAAAACTATAACTCGAGTAGCCCGAACTTTCAGCCACTAATGAGTTCAAGTTTTACACTCAACCCTGGTCTGTATCCGATGGCGATTCGAGCTACTGATCCTCAAGGTGAAACCACTGTAAAGACCTTCAATATGGTGGTCACTTGTAATGACCGGGTTAGTGATCCTGTAGTTGGCAATCTCAACAACCTGATCACGGCTAGCGAAGGCTCAGCAGTAGGTCTTTACGATTTCAACATAACCACAAGCGAGATTTCTGGCGGTCAGAGTTTCGAATTCGCTTGGGACTTTAATGGCGATGGTGTCTGGGATCCATTTGGAGAGCAAAAAACTGGCACTAAGCAATTGTGGAGCGACATCGCAAGTCGAACAGACATCTATGTTAATGCTCAGAATTCGGTTCAAGTTGGTCTTCAAATTCGAAACGAATGCTTTCGCACTACAACTGTAAATGTGGACGTCAACCTTGCGAACTCACACCCTGTTACTGCCGCTTCTCCAGCTTCACCACAAGGGTATTACTACGTACAAGGCGAAATGAGAGACACCGGCGGATCTGCTAACGCTCTTGAGACACAAAGAAAAACTCGCGACTATTTAGCTACAAATAATGAAGTCTTCAGAGAGTTCACTTGTGACTACAAAGGCCCACGAAATGGCTCTGGCTCAATCGAGATTCGCACTCTTAAACAGTACCGCGATGAAGACTTCTCAATTCATGGCTTGAACCTTGATATTGTGAATATTCCAGACGATGGAAGTGATGGCACTTTCTCAGTTGTTGCCAACATTCAGTCTATGACTGCCGTCATGGCTGGTGAATCAGATGGTATTAGCGATGACCGCTTCAATCGTATGTCTGGTTGCAATGTTTCTTTGACTATTGTTAGAGCGACTTCAACAACACCATGTCAGACTGGTCCAGATCGCCGCACAGGCTCTATCGAGTACTACGGCGAGTTCAACTGCCCAACTCTGATGAATAGCAATGGCAGCACAATGGCTGTAAACAACGGTCGATTCTACTGTGGTGAGGCCATTAGCGACCGATGCCAAGGTGGCGGCGGTGGCGGCGGAGGCCAACCACCACCTCAGTTCTAGCTTGAGCGAAAAAACAGCCTTTTGTCTAGACGGAGACTTTTGAACAAGAGTCTCCGTTTCGCTATAATAAAGATGTCATACTGCAATAGAACAGGATCATCTTTGAAGACTTTCATTTCACTTCTGCTTATCACTACGTTTTCGCACCTCACCTACGCTGCAGAGGATAACGAACAAAACCTCATCAAAGCAAAAGACCTCAAAGTTCTTCCAATTGCCCCTCAGCAAAGTGACGGCTTTGATGGCAAGGTGCAGACTTCGTTTTCACCACCTCCTATTAGGAACTTCAGTGCCGAAATGCTGAAGAAAGCCACTTCAAAAAAGAAGCCGAGCAAGGTGAAACCAACGAAAAAATCAAAAAGCACTAAGGCAGAAGTTAAGGGCAAGAAGTTCAGTAAAATGCCCGCTAAGAAGAAAAGTACCAAGCCAGCTAAACCTAAGGGCAAAAAGAAATGATCAGAATCACTAGGCTCACAGTCATCTTTTTGTCACTCACCTACTCGCTACAAGCCCTAGCTGTTCTCGACTTGATCGTAAAAGAGAAGCTTTCGGTTTACAAAGAGACCAACAAAAGCTCGAAAGTGGTAACAACTCTGGTTCGCGGCGATGTGGTGGTCGTCTCACCCGTTAAGTACTCTGGCTTTCGTAAGGTGCTAGTCACCTATGACGGAAAGCGCCAGGCTGGCTATATTTCGATACCAAACCTCAAATTGTCTGTTATCAAAGACAGAGACCTAAAAGAAGGCTCACCGATGATTGAGCGAAGCAGTGCCGGCGGCTACTTTAGCTTCAGCTACTACTCACAAGGCGAGGGCCCGATTGACCTTAAAGGGTTTCCTGATGCCAACTTTGGAGCCTCTAGTGGCTTTAAAGACTTCTTTGGTATCCAATACCGCTTTCCGGTTGCTGACTATTGGGTATTGCAACTGAGCTTGGCAAATCGCGTATTCTTTACTCAAGGCAATGCCGAAGTCATTGCAGATGGTGGCACTGAAGTTCTCGAGAGCTCAGCAAGCGCACTGAGCTTTGGTGCATTTCTGAAAATTTACAACACAAATCAGTCAATCTTCTGGTACGGAGCCGGCCTAGAGGTCGCTTCGATTAGCGAGGTCGAAATCGTCATTGAGGGTGGTAGCGAAATTGATTACACCGGCCCCACAGAGACCTTTATTATTCCTCAAGTCGGCCTCGGCTTCGACATCAAAGCCTACAAAGATATCTACATCGTACCTGCTGTTCAGGCAGGCGTTGCAGCTAACGCTTCACCTTTTTTATTCTTCGTCGACGTGACGGTTGGAGTGAATTATGTATTTTAAGTCGAACACAACAAAGAGTCTTTTTGTCGCGACAATTGCTGCCCTACTACTATTGGGTGTGACCGCATCAGCCCAACAACAGATGGACCTCGACGATCTCGAAATCAAAGGTGAGGTTCTCGGAGACAACCGCATTCAAATGATCAATCGTGAAAAGAATAAGCTAAAGAACTTTGTTGAGTTTCGTACCGACTACCGCAATGAAATCACGCAAGGGCTGGTTGAACCCATCCCGCAATACACAGATATGGCTATACTTAAATCGAATCAGAAGAAGAAGGGTCGGTAACTTCTCCAGGCCGCTTCTTTGACAGTTCTTCGCGGGTCACAAAGTTGATCTTACCAAACCCCTCAGACACCAAAATATTCATCACTCTCTTAATATAGACAACGTCGGTGTTTTCATCAGCCTGCATGTTGATACCTTTTTTAACAGGAATCCCACCCTCTTCTTGGTTTTTAATTAAGGTCTTCAACCTAGCCAAAGAGGCTCTCAGGGCGGGCATCTCTTGATCTTTTAGGTCGATTGTCACTGGGTTCGAACCTACTATTTCTGAGTCTAAACTCACTTGCTTTTCTGTGATCGAAATCAAAGGTAAAGACTCAATGGGCGTGGCGTTTTTGGCACTTGGCAGAGTGATATTCTTATTTACAAAAAAGGCTTCACCCGTAGCCGAAAAGTTCAGCAAAAGAAAAATCACAAGCATCGAAAACATATCGATCATCGAGGTCAAGGGTAGAACAACATCAAACTCTCTAGCTCCGCCCTGATCTCTCTTTTGCCTTAGGTAGTTCATGTCGTATTTTGGCGAAATGTGATTGCCTGGGATACGAACGACTCTGCCAATGGATGATTGTATTTCTTCAGACATTACTGTGAACTCACTCCCACGTCATACCACCCAGCACCCGTGAGAGTATCGAATGTAGTAATCAGCATTTTGTATGAAACACCATTTTCTGTATTCAACACAACATCTCGGCGCTTAGGGTACTTCTCTCGCCACTGGCTAAGCGTTCTTTCAATACCCTCGGCATCGACCTTATCACCGATGTGCGGAACCTTTACACCGTTCGAATTTTCAGCCATCTCAACACTACTCTGCAGAATTGTGACAGTGAGATTGACCTGATCTTTTGGCGGAGGGTCAGACTCTGCTGCAGCTGTCGAATTTTGTGTATTTGTCGACAGAGCTGTCACTTGGTTCCAAACCGCAGTCAAAAGCAAATTGACCACCAATAGGGCAAACAACCCAATGAAAGGGGTCATATTCAGCTCGACGTTTACTGCCTTACGCCCCATAGACTAGCGCCCTACTTTATTTTTGTTGGTCAAAAGAAAGTTCAGAGTCGCTACACTTGACTCGTGCATATCATCAACGATCCCCTGAGCCATGCTGTTCAAGAACCCGAAGAAACCAAGCAACGGAATTGCAACGATCAAACCAAATGCTGTCGTGTTCATCGCGACTGCGATCGAATTCGAAAGCATTGTGGCTTTCTCTGCAGGCGCAACGTTGGCAACCGCAGCAAAGGCTCCAATCAGACCTGACACGGTCCCGAGTAGCCCTAGCAGGGTGGCAATATTCGACACTGTGGCTAGAAGTCCAATTCTCTTCTCAAGTCTTGGAACTTCTCTTAGTGCTACAGCATCCATGGCTGTCTGAACTTCTTCAGCGTCTCCATTATTCTTTACGGCAATCAAACCCGCGCGAATGATATTGGTGAGAGGAGTTCTCGTCTGTGAGGTCGCAGCGATGGCCTTTTCGATATTTCCTGAGTAGATGGCGTTTTTGATTCTACCCAACACCTGATCTTTGTTGATGTTACCGGCTGCCAACAAAACGAGAAGTCGCTCAAAAGCAATGGCCAACCCTACAATAGAGCTCAGTAAGATTAGGTGCATAAAGCTTCCACCATCCCAGTAAGCCTGAATCATTCCCGCCATTATGTGTCTCCCTTTGGTGATTTCCATCTTTATTATGTCGAAAACGAAGCGAGTCGTCGAGTGATGCGACCATGACAAAGGGCTAGATTTAGCGCTCACAGATTTGAGTGAAGCTCTCGGCTTCCCCGAATTTTTAAATTGTATGCGACTTTTGAATGGCCTTTGAGATCAAACTCTAAAACTAGAGCCGACCAAACGGAAACCCAATACTCGGCAGGGTAGATTGCCCATTCTTTGCTTTCGGAAACTTCATACCTCGAAAAACTCCAACGACACATTTATTCAAAGAATCTGCACCCGAAACGTTCGAAGCCTTCACTTTCGCCCACTGCACTGAACCAGCAGGTCGAATCTTCCACTCATACTCGACCCGGCCACTGAGGCTTGGGTTATCTAACAGTGCTCGCTCGTAACAAGATGAAATTTTGCCTGAGTACTTTCTAACAACATCCATCACTTGCCTCTGGGTCAAACCTTCAGATTCACGAAGTTTCATCAGCGAGGGCTCACCAACAACGGTTGCTGCAACCCCTCTTGAGCCAGCTCTTCCCTTGATTCCCTGAACACCATAACCGGTGCCAGTTCCGTAGCCTTTTCCTTTGGTTTTAACCGAACCCAAACCACCAGCAACGAGCTTACCGCCCTTTTGCTTTAGAGCTCCAATTACCGAATTGGCCTTCATTTTACCAGGCGAACCACCGGCGTTTTTGTTGATGTTGATTGCTACCGGCTTTTGAGAAGGTTTAGGCGAACTCTTGCCCAAGGCACCCAGAGCTGCCAGAGCTCCTACCTTTTTCACATTGGTCTTTTTGACCTTGGCGCCCCTCGAGGGAGCCTTAGCCACTCTCTTAGTCTTAACTGTAAAAGGGTACTTATTGAGCTTTTTCAGCTTCTTGCTCTTACGAACAACGACTTTTTTGGGCTTAACTTTAGGAGGCTTACGCTTGACGACCTTCTTAGGCTTCGGCTTTTTAGGCTTCGGCTTCTTTGCAATCTTTTTCTTTTCAGGCTTGGGTTTGGGCTTTTCTTTTTTTGCCACAGGCTTTGGCTTTGGCTGTGGTTTTTTAACCAAGAGCTTCGCAATCCTAGGTGGCAAATTCTTAACCTTTGGTGCTGGAGGAGCCGGAAAAGCCAAAAACCCAATCACGACAATCACAAAATGTAAAAAACCAGAGCTGGCCAGTGCTTTTTGAAATAGGCGCTCAGGCAACAAGAAGCGAATCTGCGAAAACGGTTTTGGCGATTCGATGTGACGAAAGTGCAATGACAGATCATTCTGAAAGTGGACCCGAAACTCATCACGAGAGAATCTAAACCCTTTATTCTTGCGATCGTAAGTGGGCTCCATCGTCTTCTTAAGAGCCCCGGTTTCACCGTCAAAAAACTCTCCACGACATGAAGATGGTAAGATCGCTTTCGTGTGATCGCCACGAAACACGGCAACAGGAACTAGCCGACTCTTCAGGCTCGGAAGATGCACACCATCGTCAGGCTGACCGTTGAGATAAACGCTCTCTCCCTCATAGTAAACATGGTTCTCGATGGTTTGACCGCGCCATTTTAAAGTTGCTTCAAGGGCAAGCTTTCCCATTGGAACTCGCTGCATGAAATTCATACCCCAACTGGGCTGAATGTTCATGGGCCGAGTCACTTCAGTCTGTTCACCTGCTGACATTAACGGCTGTCTCGGACCGTTTCCAAATGGCTCCGTTACGGCAGTGGCTTCGCTTCCTGGGTATTCAGGCACATTCATGCCCTGAGAGCGATCTCTCGGAAAGTCTCGACCTACTGTTTCTTCATCATCAAACTCATCATCAGTCGGAAGTGGCGGCTTAAAGCGAGTTGGATCTAAAACTGTAGGCTCATCATCCTCTGGTGGCCGAGCTGATTGGGCAACAGGTTTTGGCTGCTGAGCCGGCTTTTGGTTGGCATTTTGCTTTTCAGATTCAACTTTGTCTTGCGGACCAACTTGAAAAAGGCCTTGCTTTGGCCTCTCTGCCATCTCTGTCAACTCGGTTTTGTCAATATTGCTTGTTCGATCGTCAAACTCAGGATCATTAACTTCTTCTGTCTGAGTCTCATTTTTGTACTGCTCAAGGGTTTCGAACTTGATGCTGTCTTCAGTGATTGAGGTAACCAACAGTTCAATTTTGAGCTTACCTATTTTTACCGTCTCATGGCCAGAGATGGGATAACGATTGATCTTTTGATTGCCAATGTAGGTGCCATTAGAACTATCGAGATCAACGAGCTCAAGCATACCCTCCGTAATGACTAAGCTTGTGTTGCGCCCAGATAGCCAAGTCATATCAGGAAGACTCACCTCACAAGAAGGGTCTCGGCCAATCGTCACCGGAAAGGTAGAGAACCTATCCATGAACACATGGCGACCATTTATACTGGCTTTAATAATGACGCTAAACTTCGCGTTTCCCATAAGCCTTTTATCGGCCAGCTAACTCCCGAGAATTACGATGCAAACTGATCAAAAGAAGAATCTGGTCTGAGGTCTATTGAGCCAAACAACACAAAAGCAAACTGCACCTCAAAACGCGTTCTCAAACGAGAACAGCCTCACGCCCTGCGCAATCTCTTAGTGCAAATAAAGCCATGTGATTCTAATCACATACAGCGTTAACTGAATGGTTATTGACGCCATCGTTTTGAAAAATGTATGTATGAACAAATTAAAGGGGGGAACAATTTGGATACACCTTTGTCCAAAGGGGCTGAGCCGAGCGAGAAAATCGTGACTCCACCTCTACAACAATCAGAAGACTCCAAAAAAAGCCCAGAAAGTAGCGGCACCAAGGCCCAAAGTCCTGATGTCACTGGTTACCTTAACTACCGTGAGTACCTCAAAGATTTTTTCGCCTACAAAAAGAGCACAAATTCAAATTACAGCCATCGCCTTTTTATGCAGAAAGCCGGGCTTAGCTCCCCTGGGCACCTCAAAATGGTTATTGATGGCAAAAGAAACCTGACTCACCTTACTCTGCCTAAGTACATCGCGGCGGTTGGCCTTACTCGCAAAAAAGACATCAAGTACTTTGAACTTCTCGTTCGCTACAATCAGTGCGACGAACCCATCGAAAAAATTAAGTTCTTCAACGAACTGATGTCTGAGAAGAAGAAAAAAGGCCTATCTATTCTTGAAAAGCATCAATTTGATTTCTTGAGCAACTGGCTACATGTGGCCATTTATGTGATGGCTGGCCTGCGAGATTTCAAGGCAGATGCCGAATGGATTACCAACCGAATGCGCAAGCGTGTATCAAAGCTGCATGTTGAAGCCGCCCTAGAAGACCTAATGGAGCTGGGCTTAATTGAGCTCAGAGGCAATCGCTACGAACAGGTACAGGGGGCGCTTACGATACCCGACGAAGTACAATCAACAGCCATTCATATGTTTCATGAAAAAATGCTACAGATGGCTTTGTTTGCGCTGCGAGAATACGATGTCGCCGAGCGAGAGTTCAACTCAGTTACATTCTCATTTAAAAAGTCTGAACTGATGACAATAAAAAACCGAATCCGCGAATTTAGAAGAGAAATCAACGAGTTCTCAAGCAATGCTCCCGACTCAGATGAAGTTTACCAACTTAACATTCAACTCTTGCCTCTGACAAAGGGGGACCGGCCATGAAACCGAATGCACTGAGCTTCACAGTTTACGCCCTTGTCATCACCCTTATCGTTTCTTTTTCAAAGGCCTTCGCAGCTGCAGGTGGCGGCGTCGACATTGGCAATGGTGGCAAAGCCTTCGTTGGGCTTCTCAACGGCAAATTTACCTCCGAAGAAAACCTCAGAATCGAAGCGCAGTACATAGCACGAGAAGTATCCAACCAAGAATTTGACAGAGCGCGGTCTTGGATCAACCAAGGCGACTGTGATCCCGTTATGCACTACGACAGCACCGAGCTGTACCGCACCTACGACTTTGAAAACGGAGAGTTCGTCGAACGCTTCTGGGGTTATACGCGGGTCGGCTTGGACAACTGCCTAACACCTGAGAACATTGAAGGCGATGAGCTTCCGGAGGAGCTTAGAACTGAATTCTAAACAGGCTAGGTGCAGCTATGCCCGTCGACTTTGTCCAAGAGGGACCTGAGTTATCAAACCCTTATGCAAGAAACTTGATTCTTCAGGCTATTTTGCAACATCACTTCGATTCTGATGTTTACGAGTCTATAGACGCAACCCTGCATGGCCTAGGGCAAGACGTAGTTGAAGATGTCGACCCCATCGGCAGACAGGCTGAACTATCTGAACCCTCACTCAAGCCTTATTCAGCATGGGGAAAACCCGTATTTGAGATTGAAGTCTCCCAGCACTGGCGATGGCTGCATCATTGGAGCGCTAAGAACGGTTTGATTGCAGACGGCTATGAGCGCTCTTTTGGTGATCAATCTCGCATTTTTCAGATGGCGAAGCTTCACCTGTTTCATCCCAGTTCTGCTTTTTACTCGTGCCCCTTAGCAATGACTGATGGTGCGGCAAAAGTCATGGAGCTCCACAAGGCCGACAACCCGGTTTTTGAAGAAGCTTTTCGTGCGCTCAATTCGAGAGACGGCTCGTTGTTTTGGACATCTGGCCAATGGATGACTGAAAAGACTGGAGGCAGCGATGTCAGCGGCACCTCGACAACTGCTAATGCAAATGCCGATGGCACCTACTCGCTAAGCGGCATCAAGTGGTTTTCGTCAGCTACTACCTCTCAAATGGCACTTGGCTTGGCCAAGATTGAGGATGATGAAGCTTTAAGTCTTTTTCACATACCTGTTCGCAATGACGACGGGGGCCTGAACGGTATTGAGGTTTTAAGGCTGAAAGACAAAATGGGCACAAAAGCTCTACCAACTGCCGAGCTAAGACTTAAAAACACACGAGCCCATTTGATTGGCGAGGCTGGCAAAGGCGTGAGAACTGTTGCCACTATGCTCAATATAACTCGACTCTACAACTCAGTCTGTTCGGTCGCCCAGCTGGACCGTGGGCTTCAACTTCTAACAGACTACTCACACAAAAGAAAAGTTTTTGGCAAAGCACTTACTGAGCAACATCTCCACGTAAAGATGCTGAGCGTACAAAAGGGTTATTATTTTGCGGGCGCGACTTTGACATTTCAGGTGGCGGCACTTTTGGGCAAAGACGATCTCGGCACGGCTACGGAGGAGGAACTGATTCTGTTACGCCTCCTCACTCCTTTAGCTAAGCTCTACACAGCCAAAAGAGCCATTGAGGGCATGAGCGAAGTTCTTGAGGGCTTTGGGGGCGCTGGTTATATCGAAGACACTCGAATTCCAACGCTTTTCAAAGATGCACAAGTGTTCCCCATATGGGAGGGGGCAACCAATGTGTTGAGCCTTGATTTACTGCGGGTGTTCGAAAAGACCGATGCCTTACAGGTCTTTTTGAAATCAAGTCGCTCCAAACTTGAAAATATAAAGAACGAAGCCCTTTTAACTAAGCTCAAGAGCGAATTCACCACTTTCACTGAGGTGACCTCAAAAATCGAAGCCAGTGACCCAGAAGATGTCATCGCTTCAAGTCGCGGGCTAGCCTTTGCTATGTCTGAGTTCTACGCCGGCTTACTGATGGCAGAAATATGCGAGAACACACCTCACCCTGGCTTGAGTGTATTGTGCGAGCAGTTCGTTCGCGGACTCAACACGCGAAAGCTTCAGGTCAAGCAACCTGACATAAGTGAACTGCAAGAGTCGTTAAAGGTGTAAGATGAGCTTGCCTACCAGGAGTGCTTGGTGATTCTTTTTTGCTCGTCGATCATTAAAGCTACCTGATCTCTACTACCAGGCTCCCATGGGAACCGCGTTGCGGCACCAGCGAGAAAGGTATGTTCAATCCAGCGCAAGTTAAAACCCGGCGGATTGAAACCTTGAATGTAGCCGTTTTCTTGACAGCGGAGACCAGCGCCACAGTAGCCTGCTGCTGGGTTGGTGTTTACAGCAAACCCGGCAGCTCCCGCCTGAGCCCCTGGCCCGATGTAGTTGTTTGGAATATTGGTAGATGGAGTCCCCGCACCAAGCACGAAGCCGATTCTCCAATAGACCTCACCGCTGAGCTCAAAGCCAATATTTCGAAAGTCACCGTTGTACACGAGCCACTCGCTATGGAACATTTTAAGCCCAGAGTACAAACCATTGAGGTGAGCTAGCGCTGTCGCCTGACGCCTTTTCATCTGAAGATCCCAAAACGTAGGAACACCGATAGCAGCTAGGGTACCGATGATACCGACTACCACCATCACTTCGACAAGACTAAATCCTTTTGAATTCTTGAACATTTAGAATGACCCTCACAGTTTACTTACATAGGTTTTTTCGGCATTTCTTGCGGAGTTATAAAGACCTTTGTCTCAGCAAGCTCCAATCTTTTGCCTCAAAACGAGACAACGTGAGAGTTCTGCACTCTCACGCCGCCCTATTCCCCTAGCGCACTACAACGTTTTATGAATTCAGTTTAATCAAGAGCCTCACAAGCGCCTAGATAGGTATTTGCAAAACCCGCTCGCCCCTCTTGTTTTAGGGTTTTGGCGACCTCGTGTAAGCTTAAGCAAATCGTCTCAGCACTTGCCAGATCATCATCGACCTGCTGGCAAAGAGCGACCTTAAAGTTCTTCCACATTCCACCCATTTTACTAGACGCGATATCTGCTGCGTCTGTCTGAGGTTCATCATTTTGGTCATCAGAGTCTGGAGCTTGATCCTCATCTGGACAACGAAACCTTGCGTTGTCGAAGCAAGAACCATGATCGTCATCTGTAGATGCTATACCACGGTCATCATTATCAGCTGAGCCATCGTCATCATCATCGCCATCGTGATTACCGGCGCTCATGTCATCATCGTCGTCTGAGTCATCATCATCATCGTCGTTGCCACTATTCGAGTTTCCATCTGGCGATGGCGCATCAGGGTCGATTGATGGCTCACTTTGCTCTTCAGCTATCTGATTCAAAATCTCTTCAATTTCTTCAGCGTTTTCCGGCGTGACCTCAAGACCATCGACATCATTAGTGTCGAGCACCCGATCTGAATCAATTTTGCTCAGAGTACTATCTGGCGCCGTTTCAAAACCAACCTCAGAACAGTTGTTAAATACCATTAAACAGCAGCCGAGCAATACGGATAGTACAACTTGAACTTTCCCACGTTGTCCCATGAATTACCCCCACATGTGCAGCAATTTTCAAAACCCACAACTAGTTACAGCAAGTGAAGTGCCAGCTGTTCGACAATAAGACAGCTGTCTACATGTTTAGATAACTGACATTATCTAATCTTTTATGATGCATCTGAGGCCAATCTCATTATGAGACTTGCTTTTTAATCAGTGGGGTCTAAACTAAGGGGATGAAAACGATCACATCTATATTGTTGTTTATGGCCATCTCTTCTAGCCCCGCTTTTTCTGGACAAAACAAACAAGCGACTAGAGACACCGTCACAGAATCGAGCTCCTCCGGCAGCAACGTCTGTTACTCTATCCCTGGCATGCATTGTAGCGGCTGCGTTGAGAAAGTCTCAGAAGAAATAGAAGGCGTGTCTGGCGTTAAATCCGTAACTGTTGATCTCGAATCAAAGCTCGCTTCTATAGTGGTGAAAAAGGGGTTTAACGGTTTCACTGATTTGACCAACGCTATTAAAGATGCTGGCTACGATTCTAACAAGACTCGCTGTGAACCGGCTAAGAAGTCCTAAACTAGGCTCTAGGTTCTCACTTGAATCTATAACGCTTGGCTCTGCCACTGCCCGCTTCTTCAATTTTGTAACTGACTCTGGCCTCTTCTAGCCAGCGCTGCACTGACCGAGTGCTGACAGAAAACTCTCGACCGACTTGTGAGGTCTGAAACCACTGCTTGCCGACATACTCTCTCAGTGCCACTACATTTTGATTCATCTTCGAAACAGGCTTTGAGGTTTTGCTGGTTAAAAACAAAGACGTTGAACTCGAAAACGAAAGCTGAGCTGCCCCTTTTGCCCAAGTCACCTCGAGATCAGTGAGCTCAGATCTAGCCTTGAAGTGCGACCTGAGCTTTTTTACTTGTGCATAAATTCGATCTGATGAATGAAAGGGATCAAAAAAGTCACTCGGATACAATTGAGAAAAGATATAGCCAATAGAGACAGGACGATACAGATCATGCAGTAAAACCTTTAACAAATGAAATTGCATCTCTGTCTGCTCAATGTCGTGAGACAAATCTAGAACATTAGTAACTTCTCTCCCCAAGTCTCTCTTCCAAACAAAGGCTTCAGGCACAGTCACGCCCCGAGTAAATGACTTCAGCAGGCGTTCTCTGTAGTGCTCATTGCGTGATCCGAAATAAACTTTATACAGAAGTTGCTCATCATCCCAAGCCACGGCGATCATCCGCTCAATATCGCGCACACCTTCAAAGAACCCCTTGCTGGTAGCATCTGCCACTAATTGAAAGCCCTGCGACCTAAGATCTGGCTGTGCTCCATTGACCAACAACTCGAGTTGAAACTTCCATTTCTCAGCGTAAAATGACCAAACTGATGCGCCACCACCAAATATTTTCTGACTTCTTTCAAGCGAAGCCTTGGCTTTGTCATAGTCTTTTGCCTCTAGGTAGTTTTGCGCCTGAAGCTCGTAAGCATTACCCAAAATCAGCTTAGCTTTGCTTGCCCTAGCCTTTTTTATAACAGTCCTGATAGTTTTATGTGCGGCTTGAACATCTCCTACCACGGCTAGACATGCCGCTAAGTTCAAGGAGCCTACAAGGTGCGAGTAGGAGTCAGGCTCAGTTGCTTCTAAAAATCGCTTCAACAAAGAGGCGGCGGCCTTGTAATTCCACTGGCCCATTTCAGCCCGTGCTAAAAGATTATAGACTTCAGGGCACTCAAGCCCCGAGTAATCACCGAGAACCCTTTTGGCCTCATTTAAAAAGCCAAGCCGGATCAATGAAGAAACATACGTGAAAACCTCATCTGCGGATGCTTGCTCTATACCCTCACGGTGATTTTTCATCACGCGCCCAAGAGTCTTTAGTGCAAACAGTGGCTGCCCGACCCTCGTTGCATAATCTGCAATCGTCTTCAGCTGTGACCTCTCAACGTCTGATGGTGTAATCGACTTGATAAGATCCCAAGCGGGTTTAAATGCACCAGACTTAATGAGCTGGTCGACTTCTTTCAGATCCAAGATCTTTCCTTGTTTTGAGGGTTGGTTTAAAGCTTATCGGCAAACTTTGCTGCCGACTCCAGGCCATGAACCTAAAAACCCTGTGTGATTTCAATTACTTTCGAAGTTGCTGAAACTAAATTGCCCCACTTTAACACGAAATGAAAAAACTCAATAATTTCAGGTTCTTGGGTGGCTTTGGCGACAGCCTATTCCTTCGATTTAGATAGGCTGATTTCATAAACTAAAGGTGGTGACAAGGAAACTAAAGCAAACCAGATAAACCGGGGAGTACAAATATGAGTCGTCAAGACATACAATTACAACAGAGTCGCAAGTTCTTTTTCGACAGACTAAGATTAGTTGGATCAGTAAGTGAAGCAAGCGAGTTCAGCTTGAGCCAAGCCAGCACTTTACTCGACCTTCCTAAAAATGACTTCATCTGCCGAAAAGGCCAGCGAATGAAGAAGATCTATTTTGTTGTTGAGGGATTAATTGAGTCTTCTCTTATTGCAGACAACGGCAAAAAGGTCGTTCAAAGAATCTATAAACCTGGTGACTTCATCTGGGACCACCAGTCAGTAGTTGAAGGCTCCGATTCTATTGCTAACTACAAAACGCTGAGCCACTCGTCAGTATTGATGTTTGAACTTGATGAACTACAAACTATTGTGAAGAGCCAAGCAGACTTATGGTCTCATGCTGTGAAAATCGCTCTGAAAGAGCTTATGCACTTGCAAGAGAGAGTTATTAGCGAAATGAGCTCAGACACATCTGAAAAGTATCTTGAATTTTTGAAAGAGTACCAAGGTCTCGTACCTTTCTTGAGCAACAAGAAGATCGCAGAGTTTTTGGGAGTGACAGAACAAGGGTTGCACAAAGTCCGAACCAAGCTTAAGAAAAAGCAACTTGAGCAAGGATTGAGCGAACTGCAGTAGAGGGTCAGAATGTAACTGCTAGGGGGTTGCATATGAAATGCCTACCAAACTAAATCGCCGAAGGGCCCCAACAAGGGGCCCTTTTTTTTGTTTTGTCGTCACAAGTGAGAATCTTTTACCCCCCGCTCAAGCAACTGGGCTTGCTCATTTTTTCAAAGATCATGAATTCCTCGTGCACATTGGCCCAGCCTCCCTAGCTTCGGTATCAGAAGGAAGTCTATTGTAGATGGTGAGGGAACCAAATGAAGACTGTAACTATTATCGCTGGCCTAACGGCTTTTGCTGTTAACGCATTTGCAGGCGTCCATGAGATCGATAACGACTGGACCCGAATTGAGCTAAAGAACCCAATGCAAATCAAAAACGAGAAAATACTCGACAGTGTCGACAAGGCCATTGCTCGAGCTGTCTACTGGGAAGATGAAGGCTACGAGTTCGAAAAAAAGGGCCCCACTTATAACGCGCGAATTAAAGTTCTCTACAAAGAATCAGGCGACACTCTAGCTTTAGAAGTACTCGCTAGCGCACCTGTTGGTGGCTTCGGCTGGTATCCTGGCTATCGCACTGGTACAGCTACATGTCACGTTTGGGTCTTTGAAGGTGATGAGTGGGACTGGTCATGGGATGGCAGAAACGCTTCTGCAGAGTGCGAGATCGAATACGATTATGAAAATTGAAGCCAATACCTTACGGCTAACTCGACTGATAAAATCAGCGTCATAAGAGTTCCAGCAAAGTAGCTGTAAGCCCTGAAGAGCACTTTTTGAGTAACCACATGAAAATGCGTGTGCAGGGCTCGGCTTATCAAAAAGCCATATCCCAAAACCAAGGTCAAAACTGACACCGTTTGAACAGACACAGCGGTGACGACGACAATTAAAAATACTGGTGGCAATTGAAACTGATTGTTGAAGTGATTCTGAAGCAGCATGAGATCTTTAGGGATGCTTCCTTGATAGTCTTGGAAGTAACTGAAGTGAACGCGCTTTTCTTTCAGTGCTCGCACCCTTGTTCTAAACAAGGTCACGCCGAGTAGAACAACACAGCCAATATAGATTGGCACAATTGGCAGTAAAAATTTTTCCATAGTTCGACTCCTTAACGAGTGGCCTTCACCTCTGGCAAAGCCGAATAATTACTACCGGCATCTTCTGAGTCAGCCTCATACTTCTTGTAAAGCCATCTAGGTCGGGACCGGCTGGGGTTCAAGTCATGATTGCTCAAACTTGCCTCAACAACATCGTCTCTTTGCTTTTTTACAGCAAAACGCAGCTTTTGATAGCAATCTTCTTTGATCAAGAAATGATTTGGCACCTCAAGTATATAAAATGACCCGCTAGACAAACAGCTACCATCAAGGTGGAACACTGGAACTGATGGCTCTACCTCTCGAACAAGTCTCCAAACTTCAGATTTATTCCAATGATCTTCTGCAGTGTAAGGAAAAGTCTCAAGCTCAAGATGGTACTTCAGGTAATAGTTCAGACCCAAACCCACAATAACCAAAGAGTCTTTTGAAATGGGTGGCATAGCTGACCTAATACGCTCGTATCTTTGATTTCTGGCAAGGTAGTCTGACACCAGGGTCGAATCGAAATGTTTAAGAACCCCTAGCTGAAAGAAAACAACTACCAAGCATGCCAATGCAGCCCAGCTAAAATGCCAGCGGGCTTCAGCCTGGGGCAATCCAGCCTCTCCCACTCTTTCTGCTTCAACCATGAAAAACACATAACATGCAAATGGCAACAGAAGAGCATACCGCTCACCTATGCTCATTGCCGTCTCATTGAAAAATGGCACAATCGCCGGGGCAACAGCCAGTAGTGTAAAAACCAAAAGACTCGGCCGGTAGCAAACTGCCAGGCCCAGAACAACTACTATCTCAATGATCAGTAGCGTCCCCCAAGAGCTATCTGCCGCCAGAGTCCACAGCCCAGGATAGGTAAGCCCGAAATCGAACCGATCGAGCTGACCTGTCAAATACATTGCAAGCATAGAGGCTGCGAACAACAAACAAGCGCCGATTAGAGGAAAGCTAAGCCGCCTCCACCCCAAGCTCTTCAACGAGCCCCAAAGATGGTACAATCCAATAACCAACACAAAAGGGGCCATGCTCTTATGCAGATAGACGCTTAAACCCAAACCAAGTGCCAACAAAACGGTTTCTCGCCAACCCGATATTCTGATTCTCGCAAACAACGCAAGAACAAACATAGCCAAAAACTGTCTCGGAAACTCGATTGCTAGCACAAGTAAACTTGGAGACAGCAGACATAGAGCTGCCAGCAATGGAGTGCGACTCGAAAGAGAAACACCAAGCAAACCCTTTAAAGCCGCTGCGAGAATAACAACAAAAAGAGAGACAGCAGCTGCTCCATCTAAACCAAAAATCATAAAACTCGAAATCAATTGATGAACCGGAGAGTGATCGGGGATCTTTAGCTCTCCGACACTAGAGAGGTGTGATGCTTGAAGTGCATAGTAGTAAGAGTCTGAGCCAGGCAAAGTTGGCAGATTGGTGAAATACCAAAGCTGTAAGCCAGTCAACAAAGCTAGAGCTATTATGACAGCAGTTTTACTAGTAACCATACTAAGATGGTTCTAGCAATCACTCTGGATTTTGTCCACGTCTACATCATATCTACATTCAAAGTCGTTCTCAAAAAGAGTGCTCTGCTCACCTGTTTCGCTACACTCACGCACAACACGGTTCTTTCGAAACACCAAATCGCGAGTATCAACTTCTTTACGATAGAACTTTGAATCAATTTCTTTCACCTTAAAAGTGCGGTTCAATCGTCGATTCGAATTTAACTGCACGACTAGCTGATCGCCTTCGACAGACATCTTAATCTGAAATATCACATCGGTCGTATTCGCTATTATAAGGTCTTTTACGCCGTAAGCCACCCCTGCACCCAAGCCAAAAGGAACCTGCCTCTCATCGTCTGGAAAAAGATCAAAACTATGGCGATGCCGCTCTACCAACTCTACCTCAGTGTGCAAAAAGCACCAAAACAGAGCGTTGCTGAGCTGACACAGGCCCCCGCCAATGCCAATATCAGGTCTACCAGACTTGATAACAAGCCCTGGTTTAAATCCTCTCTCTTTGGTAGGCACGCCAACTCGCTGCCAAAATGAGAAAACCTCTCCGGGCTTGATTAGTAACCCATCAAAACGCCTGGCTACAATTTCTAGATTTGTTCGCTTATTTTGCTGAAGCTGTGGGTCGACACCCTTCAACTTTCTCAAAACTGGGCTCTGATGCCGAATGACCAGCGATGAGGAACTCAGAGGCTCTTGACTGTCGGCAAAATGGATACCCTTCGCCAGGTCTCTCCCATGCCTTGCCATCTTGCGAAGGTGGTAAGAGACAAAAAATCGTACGGGATGAGAGGGTTGTAACATTCTTCTGACTCCTTAAAAAATGACTACTCGACAATTGCCGTCAAAACACTGCTATGAAAAACCAAAGGGTCATCAGCCAAAGCTTTGCCGATGAGTTTCTTATCTGAGTGCTGCTTTACCAATAACTTCTTTATTGCTGACTTCTTTGCTTTAGAAAACTGGCTATATTTTTGTAAGGTAACAAAGCTCTGAAAAATGCCCTCTTTCTTACTCTCTTTGTCGTCGCTAGAAATCACGCCGTAGCCTTGTCCACCACCCTGCTCTACCTGTTCTGTCTTTGATTGTGTAACAAAGTACCGTCGACCAAAAATACGGAGCTTACCTTTCGGCTGATCCCAGTTACCTTCAAACACTCTGTTGACCAGCTGCGCTTTTCGGTTCTTAACTTGCCCACCCTCTTCGGAACTAACTTGTGATTCGATCTGCTTTGTATAAATCACGAAATTGCCATTTGAACGCAACCGAATGGCTGAGCCAAATTGAGTCTTATTCGTTGGTATAGTCAGTTCAAACTTTTTGTCTCGTGACTGCCATGGGGTTTCAATTGGAGATGCCTGATCAGGTACACTCAGCATTGTTCTGTCAATGTACTTGCTCCAGCCCTTAGGAAGACTCGGGCGAATTTGAGTGTATTGGGGTATGAACACTGCCCCCTTGTCGTCCACAAACTGCAGCTCTGACATAAGTAGATCTTTATAGTCTTTACCTTCATAGACCTCATCTATCTTGAGCTCGAGCTCACTTACGCCTTTGACCTTCGACTTCAGATTGGTTCGAATCAACCCCATGTTATCATCTAAGGTTAATGACTGAGGCTTCTTACCATCGAATTTCAAGGTGACCTTTTTTACCCTGCCATTAGCATCAAAATGGCTCTGTGAACGCTGATAACCATTTGCAACCTTAATTGCAGATATGTTGACTGGTTTTCCAAACTTGAATGTCAGGGTCTCACCCACACCATTATTTTTTGAGCCATCAAAAGAAAAGGCCGACATGGGAACGAAATCAAAAAGATTGCTCGGCTGATATGCAGAAACAGGCTTTAACTGTGATGAGGCCACAACTTGTTTGAGCCTAGGCCTTTTTGGAGTCTTCATCTCAATTGGCTGAAAAAAGGTTTTCAACTTCTTATCGTAGACATGTTTTCCAGAAATCAAGCCCTGTGAGTTTGAAGACTTCGCCGCGTCCACCCTCTTGGCAATCATCACACGTTTAACCGTAGGTGGCTCACTCTCGCCAGACCACCTAAAAAAGAAACTTTTGAATTTTTGAACGAAGAAGCCATCGGCCTCATCCCAATTTGGATTCGAAAACACACAATTTGTAGAGCCCGATTTGGCCTGTATGGTCTCTTGCCAATCAAAGGCGATGTGCTGACCATCAGCATAAAAAGAGGCCTCGCAGTTTCCTGGCAAGCTGGCCAATTCGACAATGATTACATATTGAGCATAGAAGTTTTTGGATTTCGGCGTGACCATAGACACCGGCTCTTTAAGGCGAAAGTAAAAACCTTCAAGCCTTCCTGAATCGCTGGCATCTGGGCGCCAACCCTTCTTGCAGGTGCCTGAAAAAGCGCACTCAATAGACTCATAGCCTTTAGCTAATGAGGTCTCGTAATAGGCCTCTATTACTAAAGGCTCATTCGCCAAAGAAGAGCTATGAAACAGGATCAGGGCAACAAAAAAACTAATAAGGCTCACAGTTTTCATAAAAAAAGGCTCACCCAGGAGCCCATTCAAGTCAAATTAAAGCCACAAGTTAAGACTTGGCTTGTTATGTTGCGAGATACAAAGCGCTCATAGCATTACCGAAACTGAAGTAATATTAAAAAGCCTTCACTTCGACTACCAAGGCCTTTTGAACTTGGCTAATAACTGACCCTATTGAAGCTCTATTCTTCAAGAGTCTTTCTCATCATTTTCGTCTTGTCGTTGACCTGATCGAAAACCACTACCATATCCATGGAGACCGCAAACATGTCGGCATTGTTGTCAAACTTCTTAGCCAGGTACTGATCGGCTCTCTGAACCATCGTGGCACCTTTGAATTTTACCTGACTGTCGTAGGCGTAGATTTCTGTGTATTGGCCATTCAGGTAACAATAGGCGAATAGCTGAGGTAATGCCTGGTTCATTTCGATTGATTTACCATTTCTTTGACTCGCTGAATGATAGTAAGAGCACTTCTGTGTCTTATTAGAACCCAACGCTCTGCTGTCTACCTTGGCGATGTATCCATCGATCATTTTTTTGTATTTCTGCTGTTTCTGCTGCATCCCAGCCGGATCCTCACCTTTGCCGATGTCTTTGGCCATCTTACCACTCATAGCTGAATCTTTACCCGACTCCATCGCTTGACCAGCCATATCCTTCATAGACCCCATCATTCCACAACCTGCCACCAAAACTGCTGTTACAGCTAGTAATATCAGCCTCATTTCTTCTCCTTTTGAATCTTGGTTTTTTAGATACTTAAAATTTTGATATCCTTCGCTTGGGTGGTCAAAGCAGACGTCCCTCAGAGGCGAAATCAGAACCTAGGTCTTTGATAAGGTTAATTTAGTGTTGAGAAAACAAGCCCCAGATTCCCCGAAAAGTAACTTTTACTATAGCGAGCGAAAAAAAGATCATCAGCCTTAAGTTCTGTGCTCACTTTTTATCTTGCGAATGAGGCGTCCATCGACAAAATGCCCCAGGTGATTGGACCTTTGTCTGATGTTTGCAACTAACACTGAAGCTCAATTGTTTTAGTCAAACCAGCTCAGTAAAATTTAGATTCAATCGAAAGGTGAAACAACATGGACAGAAGACGCTTTATTGAGCGATTAATTGCATTTCAGCTCGGCATACCACTCACGGGCTGTGCCAATCTTTTCGAAAACCAAGATAGAAGCGGCGGCTCGCTTCCGAAATCGAAATCTCTCACCGGCAAAGAAGAACATTTACTTAACCTCATAGACTCTTGTAGCGACCGACCGACGCTTCTTGACCCAATTATCAAGACTCCTGAAGAGGCCTTCAATACCTTTCAATTTGAATGGGCAGCAAAAAAGAAGCTCGACCCAGCGGCTTTTCTCTATCTCGCCTGCGGAGCTGAAGATAACCTCACACTCAGAGCGAACCGCAGAGTGTTTGAAGACACTCAGATCAAAGTCCGCCGATTTCAAAACGTTTCCAAGGTCGACACAAAAACTTCGATTTTCGGAGCGAAATACCCATCCCCGTTATTCATATGCCCCTGTGGCCTGCAAACTGCTTTTCACCCTGAATCTGAAGTGCCAGTGGCAAAATCTGCTCAAGACAGCGGGTACCTTATGATGTTGTCAACTGTCGCAACCAAGACCTATGAAGAGGTTAAAGAACAATACCGTGGGGGCC
>JABSOQ010000038.1:0-11734 GCA_013216195.1 Bdellovibrionales bacterium
ACCGTGAAGCGCTACCTTGAGCACCCGGGGTTAGTAGAAGCTGTGCAGCTCGCCGAGACCAGTTGGCGGAAAAGCATGAGGCAGAAAGCCGAAGCATTAAAAGCCGAAATCGCTCGTTTTGAAATATTAGTGGCAGAGGTCGAATCACCTGGCTCGATGAGACTGCGCATTGTCGGTGGAGAGTAGCTCCAGTATGAAGCCCGTTTTGTTTTTCGTATTCATACTGAATTTGCTCTTTGCTCTAGACGCAGGAGCTAGCATGTGTGCAATCGAGTCGGCAGCCCTTCAGGGTGAGGCCTCTTCGGTTCGCAACTTTATGCGAAGAGATCGGTTTCCAAGAGCTGCCGATGTGTCTAAGAATGACCCTCATCTGAGACAGGCCCTGTTCTTGGTTTTTAACGGTATGGATTACTACAACCCAAATGTTGAGCTGAAGATGGACGCTTTTGAGGTCGATCACATCTGGCCGGTAGATCGTGGTGGCCCAGACAACATCTTCAATTATGCTCCCACAACCAAAGCTTTTAACATTTGGAAGAGCAACAACTACGATGCGGCCTCCACCAATTTTTTCTTAGCAGATGTCCGCGTTCATTACGCTCGCAAGGTCTACAGGCTATACCAAGAGTTAAAAAGTGGCGCTCGCGCCTCATCTGTTTCTCCTGCGATGGTCGAAGCTGTGCAAACCCAAATCGCCAAGTTAGAAGGGCTTGATGCCGATCAAAGGCGACTGCTTAGAGTCGCCATCTTAGATAAGTATGATGGCCGCAAGAACGAGCTTCTGCTGTTCTCTCAGGCCATCGTCGATTATGTGGCTAGGCTGCCTAGGAAGCAGAGAGCTCAGATCAAACTAGGGGGGGGCTAAATGTCATAGCTGCAGCCCTTAACAAGCTATGGAAACTTGAGAAGAGATTTGGTTTACGAAGAGATTTGAACAGAAGCTTCGATGTGATTGATGAGTTCCGCTCTCACGGAAATTACTTCTTGAAGATGTTAGATTTGATTTTTGACCATCGAGACCGTTTCAAGGGCGGCAAACTGACTTTGGCGGTCAAACAAATGCGAAAGTTGGCGGATCTGTTGAACGCTCAGCTGTTTGATGACTTCAATATGTTCCATCGGGGTCTGATCCTCACAGGGGTGCGGCAGCCTCCGAAGTTTCCATCAAAGGTTCTATGGGAGCTCTTTCGGGAGATGGTACTGCCAAGCCGCTACAGGCAAGACCGAGATTTAAGCTATGCCGACTATCAAAATGGAGTTGCAGCCTTGGCTGGCGCTTTTGACTCAGGTAAGCTTGTCGCTGCCTTTCAGTTGGCCAGAGATCACCGCCTTTTGCAGGGCTTGGCCACTTTCAATGCAGCTTCAGGGCAGGTTGCGAGGTTGAAGAGCGAGAACCCTGATTGGTCGGTGCCTAGGATTCGAAGAGAGTTGGGTGCATAGGTCAGGTAAATTTTTGTCACAGTCATTTTGCGTCGGCGGTCTTTCAATTTTGGTCTTTTGGGGCGCGGCATGAAGTGTTTACAGACTGTAAGTGCTTGATATCTGGTGAAAAATTTACTGAAATTCTGACATCCTTCTTGCAATTGGTTTGTTCTGGATAAGGCGTGTCAAAAGTGGTATAACCCACGGATTCTAAACCCATATAGGGATTCACGTCGCTACGGAGGACGTTAATGGTAACATTTCAAGTTGGTGATAATGCAGTGTACCCAGGGCACGGTGTAGGCGAGGTCACATCGATTGAGACCAAAGAGATCATGGGTTCAAAGCATTCATTCTATTCGATTAAGATTCTTGAGACTGGCATGAAGATCATGGTCCCCACAAATAATGCCGAGGCAGTGGGCTTGAGACCAATTATCTCAAAGAAAGAAGCTGGTCGTGTATTGGATATCCTGAAGCAGACAGATGTAAAGATCGACAATCAGACTTGGAACCGCAGATATAGAGAGTACATGGAGAAGATCAAAACTGGCTCTGTGTATGAAATCGCTGAGGTTTTAAGAGATCTTTTCGTTTTGAAGGTCGACAAAGAGCTTAGTTTTGGAGAGCGAAAAATGCTCGACACCGCTAGATCTTTGCTACTTAAAGAGCTGTCATTGGCGACAAGCAAGCAATCTCTTGAAGAAGAAGAGAAAGTGGCTGCTATTTTTGGACTCATTGAAGAAGAAGAGCAGCAAGCCAACTAAAATCGGGACAAACCTGTGTGGTCAGTGGGGTCACCAAAGGTGGATAAGAATCCAGAGCGGTCGCTCTGGATTTTTTTTGTCTAGGGCCAGGGCGGATCTCGGCTCATCCCACTTTCAAGACTAGCCAAAACCCTCCTAGGTCAGTAGTATCTGATGGCTTTGGAGGCTATCTATGTCGAATTCAGTCCGTGTCCGTTTCGCCCCTTCTCCCACCGGCTTTTTACACGTTGGTGGTGCTAGAACCGCTCTCTACAATTATTTATTCGCGAAGAAGCACGGTGGCAGCTACATCTTGCGTGTCGAGGATACCGATGAAGAGCGTAGCACTGAAGAGTCTATGAAAATGCAGATCCAAGATATGACTTGGCTAGGCCTACACTGGGATGAAGGCGTCGATCCAAGCACTTTCGGTGATAAAGGTGATAACGGGCCTTACAGGCAGAGCCAGAGGAGAGACACTTACAAGCAGTACGTTGATCGGTTGCTCGAATCTGGAAAAGCCTTTTACTGCTTCATGACTGAAGAGCAGATAGACCAAAAGCGTGAGCAACTCAAGGCAGCTGGTTTGCCTCTTCAGCTCAAGAGTGATTACCGCGACATGAGTCTCGAAGAGGCGAAGGCTAAGTTGGCTGAAGGCGAAGCGGCAGTTGTACGATTTCGAATTCCAGATCAGAACAAGGAGTACACCTTTAATGACTTAGTTAGAGGTGAAGTCACAGCTAATAGCGATGCCGTGGGCGATTTCGCGATCGTGAGGGCATCGGGTATGCCGGTCTACAATTTTGTTTGCGCTGTCGATGATGCTTTGATGAAAATCACGCATGTGCTCAGAGGTGAGGATCATCTTAACAATACTGTGAAGCAGATCATGATTCTTGAGGCTCTCGAAATGAATTTGCCGGAGTTTGGTCATCTGTCGACAATACTCGGGCCAGACAAGTCAAAGCTTTCAAAAAGGCATGGGGCCACCAGTTGTGATCAGTATCGCCATATGGGTGTTTTGCCTGAGGCGCTATTGAACTTTATTGCCCTTTTGGGGTGGTCGCATCCCGAAGGAGAAGAAGTATTTAGCCTGAAAAATCTTGAAGAGAACTTTTCTAGTGATCGTTTAAATGCCTCGCCGGCGGTTTTCGATGAGACAAAGTTGAAATGGGTCAATGCCATGCACCTTCGAAAACTATCTGGTGAGCAGCTGTGGGCTGAGATTCAGCCTCATCTCGATCAAGCCGGTTTGAGCTTTGATAAATCAAGCGAGTGGAAGGCAAAAGCCCTTGAGCTGTTCAAACCTTATATGGAGCTTTTAAGTGATAGTGTAAACTTATTCGCTCCACTAGATGACTCCAAGTTTGCCATCGCCGAGGAGGCAACTGAAGCCCTCACCTGGGAGAGCTCACCCGTTGTGTTGCAAACTTGGCTCGAAATTTTGAGAAGCCATGGTGGAGAAACCCTATCTGAGGAGGACTTCTCAGAGGCTCAAAACAAGATTAAGAAAGATGCTACTGTTAAGGGCAAGTTCTTGTTTATGCCGATTAGAGTGGGAATCATTGGTAAACCCCATGGAGCTGAGCTGAAAATCTTGGTACCATTAATGGAGAAATCAAGCCTTATTGAGCGGGCCGAAAAAGCCCTTGAAAAAGCAAAGTCACTGCAGAGCTAAAATTAGGAGAAGTGCAAATGGCGTTACAGATCTACAACACGCAGACTAAGAAAAAAGAAGACTTTCAAACTGTAGAGCCCGGTAAGGTTAAAATGTATGTCTGCGGCCCGACAGTTTATGACTTTCTTCATATCGGAAACTACCGGGGCGCGATTTTCTACAACTTTGTAAGAAACTGGCTTGAAAAACGTGGTTACGAGGTGACTTATGTTTACAACTACACCGACGTTGACGACAAAATTATCAACAGAGCCAACGAAGAAGGTGTCACTTCACAAGAGATCAGTGAAAAGTACATCAAAGAGTTCGAGAAAGATTATGAGCTACTTCAATTAAGACCTCATACTCACAACCCCAAGGTGAGTGACAACATGGACAACATCATCAACTTTGTGAAAGGTCTTGTTGAGAAAGAGAAGGCCTACGTGGTCGATGGTGATGTCTACTTCGACGTCAAAGCCTTTCCTGACTACGGTATGTTGAGTTGTAAGAATGTCGATGACATGCAGTCGGGTCACAGAATTGATGTCGACACCCGCAAAAAGAACCCTGCCGACTTTGCTCTCTGGAAGAGTGCAAAAGAGGGAGAAGTCAGCTGGGATTCACCTTGGGGCGAAGGTCGCCCTGGCTGGCATATCGAATGTTCAGCAATGTCTAGGTCTATTTTGGGTGATTCTTTAGATATTCATGGTGGTGGTCTCGATTTGGTTTTTCCGCATCATGAGAACGAAATCGCTCAAAGTGAGGGGCTGACAGGAAAGAAGTACGTTCGCTACTGGATGCACAACAATATGTTGGAGTTCGGCAACCAAAAGATGTCAAAGTCTTTGGGCAATGTCAGGACTGGCCGGTCGTTCTTAGAACAGTTTGATGGTGAAATCTTAAAGTACATGATGCTTCAAGCCCACTATCGCTCAACGATTGACTTCTCGGATGCTCAAGTGGCTCTGGCTGTGAAGGGTCTGGCTCGAATTTACTCCAGTTTAGCACACGCTCAATCCTTGATTGCAGCTGAGGGCCTGGCGCTTGTTCCTGTTCCTGAAAAGTTTCAGAGCGTGTTGAGCGATGCTGATACAGGTATTGAAGAAGCTTTCGATGATGATTTCAACACAGCAGAAGCACTTGGTAAGATCTTTGAAGTTGTGAGAGCCTACAACAATATCGCCAGAAAGCCTGGTAAGGTGAAGCCTGACCAAAAAGCAGTCGCCGAAGTGTTTTTTCACTGGTTGAGAAATCAAGGTTCAATCATGGCCATGTTCCAACAGGACCCAGCTGGATACCTTGAATCACTCGATATGCGGTTGTTGGCAGAAAAGGGTATTAAGCCAGAAGATGTCGAAAGTTTACTTATCGAAAGAGCTAAGGCCAGAGAGGCTAAAGACTATCAGAAGTCTGATGAGATTCGAGATAAGTTAATGGACATGGGCATTTCGATTCAAGATTCTGCCACTGGAACAGCTTGGGAAGTGACGAAATAGCACCCTAAAGGTTGGAGATAGACGGCTTTGGCACAAAGACAGGCTAAAAACAAATTTCAATTGGTCTCAGAGTTCAAGCCTGCAGGCGATCAGCCTAGTGCGATTGCATCAATGGTCGAAAACATTGATGAGGGTATTCAGCATCAGACTCTCCTCGGGGTGACGGGTTCGGGTAAGACCTTCTCCATGGCTCAGGTGATCAATGAGACCAATTTGCCAGCTTTGGTTCTAGCTCCGAACAAAACCTTGGCAGCTCAGCTTTTTACGGAGTTCAAAGAGCTGTTTCCTAAAAACGCTGTTGAGTATTTTGTGAGCTACTATGATTACTATCAGCCAGAGGCCTATGTTCCGACGACTGATACCTTCATTGAAAAAGACTCAGCGATCAATGAACAAATCGACAGAATGCGCCACTCGGCCACTCGCTCTTTATTTGATCGACGAGACGTTCTGATCGTTTCGTCAGTGTCATGCATTTATGGCCTTGGTAGCCCAGAAGCTTACGAAGGCATGATGATTCATCTTCATAGCAATACTGAACTTCGTCGTGACCATTTCATGCGTGAATTGATTCGGATTCAGTATAAGAGAAGTGATGTAGATTTCTCTCGCGGGTCGTTTCGTGTGCGTGGTGATATTGTTGAGATCATGCCTCCTTATGAAGAGGACCGAGCGCTTCGGGTTGAGTTTTTTGGTGATTTTGTTGAGAAGATCTCTTGGGTCGACCCCTTGAGAGGTGAAGTTCAAGACGAGCTTGATCAAGTTGCGATTTACCCTGGTTCTCACTATGTGAACTCCGATGACAAGAATAAGATTGCTATCGAGACCATTCGTGATGAGCTGAGAGACAGAATCAATCACTATGAGCGAGAAATCTTGTTAAAAGAAAAAGAGCGGATTGAGCAAAGAACTCTGTACGACCTCGAGATGATCAGCGAGATGGGAACTTGCCCTGGTGTTGAAAACTACTCAAGGCACTTTACTCAGCGAGCCCCAGGCGAAGCCCCTCCGACTCTACTAGAGTACTTTCCAGATGAGTTTATTACCTTTATCGATGAGTCTCATGTAACTGTGCCGCAGATTGGTGGAATGTACCGAGGTGACAGAGCGAGGAAGCTGACCTTAGTGGATCACGGGTTTCGCTTGCCCAGTGCCTTAGACAATCGCCCTTTGAATTTTCAAGAGTTCGAGGGCTACATGGACAAAGTGATTTACGTTTCTGCTACGCCCGGTGAGTACGAGCTTCAAAAGAGTGAGGGTATGGTTGTTGAACAGATCATTCGGCCTACAGGTTTGGTTGATCCGGTGATTGAGGTTCGTGGCGCGAAGACTCAGGTTGATGATCTGTTGGGTGAAATCAGAAAGCGAGTTAAGTAGAAAGAGCGGGTTCTTGTAACCACACTTACCAAGCGTACAGCGGAAGATCTGACCGAATACTACGAGGGGCTTGGGCTCAAGGTGAAGTACCTCCATAGTGATATCAAAACCATCGAAAGAGCTGACATCATTAGAGACCTACGGCTTGGAATCTTTGATGTTTTGATAGGAATCAACCTTTTGAGGGAGGGCCTTGATATCCCTGAGGTGAGTTTGGTGGCAATCACAGACGCCGATAAAGAGGGCTTTTTGAGGTCAGAACGCTCACTCATTCAGACGATAGGTCGAGCGGCACGAAATGCAGAAGGCCAAGTGATTCTTTATGCTGAGAATGTCACCAAATCTATGCAAAAAGCTATGGACGAGACTGAGCGCAGACGAAAAAAACAAATGGATTACAACGAAGAGCACGGGATTGTGCCGAAGACGATCAAGAAGTCGATTCAAAGAGGCCTCGCTGAGATTTATGGTCTTACAACGCCTGATTATGACGATGGCACAGTTGCCACTCCTATGGGTGAGTATGGTGAAAAACCTGAAAAGATAGCAACCGATATCAAAAAGCTTCGTAAGAAGATGAAAAAAGCTTCTGATGCTCTCGACTTTGAAGAAGCGGCTCGCATTCGAGACGAAATTAAACGTCTTGAGATGCTTGATCTCTCGTTAAGATAGGCGCAGATTTAATTGGTTAGTACGCTCGCCAGCTTATTGTGTCTCTCGCCCATGATCGCTGATGTCTGTGCCGGCTGGGCTAAAGCGGTGCAGGTGGTTAGCGCAGATCTCACTTGCAACATAGTTCGCAAAATACTGAGCGCCCTCTTCTTGCAGGTGATAGCCGTCACCTGCAAGGTACCGACCTCGATTGGCTTCAAATCTATTCACATTAGTAGCTGTTCTGCCAGGTATGAACGCGCAAGTCTCTTGACCGTTGGCAGTCCGAGTCGCATTGAAATTTTGCAGAGCTTGTGCAATTTGATCTTCTGTGGCTTGGTGATTGCCGAGCACACTAGGTGGGCTTGCAACAAACAGACATGGCATATTTGGTGGCAATTGAGAGAGCATGGTCTCAACACGTTCCCTCACGGTTGACCTAAAGCCAATTGAGTTCACACCAAAGGTCATCACCACAACATCAGGGTCAGTTTGGCGAATCAGGCCTTGAAAAGGTGATCGACCGTCTTCACAGAGTCGATTCGCCCTCACTTCTTGGCTACTTTGGCCGGGCAAATGCATTCGCATTCGCCTTGAAGAGCTACAAAACCAGCTGCCCCTACCGTCTCGTCTGCCGGTGTCGTTCCAGTGACGGGGAGATGAGCTGCCAACCGCATATAGCGACACATCATTGGTTTGAGAGGTAATGCCCTCACAAGCTCCTGGTCCTCGTGATAGGTCACTAAGCAAATTTCGCAAGTAGGTTCCGTATTGCCCCTCTGTTTGAGAGTCGCCTAATAACAAGACATCAAGGTTACCAATACTTTCGGGAGCAACACGGCTGTCGGCTAATGCCTCTGCAGGCTCTGCCACTTGGGCCGGAGGCTCTTGTTCAGGGTTCAAAGCACTCACGGGTGTCATAGTATCAGGAAACTCAATGTAGATGGGTGCCACCTCAGTGTTGCCGGCTTGCCTTCTTGCGCGAGCTTGATCACTGATTTGTTTGAGAATTCTGCAGGTCTGTTCGTTGCTCTGCTGGCTCTCTTTTACTTTAACCTTGCCCTCGCAAATGTACTGCAGGTACCAGGAGTTGGCTCGCCATTCGGCACGAATTCGCTCGAGCTGTTCACCTGTAATGCCTCGAAGTTCGTAGTCATAAACCATTCGCGTGGATGTGTTTTCTCCTGGTACCGCTTCTGCTGCGCAGGCCGTGTTTGTTGCATTTTGCATACACACAGGTTGTCCGTTCGATTTGTACACGCCATAGTGCCATGGGTTGCAGATCTCTTGACCTGCAGGGCAAGAGTAGCCAGCTGCAGAGCTGGGGGCGGGACATTGACGAGTTGAGGCTCTGCCAGGGGAGCTGACAACCACATTCATTCCCCCGACGCATTCGATGATGGCTTGTAGTCTTAGCTCTGCCACTGCAGCCGGAAATGCAAAGCTGAAGAGCCCCTCAGCAACTTGCACCGGTGACAGCCAGCCCGGTAGGTTCTGGGCGACTTGCTTGTCCATTTTGGCGACTGTGGCTACGACTTTGCGAAGGTACTGATCTCGTTCATAAATCGAAAGGCTCTCTAACTCTTCTAGGCTTAGTAGATGCTTGAGCCTGACTTTTTTGTCGAGCAGGTGGAGGTATTGCTTTTGACTCCGCTGAAGATGAGGGGCAATTTGGGCAGCGACTTTGTGATTTTTGGTCTTTGATTCATTGGTGCTAGTGCTGGCCAGTGCAATGGCATTACCGCTCGACAGTAGAAGTGTAGCTGCAAGTTTTAAAGTCAGTACTTTTAAAATCATCTCTTATCATCCTAACCGATCGACTTTTACGTCATGGCAACGCTTAAGCCTTGTCTAGTCTCACATACCCGAATGAGAAACTGCAAGCTTGACCCTGTCTCATTATGAGGCAAAGGCTGTGCTAGATCATTCAAAGTGTAGAGCCAGCAGGCGGTCTTGTGACGACCAGATCATTTACAGCTGTTGGTTTTTTGAACCCCAGACCAACTCGTCTGTGTATCTGATTTGGCCTCAGCTGATGAGCTTTGGCACCAACATTGAACACTAAGAGCCTACCTAGGGGGAGAGGTTGAGTTCAGTGCAGGCAACTAAATGTTCAATATTGATACTAGTCTTTTTGCTGCTAGGCTGTTCGAACTATCAGTTAGAGCTACCTCAAAAAGACAGCTCTACGGTCTCGGGCAAGAGCCTCTCGACACTGCCAGCCCCAGTAACCTTGAAAGAGTCTGTTCGAGTCGTAATGTTCGTCGATCAAAGTCATTCAATGGCTTTTAAAAAGTGCGCGACTGATCTTGATGGTGCAGAGCCTGATCCTACTGGGCCAGAGTGCGACCCAGAGCCGGGTGTTGACCCCGATGCAGTCAGGTATGATGTCGTGCAGAGATGGTTGGACACCATCGAGCGTCGTGCCCGGGTTGATGGTGATGACCCGGACAAGGTCAAGGTGGCGGTCTTGCCATTTAGTGGAGGTTTAACCTCAAGACCGACTCGATTCGATGAGCGCTCTCGTTTTGAATTTTTGCAAGTTCCGGTTGCAAGAGCCTGGGCTAGGCAATTGAAAGAAGAGCAAAGAATTCAAATGGAAGATCCTTTCAAGGGTATTCAGCAGCAGAGAATGGGCACCACAGAGCCTCAGCCACAGATGGAGTCAGCAAAAAGCCTGATAGAGAGAGAGATTCAAGATCTTAGGTCGAAAGAGCTTTTAGAAGGAGCAAAGTTTGAATTCATTTTTATCACAGACGGTGTAATGAAGCCTCTTAAGCTTTTGTACGAAAAGTTCATGCAAGCTGCCAATTGCCCAACAAACTGCACTGGTGCCAATCGGTCACTTCTTGCTTGTAATTCTAGCTTTGATATTTCAAATGACCTCGGGTCATGGCCTTTTGGTTCACCTTTTGAGTACTGTAACGTGACTCTGCCACAGTCATTCAGACTCACATTTGGTGACCCAGACGTGAATACCGTGGAAGCAGTGGCTAACACCATTCGCTCAATGGTCGAGCTGCCAGCTCGCTATCAGCAGGGTAAGATCAAAGTTCGACTGGTTCATTTGTTTCCAGATCGAGTGCCGGCTGAGGACCAAGCTTCTCCTGATATCAATCTTTTTAACTCTCTTGAGGGGCAACTCGAAGACCTAGCAGAGGTCTCTAAGTACACCCTTGTGAGCGATGAAATTCCATTTTCTATTCAAATGCGTCGTGAGACTCAGTTGAGCTACCAGATCGACACCTTTCTGATTTACAATGCGAACTCTTTCGTCAATGAGATGGGTGAGTTGGTCGCAGACTCTGATGGTGATGGGCTTTCAGACAAAAAAGAAGAAGAGCTAGGCTTCAACCCGAGAGTGGCTCGAACCGACGGCATCTGCCTTGATGGCATCGCTGTGCAATTTGGTTGTGACACTGGTAGATCATGCAGTGCCTTTTTAGATTTAGACGGTGACGGGCTAAATGAATGCGAAGAGAACACTCTGAACTCGAACCCACTAAATGCCGACACCGATGGAGATGGTCTGCTCGATTTCTTTGAAGCTGTTCGCAACGGGCTCAATATCAACAAAGATGAGTCGGCAAACTCAAAAGCTGGAGATGACAGTAATGACCATCAGAAGTTCTACAAAGGCGTTCATCCTCAGCGCCCGATGAGTACAGTCGCTGGCAAAAGTATGACTGACTACCTGGTGTCTAAGAAGGGGTCGATTTTAAGCCCGAAAGGCAACACACTCGCTCAGTATGAAGTGCGAATTCGAAACATTCCCGTAGTGAACACACTTGCTACGGGAACATCTGAGGCCTTGGGTGTGCTCAGTAGAGCTGGAGCCCAAGAAAGGCATCCTGCGGCCACTCAGATAGGCCCCCCGGGCTCTCACGCTGAGGGTATTAATACGATCTACTTTGTCAGCCGCGTTGTCTCAGTTGAGAACCCTGATAACTTTTATTGGCTGATCTACAAGACTGACGTCAGCGTTGACCGATCTGGTGTCGACAATTCACTAAATTTTGATTTAAATAAAATGAACCAAATCATGCACTTGGAGTTTGAATGAGATTTCTAGGGGGGGCTCAGTTCAAAAGGTTAATGGCGCTTGTCGCATTGACCAGTTTAACGATGGCTTGGAACCATTGCGCTGACTATTCGTTAGGTCTTGATCAGCCAATCACCAAGGCTTCAACCAAAGGGCAGTTTTGCTCTTTACCAGCAGTTGATAACAGCACAACCGTGAACATCATTTTTGTTGTCGATATGTCGGGCTCTAACATTCGCACACTGAGGCCTGATAGCAGTGGCTTTAATCCTGTTGGTACAGATCTAAATGGCGACCGTTTTGCCATTATTGAAGACTTTTTGGCCTCAGACTGCGCACT
>JABSOQ010000038.1:11744-29068 GCA_013216195.1 Bdellovibrionales bacterium
CCTCGGTTTCAGCAACGCTGTGTTGTCGTCCTCGGGCGCTGGCAATTGCGAAGCCAGTGCATTTGAGCCACCAGGCTCGGTACAGCTGCAAGCTCAGATCGATTATTTAAAGACGACTCAGGCCGATGAGATGGCTAACAACCTGCAAACCCCAACTGCCATGCGTAGCACCAGGTACGAAGAGGGTTTGAATTGTGCCAGAGGCATCATTGAAAGTGATTTAGCTGGCAAGACAGACGCTGAGAAAAAGTCGTCGGCTTATCATGTGATGTTTCTCTCAGACGGGATTCCGAAGACAACAAGTAACGAAGACGTGAGTGATCTGAGTGCTATTTTGAACATCGTAGACTCTATTGTAGCGACTGGTCGAACAGCTTCTTATGCAGCTGTGCAACCAATTCTTTATGGCGCGAACCAGCTTGGTGCCGATTTAGCCAGAGCTCAAGAGATTATGCGAGAGATTGCAAGGCGAGGTACTACTGTCGAAGAGAACGTCGACAACGCCGACGCCATTAACTTTTGTAACTTGCTAGAGATCGAAAAGCGCACACCTTATACCGTCACAGATTTCGGAATCGTGAACCTTACAAGTGTCTACAAAGATGGGCAGCTCTTAGCCGACTCAGATATGGACGGCATCCCCGATCAAGAAGAGAGAGCTCGGGGTTTTAATCCGCAAAAGACTCGCTCAGGCGTAAACGGAAATGAAATTATCGATGGAATGTGCAAAACGAATGCATCTGACTGCAGTGTCTATGACCAATGTGGCCCGCCAAATTCAATGGGGCTTACTCAGTGTGACGTTGACTTTTTGACTCTCACTGATGGCTTAGATTCTGACACTGATGGCATACCAGATTTGGTCGAATTCACTAGGGGCACTCTGCCCAATACAGCTGATCAGAATAGCGATATCGATGGCGATGGCATAATCAACTCGCTTGAAGTGTTAAGAGGTTCTGATCCGAATCGTTGGGATCGAAACATCAGTAGCAAATTCAAACTCGACTACGGACATTTTCTAACTGATGAGGTAACACCCGATTGCCCTGCAAGCCAGCAACTTTGGCGCTTCGACATCGATTACATTCCGATCGTTGAGACAGTAGGAACAAGAAACACCGACCCGATCTCTTCGAGTGTGACCCATTTGAATCATGGTGCGGGTGAAAACATCATTTTGGTTTATTACATAATCAGACAAGCGAACGAGCAAAGCACGTCATCAGGCCAACTTTATGGTCAGTATTTAAAGCTGTCTTCATTCTCAATAGTGAATTTGACTAGGTTTAAAAAGCTGGGGAACATTAACGGAAGCTTTCAACCAGAGTTTTAAATTGAGCGGGGAGTTTAGAATGCAATCAAATTCGAGATCCACATGGCATTGGCCAATCGTTGCTGCGTTTCTAGGTTTACTGGCAGTGGTGTCGTTCGTCGCATTTGCTCAAGAGCTCCCTCAAGCGGCTTGCTTTCAATTAGAAGGCTTGAAGCCTTCCTGCGTGCCTGGTGATTTCTGTGTTGGCGAGTGTACGCCAGAGATTCAAGCCACGATTTCACGTTGTGGCGGTGCAACTGTATGCGGAGAGTACTGCCCGGGCACGGCCGAGCCTGACCCGATCACCTGCAGTGGCAACTGTTACCAAGCTGTCCGGGAGACGTTCACTTACAACCGTTCTGTGACTAGTAACACTTGCCCTGGCGGCAGACAGTGTGAGGCCAGGTCGCCAGACCGACAGGTTTGTGATGAGAGTGGTTGTCGAGTTATAGCCGGTTCGTGTATTCGCTACTCCACTTGCCCAAGCACCACCACTTGTCAGCCGGCCACCTCAAGTTGTGTTTCTGGTTACACTTCGACTCCAAATAGGCCCACCGCCGATGGCTGTGGATGCCTTTGTAACGGTCAATCGTCTCCGCCCTCCACGGGTACTTGTGAGCAGCCAGCCGATCAGTGTTAACTCTGTGGTTAACGCCCCTCAATCTAGCCAGAGAATTTCGAGAAAACTGATAGAAAATAGCAGTTGGGCGTTAGCTCTAAGTATCTGAAATAACTAATATTTGATGCTGGTTATCAGCAAATGTTGATGCCGACTTGTTCGAGTTCAAATCAGGCTGTCATTTCATTAACTTAAGCACATCTCAGAAATACAGTTTCATGTTTTCAGAGTTAGAAGTTTTGTTTGTTTGTTAGTTTCCCCTGATAGGACTCTCTCTTTTTTTCCCTGTCAGACCTATGGCCCCTCCCTTAGCGGGGAGGGTTCGTAGAATCTCACTCGAGCAAATCTTTCAAAGGCTCTGAAGCCTTTTTACATCGGGCTTTCTGATTTACAAAAAGTGCCGGTTATTTGGTACTTGTTAAGCACTAACCAGGGGGATCGGTTGAGCGCTATCAGTGACCATTCAGGAGATGCAGTTCGAATAGGCCTTCAGAACTATATGGCCGAGTCTAAGTTGAGCATGAATCAAGTTGCGAAAAAGCTCAATGTCTCTTCTCCCATGCTATCTCAAATCAAAAACGGTAAAAAGAAGCCAAGTCTAGAACTGGGTCTCAAGATCTTGAGTGAACTTGGTTGCTCGTTTGACGAAAAGCGAGAGTGGGTGTTCGACCGTTGTGTGCAAGAAAGCCCAGAGGCTGAAAAGATAAAAGAGAGCCTCATTGAAAAAGAAAATGAAAAGCGCATCAAAAACGGTCTTATTGAACGCATGGAGAACGACAGCATTCTCGTGAATGTGTTTTTAGACATCTCGTTGGCGAGTGAAGATGGTCTTCATTGGAGTGAAATCTCAAAAGATCACGGCGAGCACGGTATCGATTTGGCTAAGGAGCTTATCGAGAGTGGTATGGTGCGATTTCAAGAGGGGCGCTATTACATTGTACATAGTGAGTGCCGCAAGGTGTTCGATGAGATTGCTTCCTTTGGTTTAATGAAGCGAGTGTTTGCCGACCTAAAGGCTCAGGCAGCCAAAAATGCGATTTCATACGAGTTTGTTTTTGAATTGAGCGATGTTGACAAACAAGGTTTCGAGAAGCTGAGAGAGCTCGCTAAAGATTACCGCGAAAAGGCTAAGCAAATCATTGATGAGCATGAGCTTTCTCGCAAAAAAGGGGGGTACCGAATCGTGTCTCAACAGATTGTTTCGAGTATGAGTGAGAAGGTGAAGTCTATTTTGGTCTGGGCTCTTATTCCGATGGCTGCAATGTTCTTGCAGTTGCAGCCCGCTGAAGCGAAGAACAACGGCATTCAGTTGAACTCTAGCGGCAACGGTATCATTGGCGGCGGTTCGGCTAACAGAGTTAATACGACTCGCACGCTGAACTTTCGGGGCGACAAGTACAAGTGGATGGAGGTCGTCGTGAGAGCCTCTTATTGGCAAAAAGAGCACGCCCGCACTCAGGCAGTGGCCACTATCAATGCCTTCAGACAAGGCGTTGTTGATGATAGCTTCGATCGCTATTTCAGGCACCCAAGGCGAGCCGATGATGACTGCAATACCGGCTTTTTCAATGGTCCGCGCAGAAGAGGTATTGTGGAGCTGATGAGTCAGGGCAATGTCGCACCAAAGGCATTTACAATTCAGGAGTCTTTTGACTCCAACACAGGTAATCCGATTTACACCTACAACTTGCCTGTGACTGTACCTTGTTTTGTCGGTGACTAGTTTTTGGGTAGCCCGAAAATCTCGGGCTTATAACCCCTGGTCTAGGGCGCTGCCTCAAAGCTTGCGTCGAGTAGAGTAGAGCTACTTCGGCCATTGAGTGGAAGAGAAGAGAGAGCTAGCTGTTACTTGACGAGGTAAAATCCTCCATTTTGCAAGGGTCTTACTAGCTACGTCATTTTTTGATGACTGCTTGGCTGTGCAAAAGTAGTCTAGGCTCAATGGCCAAAACCAAAGAAGAGCTAAAAGAGATCGTAAAGGAGTTTCCAACAACTCCTGGCGTCTATCTGATGAAAAACGAAGGCGAAAAGGTGATCTACGTCGGTAAGGCGAAGAACCTACGAGCTCGTGTGCGCTCTTACTTCAATAAGCAATCTGATCACAGTCTGAAAACCAAGTACTTGGTCGCTCAGATTCACACCATTGATTATGTGCTGACTAAAACTGAGGTTGAGGCCTTTTTGCTTGAGGCCTCGCTAATCAAGAAATACCGGCCTCGGTACAACATCAGGCTAAAAGATGACAAGGCCTACCCCTATATTCGTTGTAGTATGGCTGACGACTTTCCGAGGTTTTATTTGGCCAGAAAAGTGAAGCAAGATGGGGCAATTTACTTTGGCCCCTACACCAGTGGCTGGGCTGTAAGGGGCACAATCAGGTTTCTAAATCAGACTTTTCGCATTCGTGACTGCCGGGATGCTTTCATGCGAAACCGCAAAAGACCTTGCATGACTTATCAAATTGGCAGGTGCACAGCTCCTTGTGTCGATCTGATCGACCAGAAAGGCTACGGCAAAGATGTGAAGTCAGCTCTAGACTTCTTGCATGGCAAAGATGGCAAGGTTGTCAAAAGACTAACAAAGCAAATGAAAGACGCGGCCTCTGAGGAGCGTTTCGAGCAAGCCGCAAAATTCAGAGATAGCATTGGCGTGTTAGAAAAGATCTTAGAGCGGCAAACTGTCGTAAATGCAGGCTCTGAGGTCGATCAAGATATTGTTGCTTTCTTTGGTGACAAGCGAGGCGTGCTAATTGAGACCTTGCACATTCGCTCTGGCCGAGTGATCGGCAATCGGCCGCATTTTGTGGCGAAACTCGACCCAAACAGTGAAGCTGAAGAGATCAAAGACTGGATGACTAGCTTTTTAAACCAGTACTACATAGACAACATTGTGCCAGACGAAATCATTATGTCGGTGGATCTTGGCGGTGACATCATCAAGCTCTTAAAAGCTGTGTTGTTTGAACGGCATGGCAAGGAGCCGAGAATTCACGTGGCCAATGGCGAAAAAGAAAAGAAGCTTGTTGAAATGGCTTTGAAGAATGCTGAGAGCCATTTCGGCGATCAGGTTTCTAAGCACGAAGATCGAATGAAAGGTCTTGAAGAGATCAAAGCGAAACTGCATTTGCCTGAAGAGCCACTCCGCATCGAGTGCTACGATATATCAAACTTTCAAGGCTCACAGAGTGTTGCTTCGCAGGTGGTGTTTGAAGAGGGCTTGCCGAAAAAAGAAGACTACAGACGCTACAAGATCAAAACTGTTCAGGGGCCAAATGATTTCGCATCTATGAAAGAGGTGCTCGGTCGTCGGTTTAAACATACCGAGTACGATGATCCACAGTTGGTTGTGATCGATGGAGGTAAAGGGCAGTTGAAAATGGCTCTTGAGGTGTTGAAAGAAATCGGCCGTGAAGAGATTCCAGTTGTGGGCCTTGCTAAGGCTCGTACCAAAAGAGGCTTTGCTGAAAATGCAGTTGAGCAAACTCAAGAGCGCTTCTTTTTGCCAGGTAGACAAAACCCAGTTATTTTTGGCAAACACACCCAAGCCTTTGCGATTTTAACGGGCATTCGAGACGAAGCTCACAGGTATGCCATCACCTTCCATCGAAAGCTCAGAGAAGATGCCACACTCGCCAGTGTTCTAGATGAGATTACTGGCTTGGGTGAGAAAAGAAAGACTCGGTTGCTAAAAGCCTTCGACTCTATCGATGACATCCGTAAGGCCTCTGTTGAGCAAATTGCAGAGCTACCAACTTTTAATCGGGTGCTCGCGGAGAGAATTTTACTTCATCTCTCTGAATCGACTGCCTAGATCGCAGACTTGGCTTTGAACAGTGTGACCTTCATTGCGCCGCAGTTTGCTGCCCTCACGGCCTAGTAGAGACGGCCAGTATCAAGGGGCTAAATTAAACTGCAGCGTTTATTGTCGATTTTGGCTTTCTAGTTCCAGAAAGCCTTCATTTCGTTTACGAAAAGGGTTGGGTCTTCCATGTTGCAAGAGTGGCCATGATTTTCAAGAACCCGCAGCTTTGAGCCAGCAATTTGAGAGTTCAAAGTCTCGCTGCCCTCAAGGGGAAGTACCATATCTTTATCACCATGAAGAATTAGGGTTGGCAATTCGAGTGCACTCATCTTTGTGGTGATGTCGATGTTATCAGCGAGCTCTTTAATCACGCCTTGAAAGACCACTTTGTCGGCTTCGAAGGCCTCATCAGCCAAAGCCAAGAAAGTCGAAGAATTGACGTCGACTTCGTGAATGGTGCCAGCCAAAACCATTCGGCAGTAGTCGCGGTCTTGAGACATTTTGTCGAAATGAGCTAGCACTTGCTCTTTAGGCAGTTGTAGCTCAAGGCCTGTGGCCCCGACGCTATCTAACAGAGTTAGAGATTTAAAAAGCTCAGGCTTTTTTAAAATTGCCATCATCGCAATTAAGCCACCTGTTGAGTGACCAACAACATTCACATCCTTCATGTTCATCGAGTCAATTAGCTCAAGGTAATCGTCGGCGTATCTCTCGAAATTAATCTGCGACTCATCGGTGAGACCTTTTGACTCACCATAACCGCGCCAGTCGGCGTAAACAATTTTCTCAGGAGTGTCAGAGCCTGACTTCAGCAATTCAATAGATGGTCTCCACCAGCTGGAGCTTGCCATATTGCCATGTATGAACAGAACGTTTTGGCCAAAGTTCGAATTAAAACTTTCGTAGCCAATTTGAAATTCATCACTAGTTTTAAACTTTTGCATGCTCACTCCCAATAAAGAATTGGCCTCTCAAAGCCTATTTATAGAGTCACTCCGCCGTCTACGCTTATTACGGTACCATTGATGTAGCTGGCTGCTTCTGATGCCAGGAACATGCAAGTTTGCGCAATGTCTTCTGGTCTTCCCATTCTTTGAACAGGCACTTTAGATACGATTGATTGCAACACCTCTTCAGGCATTTTGGCCGTCATCGGAGTCTCAATGAAGCCCGGGGCGATCGCATTAGCAGTGAAGCCTTTTCGGCCAAGCTCTTTTGCCCATGTTTTTGTCATGCCAATGACGCCAGCTTTCGATGCCACATAATTGGTCTGACCGAAGTTTCCGTAGAGAGCGACAACGCTCGCCATATTAATGATTCGATTTCTGCCAGAGTCTGCAGAGAACAGCTCTTGATCTAAGAAACTTTTTGTCACGTTGAATAGGCCTGTAAGGTTCGTGTCGATCACTTTCTGAAAATCATCGAGTGTCATCTTCTTCAAGCTCTTGTCGCGAGTGATGCCTGCATTGTTGATGAGCACGTCGACAGAGCCCGTGCTTTTCGCCACCTCGTTGCACGACGCAACATCAGTGACATCTACTTGAAAGCCTTTAACTTTTCCCTCGAAGGCAGACAGTTCTTTGAGCGAAGCGTCAAGAGTGTCTTTGTCGTAATCCCAAATAGTTACACTAGAGCCGGCCTCTAAAAAGTCTTTTACAATTTGAAAACCAATGCCGCGAGCTCCGCCAGTTACGACAACGTTAGTGCCAGAAAAATCAAAAGTCTTTGTCATAATTATCTCCTCGAGTCTGAAACCTTGTGGTTCGTATCCAGCGTCTGTATGTTTGTCAACGCTGAGAGGGAAGATCAGACATTGATTTGACAGTTAACGTTTGAAAACAGCTGGGGACATTATGGGGAATCCTACTATCACTGGCGTGGGTCACCACGTACCATACAAACTTGTAAAAAACGAATACTTCAACGAATTGTACGGTAAAGACATCGACACCTTTTTGAAAGAGCGTCGAAACATTCATCAGCGCTACTTTATGGCTGACGATGAAGCGACTTCTGATCTTATCGTACCGGCGGCAGAAAAGGCCTTAAAGAGAGCAGGACTTGCGGCTAAAGATCTTGACCTTATTGTTGTGGCAACCGACACGCCAGACTTTATCTCGCCGAGCACGGCTTCTGTGGTTCAGCACAAAATGGGAGCGACTAATGCTGGCATATTTGATGTCAACACGGCTTGCTCAGGTTTTGTAACTGCTCTTGATATGGCTTCTAAATACATCAAAGCTGATGAGTCTTATCAGAACATTCTCGTCGTTGGCGCTTACGGTATGAGTAAGTTCTTAGACTGGGATGACTACAAGATTGCCTCAATGTTTGCAGACGGCGCTGGTGCAGCTGTGGTGAGCCGCACTGATGGAGAGGGCTTTCTGGCTTCGGCTCTTTACGGTGACGGTCAGTACAACGACTACATGGGAGTCTACGCTGGCGGAACGGCTCAGCCAATCACTCACGAACGGCTTGAGAACAAAGCCCACCTTCTAAACTTTGCTAAAAAAATTCCGGTCGAAACCAATGCGATTCATTGGCCGCGCCTTACGAACTTGATTCTTGATCGAATCAAAAAGACGCCAGATCAAATCGATCATTTCTTTTTAACTCAATTGAATATCGACACGATCAATGCCGCGCTCGATTCACTTGGTCTTCCTCACGAAAAATCTCACAATGTGATGAACAAGTTTGGCTACACGGGTAGTGCTTGTATTCCGATGGCGATTTCTGATGCCGTAGATGAGGGTAAACTCAAGAAAGGCGATTTGGTCTTTATGCTTGGTTCAGGCGGTGGCATGTCTATGGCCGCCCTCGCCCTTGAGTGGGGTTTTGACTCATGAGTCAGGCAAACAGCATTGAAATCGACTGGCTAAAAAAGTGGAATCAGTACTCGCCAAACAAAACGGCTTTCGTAGATGTGCCATCAGGCCAGAGCTACAGTTACTCTGAATTTTTTAAAATCAGTAATGCCTTCGCGAAACTCCTGTCAGATAAAGGCGTGGGGCAGGGCGACCGAATTGCGGTGTTGGCGCAAAATCGTATTGAAACAGTCTTCTTATTCTTTGCGCTACAAAGGCTTGGTGCGATCATTGTGCCGATCAACTTTCGTTTGTCTGCACCTGAGGTCGACTACATTTTGCAAGATTCTGGCTCGAAAATGCTGTTTGTCGGTCCGGAGCTCGAAGAGAAGGGTGCGCAATGTAGCTCTGCTATCGAGAAGTTGCCACTGCAATGGTTTACCAAAAATCTTGAATCAGCCAGAACCTGGTCGGGTGTGGTTGAGATGCAGGCAGAGTTCGAGAGTCCGTGTCAGATTTTGTACACTTCAGGCACGACGGGGTTTCCTAAGGGAGTTGTAATCACTCACAAAGTTCTCTTTTGGAACTCAATCAATACGAGCATCAGTTTGAAGGTCTCTGATGAAGACTGCATGGTGAGCTTTTTGCCCCTATTTCACACCGGCGGTTGGAATGTCTTATTGACTCCGTTTATTCATAAGGGCGCCAAGACCGTTTTCTTGCCGACCTTTGATGCAGATGCCGTACTTGAGTGGAGTGAGCGTGAAAAGGCGACCTTGCTTTTCGGGGTACCTACTACGCTTACCATGATGGCGAAATCAGACAGCTTCGCCAGGGTCGATTTGTCATCAGTTCGGTATGCGGTCGTGGGTGGTGAACCAATGCCGCTAGGTATGATTCAAAGATGGCATCAAAAGGGTGTCTCTATGAGGCAGGGGTTTGGTCTTACAGAGTGCGGCCCGAACTGCTTTTCATTGAGTGAGCAAGATGCTGAAACTAAAATTGGTTCTATTGGCCGTCCAAACTTCTATGTGGAGACCAAGATCGTTGATGAGCAAGACCAAGAGGTGGCCATCGGAGAAGTTGGAGAGCTGTTGCTTAAAGGCCCAATGTGCATGCCTGAATACTGGGGCCAGCCCGAGGCGACTCGTTTAGCCTTTTGGGGCAAGTGGTTGCGTACGGGCGACCTCGTGAAACGAGACGAAGACGACTACTTCTATGTGGTTGGGCGAAAAAAAGAGATGTTTATCAGCGGTGGTGAGAATGTTTACCCCGCCGAGATTGAAAAGGTGTTAACTCAGCACTCGGCAATTGATGAGGTTGCTGTAGTTGGTTATCCAGATGAGAAGTGGGGAGAAGTCGGCAAGGCTTTCATTGTGAGCTCGTCAGTTAATTCTCTCAACAAAGATGAAATTGGCGAATTCTGTATGCAACGTTTGGCTAAATTCAAAATTCCAAAGCATATTGAGTTCGTCGAAGAGCTTCCAAAGGGAGCTACTGGAAAGATATTAAAAAAGAAATTGATGCAAATTGGTGTCACTACCAAGGCGGCATCAGCTTCTGTATAACTGGCAAACTTTGTTTGGACGGTTTGACCGTCTAGACTTGAAATTCTGCGCGATTCACTAAGGGGATTTGGTGTATCGACAAGTGAGCAGAGCAAACTTTTAGGGAACGACCTAGGCGGGGATAGTGTAGGTCAGAAAATTGAGGGGGTTGCATGAGACAGATTCTTGTCTTGTTGTGTCTAGTTCTTTCTTCTAGCTCTGTTTGGGCCGAAGAGCTTTTTCAAGAACGCGTTTTTGAAGTCGCTGACAACCATAAGGTCTATTACAGGCATCATCCGGCAAAAGTTGGTGAGCCGACAATCGTTTTGATGAACGGTTTGATTTATGACATCGACAATTGGGATGAGTTTTTTGGCGAGCTTGTGAGTCGTGGTTTCGGTGTTCTGCAATTGGCTTACAGCACACAACCCGAGTCTCTGAGACTTCTTGAAGATGGTGTAACTCCGTACTACGCAGAGACTAGCTATACCTTTAAGGGCCCTCGTCAGACCGGCTTAGAGACCCAAACCTTCGTTGATGAGACGATGGCGGTAGTCGACTCACTGGGTATTAAGAACTTCAACCTACTCACCCTCTCTTATGGCTCAATCCCCGGCATTACACTAGCTGCTCAGCACGCAGATCGGATCGACAACCTGATCTTAAGTGCACCAGCAGTTATGGCATCTCATCGCTACAACCCCTACGGTGCGAGTCGCCATGCCCTTTACAGCGCTTTACCGAATTTCTATGACTACTACTACGATGCTGAGCTCTACAATACGATGCTCCCTTTGGTTATGGGTCAGGGGCGCCCTGCAGGTGTTGAGTTTATGGACTTTTTTCATGGAGTCTATCAAATGGCTAGATCATCGAAATGGTTTGATCTAAAAGACATGGCTGAAGTTGAATTGCCACAGACTCATTTGTTCTTAGCATCTCGTGAAGATCCACCATTGTATCAAGATCAAATTCGCTTCTGGGAGCTGATGGAAGAAAACCCGGCTAAGGGTTCTATGGTTCTTTTTGAAGGAGCCCCACATGCTCTGCCGGGAGTTGTCCCTGAAGAAGTGGCTGAACAAACAGAGAAGCTCATTCGAGGGGAAGCTGGAGAAGAAGAACGAGTGATCGATGTGGACAAGAGCCACATGAACACTTCAGCTAGTGAGTCAGATGAACTCACTAGTGTTGTTCTTACTGAACAAGCTACGAGCTCTACAAAAGCATGTATGAGGGTACTAAATGGCGAGGGTAACGGCGGCCAGTAGTTCAGGTTTTTCTTATTTGAATTCAGTTAAAAGCCAGCAAGTGAAAAGCTTTAAAGTTGTAAAGCTGATCACGCTGGCTTTTTGCTTTTTGGGGTTAAGTCTTGGGTATGCGCAAGACTCAGAGAGTGAGGCTGCGGGCCAGCTAGAGAGCAATACAGGAGCTGTGGCTGTAGACGCGGAGTTGAAGGCAAAGATTGAAGGGCTCGTTCGCGAAGCTGCTCCGACCCCTAAGTTTAAAGCTTCATTTGACCGTTTCTACTATGAGTTTGAAGGGGTGAATGATGCCTCTCGCGAAATTGGTGGTCTTACGACTTATGGTTTTGAGAGAGTGTCGTTCAATACCAATGTGATGGCTCTGTCTTACTCAATTGACCCTTTGTTGAGCGTTACGATTCAAAACAGCTATAACAAGATCTACGCTGAGACTTACTTTTTCGAAGAGTTGTACAAAGACGAGACTGAAGGCTTTGGTGATACGACAGTGAAGGGCACAAAGACCTTCATGTTACCTTCTGGCATTTACGTTGCTGAATTTGGAGCGATTTTGCCGACAGGTTCAATCACTGAAAAAAATATTCGTGGAAATTTCAACTACCCTTACAACATGCAACTTGGCTCAGGCACGCAAGACTTTATGGCCTCTGGCACTTACATTAAGATGCTTGGCAAGCACCAAGTCGGCGGGTTCGGCATGGCCACGGTAAGAACAGGAGTCAACTCTGAAGGCTACCGTAGGGGCGATGAGTTCATGGCGAAAACTTGGTATAGCTATATGCTCAATCAATATCTGACACCGGGTGTGTGGGCGAACTATCACAATATTCAAGGTATTGTTGGTCGAGATCGTGATTTTGATGATCCAGTTTCAGACCGTTTGTTGAGGTTCTATTACAGCCCTAGGGCTTTTTGGGATGTCACTGCAAATGTGAATGTTCAGTGTCCGATAACCCAAGGTTTGAAAATCAAAGGTATGCTAGGAGCCCCTTTGGCTCAGCATAGTTTCAACAAAGACGATGTTCAGCTCTACACCCAGTGGTTCATGCAGGCTGGGCTAGAGGGTTCGTTTTAGAATCTAAGTTTTTAATTTGGTTTGCGATAGACACCGGCTTTGTCGTCGGTGTTTTTTTGGCCCTCACAATCGAAAGAGCCAAATGACCTAGTAGTGGCTAGTACGGGCTCATCGTGTGAAAGAGCCCAAGCGAGCGTTTTTTACGCTCCGTACTTGACCCCTTTATTGTAGACTGTGCTTTTCTTGCTTCATACGAACTTTGCAGTTTGGACAATGCGCCTCTTCTTCAACTTCAAGATGAGTGAAGTGGGTCACATGTACGAACTCTAGCTCTGTTCCGCAAAGTGAGCAGTTGTTGTAGTGCTCGAGCATCATCTCTTTGTGGTCAATTGGGCCCAGGTTGTGCAAAAGGCTCTCAATTGTTTGCTCAACATCGATCTGTTGCTCTTTTTCTTTTGGCTCTTCCTGAGCCTGGCGATCTTCCATGATCTTTTTTAGTGGATCCATATACTTGGTCCTCCTTAACTTTCTTGTATTTCTATTCGGCAGGAGGTGTTTCAGCTTGAGACGTGCCCTTGAAATTTGGTCTGTCGACCGAGGCAAATATTGCCCATGAGAATGATGAGAGGGGGTAGAGGCCTCACTAGTAGGGCTTGCCCGGGCTTAGTAGACCTTGGTACAGTCACGGATATGAGGCTCGATTTTGCTCAAATTCAGTATTTGAAGAAGACTTTAGGGGTTGAGGCTGTGCTAATGCCAAAGGCTGCTTCAGCGAATGTTAGTGAAAAGCACAGATCTGGACTAGCTGCGTCAGAGTCTGCTGACAGCCTCAGTCGGCCCAATCAAGCTAAGGCTAGCGAGACTGCTCAAATCGCCTCGACTTCTGATCTTGCTACACCTGATGCTAAGCCAGCTTTTGATTTAGATGGGCAAAAAGAGGCCGCATTTTACGTATTGGCCAGCACGGATGTATCTAATGAAGCGAAAAGCCTTCTCTCCAACATCTTGAAAGCAATGGGTGATGGGCGAATGTGCATCTTGAGGGTATCAGACCAAGGGGTTTTTGCTAAGCAGCTGCTGGCTGATTTGAAGTACAAAACCTTACTGGTTTTTCCTGATCTCTGTGCTGGGGTTGGGCTTGAAGGTCTACGAGTGGGGCAGGCTCTCAGTGAAGGTTCAAACCGCATTATGCTCACCGGAGATCTTTCTCCGATGTTGTCGAAGAACCAGCAGCAAGTTCAAACACAAAAGCGAATGGTGTGGGGGCATCTGAAGCCCTTGACCCTCGTGTAGCTTGTTCGCCTCTAAATTGCCTCTCTATTCAGATTGAATTCACTTTTGCATTGTGAGCTAGGTTTTTTCTCCATATGATTTTGTTTTGGGGGGAGTGGCGGACTTGGGTTTTCAACTGCGGCGAATGATCATAAGTGGCTTAGTGTTGGCGAGTTGTATGGTGGCCGACATTTGTTATGCCCGTGACACGGTAAGGGTTCGTTTGGCTAAGAACCTAAAAACAGTGAAACTCACTGGAAGAAACCTAGTGTTCAGCCAAAAAGACAATGTCAGCCCGTTTCAGACCGTTGCAATCCCTAAGTACCAAATGGCCGAGGTTGTTTTGGAGAAAGTGCGGCCAGAGCGATCGCCGTTCTGGGCTGTGAAACTTCAACGATCGTCTGAAGATCAGCTTCGTGTTTTTTCGAGAGAGCTATATGTTAGCGGCCTTGGGGTGCGTGTAGGCCTAGAGCCAGTGCCTTCAAAGATTCGTCTGGTTCGCAATCAGAGGGGCCGAATTGATGTTATCACAGAGCTTGATATTGAAACTTATCTCGCGGGAGTCTTGCCCTCTGAGATGCCAGCGGCTTGGCCTCTTGAAGCGTTAAAAGCACAAGCGGTTGCCTCTCGCACCTACATGAGAAAGAAAATGGCTGAGCGCGAAACTTATCATTTTGATCTCGAAGCCTCAGTGAGTGATCAGGTTTTCAATGCCATGAAGCTTACGGGAGCAGCCCCTATCTACCAAAGAAAAGTTGTGAGAGCGCTCCGTGAAACACAAGACCAAGTGCTGAGAAATCGCAAAGGCGCTTATATCACGGCTTACTATCATTCGGATTGTGGAGGAGAAACCGAGTCACCGCAAGCTGTCTGGGGCCTTGATGGTCATGATCATGCAAGAGTGAGAGATAGCTACTGCAAATCGAGACGCTCGAACGAGTGGAGTTACTCGATGACCCGTAAGGAGTTGGCGCTAAAGCTTGCACCCCGTTTGGGCAAATACGAAGAGCCAAAGCTCAAGTCTTTGTTTGTTTCTGAGAGAACTGAGGGGAGCCGTGTTGGTGAGCTTTCTGTAGAGTTTGAAAACCATTTCCCTGAGTTTATGAACTCTCAGCAGTTTCGAGAGGTGGTGGGTTTCGATAAGATCAAAAGCACAAGGTTCACTTGGAAGACAGTGGGGCCAAATATTGTGTTTAGTGGTAAAGGCAACGGGCATGGGGTCGGTATGTGCCAATGGGGAGTGAAGACGCTCGCTCTCAGAGGCCGAAAGTACACTGAAATTTTGAAGCATTATTACCCGAAAGCAGTATTGAAGAAAGATACCTGGAGACAGCCTGAACAGCTTCTGCAGGTTCCTAAGATCTCCCAAGGTTGGGAGCAAGATAAGGCGGGGTAGAGGCCCCTGTGATCAGACCATCGTGATCAGTACTCTCGCCGCAAAGAATACAACTGCAGCAACGGCGACAAATCCCATAGTGTTCATTTTCATCGACTAGCTCCTTTACATGTTTGGTTATCGGTAAAATTTTCCAGGACTTGAGTCGACACCCTCAAAAAAACCAACAATTTTAAGCTTTTACGAGCCCATCAAAGGCCCTGCTGTCAGGGGTTTTGCCATACCAGACCTTAAGTATATGAAATCACTAGTTAAATTTTGACGACAATTTCCGGCAAAAAGTAGACCTTGTTGACACTTCGGTTTCAGGTCGGATCTTTGCCCGTTCTCTATATTTGCCAATAATTTCAATATCTTGAAAAAAGTTCTCGGTTCGGCACGCATCTCGCTCTATCTACAGGTTGAAAGGAAACCAAACCTTCAAGTGATCACTGTCTAGGGTGTGGCTTGGAGGGAGGGCAAAGACTATGGAAACAAAGAAGAAGCTTACATCTCTAATGATCTTGTTGTTGGCAGCAACAATGGTGGGCTGTGCTCAGCCTAAACAAAGTAAGCCGGATTCATCAAACGATTCGACTCCTACTGATATTAGTACGATCGATGTGACTTCTGGTGATCCTTGGACTCCTACTGGCTCTGGCCCAAGTGAAGGCCCCGGTGAGGGTGCTGGGGTTTACGGTAGTTCTGCTCCTCTGCAATTGGTCAGTGTTCAAAGACTAATAGAGTACACAACAGAAGCTCGGAACAACCCAACAAATGTAAGAATCAATTTGAACCTCACTCGCAAAGGATCAAACGGCGGAACACCTACATATGGTGGAACAGCCAGTATCTCTTACGAAGACTACTATTATTATGAAGGCAACTTCACATCGGGCGATACCAATAACGACAACAAGTACAACGTTTGGTTCACCAAGAATGGCACAACAGGGTTTCATGCCTTCTTCGAAGATGGCTTGGGCGCAATCATTGTGGTGATCGATGAGTTTCAGATCACTGGTGGTGATGGTGAAGGGCCTGGCGACATCGTAAATGGCAAAGTTTACTTCAAGAACTTTGACCCGAATGATGCTCCTCCGGGCTTCACATTCTGGCCAGGAATTTATGTTGAAAGAAACCACTGCTGGTTTATCTCGCTGGGTCCGAATGACTGCCGAGCTTGGAAGAGCGGTGATGGAGTTGATACGTTTCGAGCCCTTTACCCAGATAGTGGATACAAGCTTTTGGGTACATTTGAAGGTTTGAGTTTAGCAGAAGCATTTAACGGTGAAGTTTCATTCTAAAGGATGGAAAAGGAAAAAAAGAGGCACGCCATGAAAAACTTTAATCGCGAAAACGGAATACAATGGTTAGGACTCCTTGTGTTGTGCTTTATCTTAGCATCAGCAACAGTCATGACTGGTTGTAGTGAAGATAGCGGAACAAAAGGTAAATCGAACAGGTCAGACGATGATGACAGCAGGCGCAGGGGCTCACGTAGCTCAGCTGATGATGATGATGACAACGGAACGACCGATCGACTGGCTCGAGCTAGAAACGAGAGCGCTTACAGCTATGCGGCTGGTGGCACGATTGATTTCGGTTTTGACCTCTACACAGCCAGCGGTGAAAGAGCTGATGCTTACTATGCCGGCCCTGTTGAAGTCGAAGGCTATCTTGATTACCGAGGTAATGACTTTCTTGAGTGTGGCTTTACAGATGGCTACTGGGAGATCATCGACAATCTAACAGATGGCTATTACGTGACCGACCTAGCGGGTGGTGGCTACAACTTTATGAATTGGCAGGGAGCCCGATTCTTGGCGAGAAACAAGCGTGACAATAGAGTGGCCGAGATCATTGTTTCAAGTCAAAATGGCTACTATCTCTTTCCTGGGATTGAGATTGAAGATGCACCTGAAACCGTCGGAGAAGACGGGGTTCGCTACGGCAGCACCTTTTGGGGTGAAATCATTATTGAATCGGTTGAAGGCATTCCATGCACGGTGGGCTTTGAATACCTGAGCTTTTACTTTGTTCAAGGTTCAAGCTATCAACCCTTCTAGGGGCATATTAACGGAATTGTGAACTAAACGAGAGAGAGCATGATGAAAAGGCGAAGACAAAATCAAAACTTGAGACTCAAGAGTGTTCTTTTGATGGCAGGTCTCACATTGATTATGTCATCTCCTTTGATGATCGGTTGCTCTCAGAGATGGGTCGAAGCAGACAGTGGTCTAAGTGGTGATCAGGTCTTGCAGCGAGTTGATGATGTTCGTGAGGCCAACTCTCTAAGCTCTAACGGTTC
>JABSOQ010000039.1 GCA_013216195.1 Bdellovibrionales bacterium
GCGCCTCGAAGAGGCTGCAGCCCAAAGACCCAGGCAAGGCTGTTAGCATTGATCTGAAGGGCTCTGAACCGCTCGTACGCGAAACCCTGTACCATTCGCACTCTTACATCAAAGAGTTTGAGCTTGAGCAGATCGTGAAAGAGAAAGACGAGATCGTCGACTTTACGGTTGAAGAGAAGTTTCGTAAGCCAAGAAAAGAGGGCACCATTGCGATCGATGTTACCAGTAAAGACAAAGACGGAATCGTAGATCTTCACGACTTGGCTTTTCCCGAAGTTGAAGAAGTGATCAATTATGTTTACGACAAAAAAGGCAATGTGCTGTTGGCAGGGGGGTACCCAGAGCAGTCCATATTTTACGTGCCGCCGATGCCTCTGCCGAGCAAGCCCGTAGAGGTTGGAGACACCTGGGACAGCGAATCTGAATGGATCAGCTTGAAGAACGGCATCCCGCTGAAAGTCGGGATCGTCGGTATTTTGAAGAACTTGTATGAGTGTGCTGAAGACACCTGCGCTGATATTGAAATCTCTGGGTCGGTGGAGGTTTTAGGAATGAAGAAAGTGGATGTGTCTTTCTTGTCAGAGATCAGTGGTAGAGTGTTGTACAACGTTGATAAGGGCACGCCTCTTTGGTCATTGATTCGCAGCACTGAAGATTTGCGCCTAAAAGATAGCCGCACATCTGTTCAAAGCTGTGTGATATCTAAATTGAAGATTCCAGAAAATTCCGTGGCTTTTTTGAATCTACCAGACGAGTTGAAGTGTAAGCCAAAAACGGACAAGGTCGAAACCCCGTACTGAAACAAGGGTGATCAGACTTTTTAAATGCTAAAAGCTCGTAGCCGGCTAAAGGCGAAACCAGCATTCGTCTTTGCTAAAGCAAATTCCATAACCATATCTAACCATCAGTTTCTTGCCTCTGGGAAGAGAAAGCATTGGCATTTTTTTGGCAATCTAACCTGGTGTAAAAGGAGAATCTGGCGAGTATGAGGCCATTGAGCATTCTGTTAGTTTCAGCAATTGTGATCAGTGCGCAAAGTGTCTGTTTGGCAAAAACTGTCGATCTGGGCTCGGCTCTAGGTCCTGCAGTGAATCTTTATCAAGCCCAGGTTCAGCAATCGCCCACTTTGCCAAATGACTACGACGAGCAGCTTCAAGCTCTTTCAGAAACTTACCACTCGCTTGCGAGCACCATACAGCCTGGAGACAGTTTGTCGTTTAGCGACGGTAGGCGTGTCATCGTAGCTGAGTTTTTGGGTCACGGTGACTCGGCTGATGTTTGGCGCACGAATGAGAACCTAGCTTTGCGTCTCCCACTTCACAGCTACAGCGGCTCTAATCGCACAGACCTAGAAGACTCACTCGTTGCTGCCGAGCTCTATTTGAGAGGTTATGAAGAGCTCATCGCAAGAGTACCCAGGCATACAAACAAGATCCTAGCTTCAGGTGGGTTAGAGTACCAACTGGTGAATCTGTTGACTGCACAGGGAGATGCTTCCAACGCTCCGTTAATTCTGTTTGATAAGTTCGCGATGGATCCTCGTCACTCGGGTGGAGAAGAGTTTGAGTTTGAAGGGGTCTCGAGTGAGACCTTGATTCAAGGGGCCTATCGGCTCGCCGCGGGGCTTTCAGGCTTCAGTAAGTTGGCAGAAGGTATTCAAGCTGGCTGGCAAGTCGATCGTTGGGTCCTATTTGACTGGTCAGAAGGCAACACTGTTTGGGAGCCCAGCCAAGGAGAACGAACGATTTTTCACCGGCTCATCATACCGGTCTACAATGAAAGAGGTCAGGCTATTGGTGGACGCGAAGAGCATCCGCCATTTTTTGAGCAAGCTAAGCGAGTCGCACTAAGAGCTAGGGCCTGCAGGGCTAGTCTGCTAACTCCACCCAAGTGATTCCGTCGCCGCCGCTGCTGCCGGTGCCAGATTGCCATTTTTTTACGTAAACACTCCGAGACAGAAAGCTTCTGACAGCTTTCTTTAGCGACTCCGTGCCGTGGCCATGAACAACTTTAATCCGTTCGCCTCCTTGAGCCGTGGCTTGATCAAGTTTGTCTTCTAGCCGATCAAGTGCATCGGCTACTGTCATTCCTCTGATATCAACACTGTTATCAGTAAAATGGTCTCGGCCAACAAAGCGATTGTTCTTCTGCATGATTTCTTTTGTCGGGTTTTGAGAGGTTTTGGGTGCTGTCAAATCACTCCAAGGAACCGTAAGCCTCATCGAGTTCGATAGTATCAAGACTTCGCCCTTGCTATTAGGTTCTCCTTGCACGACAGCGTCTCTTCCAATGCTGGTTGAGAAAACCTTCGACCCTGCTGGGAAGTGCTTACCAAACTCTTCGGCAGATTTGATATCGCTGAGTTTTTTTGTTTTGGTCGAAGAAGCTTTTACCACTTCTGGGAGCTTTTGCTTTACCGATTCAGCTGCAGAGTGCTTTTTGAACAGGTCATCAACTTTTGACTTCTCGACAAGTTTATCAATTTTCTTTTCAGCGCGGTTGAGTGCAACTTGAATCATTTTATCGCGTTCGGCCTCGAACTTGCTGAGCATGGCGTGGTACTTACTTTTCTCTTTCTTCAGCTCACTCGACTGCTGCTGAAGCTCTTTTTTCATGTTGACCAGCTGATCTTTCATCGCGCTAACTTCTTCGAGGTTTTGTTGATAGCGGCGCATGTCAGGTGAAAGGTGAGAAAGGGCTCTTTCGACGATCGTGCTATCGACTCCGACTCTCTTGGCTGTCTGGATCGCTAGTGACTGGCCGGGCACGCCCATCAAAAGACGGTAAGAGGGGCTGCCTGATTGCGAATCGTACTCGAGACTTCCGTTAATGAGCCCTTGCTCTGGCTCCCAGCCTCTCTTTAATGGGCCTAGGTGAGACGTGATCACACCGAACACTTTGTTCTCGCAATAGGCTTCTAAGAAGCTTCTGGCAAGTGCTGAGCCTTCTTCAGGGTCGGTTGAACCACAGATCTCGTCAATCAAGATAAGGCTATCGGAGCCCGAGAGCTGAGAGGCTTCATTCAAGACCTTCAAATGTGCAGCAAAAGTTGAAAGGTGTTCATCGACACTTTGGGAATCACCCACTCCAACTTTGATGGTCGTAAAAAAGGGCAGGCTCGAGTCTTCGTCGGCACAAATCGGCAGACCACATCTTGCCATCTGAGCTGCTAGCCCAATAGCCTTGAGCAGTACCGTTTTCCCTCCAGCGTTGGGGCCAGATAAAAGAAGCACTTTCTGGAGAGAGTCCATTTCGACGGTATTCGGCGTCACTTCGGAGTCTTGATCAAGCACAAGCAACGGGTGTTTTACATCTTTGAGTTCGATGGAGTCCTCAGAGAAGCTGACCGAGTTGCCACCTATTTCAAGGCAAAGTTTTGCTTTGGCAAAAAGCTCGTCGTACTGAAACAACACGGCTTGTGCCGACAGAATCTCGTCAAACCGTTCGCTGAAATAGAGAGATAGGCCCTTTAACAATGCTTCAATCTCGTGCTCGATCTCTTGCTCTACTTCACGCAGTCGGTTGTTGGTTTTTACGACCTCTTGAGGCTCCATGAAGACAGTTTGTTTCGATTGAGATGAGGCGTGAATGATACCCTCTAAGCGACCCTGCATGCCACTTTTAACAGGCAAGACCCAGCGGCCTTCTCGGGTGGTCACGTATTTGTCTTGAAGCACCGGTGCGAGTTCATGCTCGTGAACGAGTCGGTCAAGAATCTTTGAAATGTCGCGGGCGAGTTTGTTCTTCTCGTTGAAAAGGTTGTAGAGCGTCTCGCTGGCATCAGTACGGATGCCACCATCTGAAGTCAAAATTTGATCAATAGCTGAGAGCGGCTCCTCTGCGTCGAATAGCTCGCCGGCCGCGTATTCAAATTCAAGGATTTCACTGCCACCAAGAATCGACTTTAAGGCAAGGGTCTCAGCGCAGAAGTGGTGCACATCTTTGAATTCGAGAGGTTGTAAAGTGGCCCCTTTTTTTAACCTTTGCAGCCAGACAGATGAGAGGTCGAGGCTCTCCATGTAAGGGCGTTGGCCTTTTGCGAGCACATGTTCAGCATTTTTGACTGCTGTCATCTTGTTGCTCGCATCGGCTGCACTCTTTTGAGGTTCAAGCCGAAGGCTTTCTTTGACAGCTTCCGAGGTGCAGTAAGTTCGAATTTTGTCGGCAATGACGGCCCAGTCGATAGACTCGAGGTCTTTAAGATCGCTTTCTGTAGACAACAACGAGAACTCCCCATAAGGCAAAAAACAGGTCGGAAAACCAGATGCCAAAGCGAGTGAAAATGGTTGGCTTTGGCTCTTTTACGTATCCGATCTCGTATAAACCTTTCCAGGGAACATGTAAAGGAGACTGCTCCATCACTTCACCTGAAGCCAGAGCTACGGTAGAGATGCCAGTATTCGTTGAGCGAATGATAGGGAGTCTAGTCTCAATGGCTCTCGATAGAGTCATATACAGGTGCTGGTAGGGCTGTTGCCAGGTACCGTACCACGAGTCATTTGTGACATTTACGAGTACCTGAGCTCCAAGCAGGGCAGAATCACGAGAGAACCAGTCAAACAAACCTTCATAACAGATCTGCGGCCCCATTCTCAGGCCATTAAGCTGTTGAATCATGGGGCCGTGACCTCTCTCGAAACCAGCCACTTGAGGAAACCACTCTCGAAGCACTGGAAACCAATTCGAACCAGGGAAGTATTCACCGAATGCCAGCAGCCATGTTTTCATATAGGGCTGGGCCACAAGCTTGCCTTGCTTATTAAAAACGAACATTGAATTTGAGTTCTGGTCTTTTTCTCGATTGTAGCCGTAGCCACCCGTCACCAGTGCTAAATTATTTTTGTTCAGATACTGTTGCAGTCGGTAAGTGTACTTTGATTGCGACGGGCCACTCAAGATGTGATCAGGAAAAGCGGTCTCAGGCCAAATCGCAAAGTCAATGTTGTCAGCCCCAAACTCAGCCAAGCCTTCGTCAGTAACCTTGGTGTATTTGGAGATAATGCGCTCTCTAAACCCGCGAAAACCAGCAAAAGCAATGTGCTTTTCTAAATTGCCAATGTTGGCTTGAACAATCATCACGTTGAGTGTGCTGTCGGGTTTGGGCGCCGATTTACCGAGCTGCCAACCAATGATATTAAGAGCAACAAATAGCCCTAGCACCGATGCAACTGCGAGCTTTGCCTTGGGCTTAAAGGCCTCTACAAAAAACAGCAGAAACGCGAGGTTGAAAAATATTGTGAGAACGCTTAAAAACCTGACGCCCCAAATCTCGCCAGTTTGAACCCAGGGTGCCCCGACCCAATACCAAGTGTAGCCAAAGTGCCAATCAAAAATCATTGGGAAGATTCTCTCTGCAAATGCAACACATAATGGCAGGGCGAGAACTCGGCTGAGTAGGCCAAGCTTCAAGTGTTTGACTAAAAAGTACCAGAGCATTCCACCAAGCGGGATGTGTAAACTTGCAAAGCTGGCGAAGCCGAAAAGGCAAAGTATAGCGACTGGCCAGGGCAGATGTCCAAACTCAGTGAGCGTGTGGGCCACCCAGTTGAAGCCGATGATAGTGAGAGTGAATTGTACGATCCAACCTGACCACCAAATTCTTTTTGCAGACATTGGGTTTTGCAGCCAAAAGAGCCACACAGGAACAAAGCAAAAAAGAGAGGCCCAGGGTGGAAACGGAATGTAAGTCGTGCCGATGAAAACACCACTTAGAAACGCCAACTTATAGGTCGAAAAAAACTCGATAATTTTGGATTTCATACTCGTATTCAGAGGAACATAATTTTCTTGTAGGAACAAGAAATCTTGCTAGAATAAATTTTGTGAAATGCCTGGCTGAAAATGACTTTCAGTGATCAAATCTTAACAATGATTGCGAAATGGTGGGACATCTCGTAAATCTGATTATTGGGGAGGCGTTAAGGTTGGAAAACTTCATGGATGGAACTGAGGGTTCAACTCGAGATCGTGATATTTTGGGAGCAGTAGCAGTTGATTCTGTGAAGGTGAGGTGCCCGAAATGTTATCAACCTTACAAAATTTTTGCTGCAGATATTAAAGAACCCCGACCCAAATTCGAGTGTAGAAAGTGTGACACCCAATTCTGGTTACCGTTTCCAGAGGCTTTGAATCGAGTCGAGCAAATTGGTTTTCCAGTCTCATGGTTAAGTGTGAAGACAGAGACGTCTGACTCAGCGGGCGCCGAGAATCCGATTCAGTCTATCGAAGAAAGTTCAGATCTGTTTGAGCGAACATGCTCAAATTGCGGCAAAAGACATGCCTTGCATCTTAAAGAGTGCCCACATTGCTTAGTCTTGGTCGAAAAAGCCGATGCAGCTCAGCAAGCCCGAGAAGAGGGGGTACATAGTACCGCTCAAGTCAGGGAGCTTTGGCAGAGTGTGGTCGAGCAATTTGAGAACGAAGAGGGGCATAATGAGTTCCTCAGGCAGGCTGAATTGCAAAGCTGTATGGATTATGCAGCTAAGCGTTATCAAGGGTTAGAACAGGCAATGGGCTCTGACCCTTTGATCACAGAAATGCAGGGCCGAATCGAGGCCTTGATGACCCAGGCTACCGATGCCGAAACCAGGTCTCCTCAGGCCACAGTTAAAGAGGTTGAGGTGGAGCCTGCGCGCAAGACTTCAATGCGCTCTTGGATCCGATTCTCAAATTTCGTCTTGTTTTGTGCCGTCGTCGTTTGCCTGGTTGGGCTTTCGCTGCCTGGTGGCCGCAACATGGTTGGTGTAGGTGCGGCCATTGCCTTCTTTTCTCTGGCTTTGCGGCTTATGCAAAGCCGCTAAGCTTTACTGAAATTAGAGTTGTGGGGGAGCTCCCACTTCAGTGTTGGTCGGGCTGTCTATCGCGTTCTTCACCGACTTTTCGTCAACAAGGTGTTTGAGTATGTTTCGCGTTTGCGAGGCGAAGTGACCTTCAGGGCTACCAGTTGTCTCAGAGCCAATGCCAGATAATGCTAGACCTGGGTTAGAAGCAAATGTCGAAGCCTTGATATTGACTGCGTTTTCAGCGCGGGTTCCGTTCCAAGAAGAGTCGCTATCTTTAATGGTAAGTGCTTTGTAGCTATTCAAGCGTTTGGTGTAGCGTGTTTTACCCAAAAGGTTCATATCGATATCACCGGTCTGAGTGAGATACTTGTGAATCTTTTCAGCTGATCGCAGTTCAGGATCTTGAGCCATTACCAGAGCAGCAACTCCACTCACAAAGGCTGTGGCCTGTGAGGTGCCAGTCATGAAACCGTATTGGTTGCCTGGTAGTAATGAGTAGATATTGTGGCCAGGAGCTGCCAGGTCCACTGAGTTTAAGCCCCAGTTTGAAGAGTCTAAAACCTTTCGAGACTTGTTAATAGCTGTAACTGAAATGATATTTGTTAACTCATAATCTGCAGGGTAGTAACCGTGCACATCAGAGTCTGATTGCTCATTGCCGGCAGCAGCCACAACTAGAATACCGCGTTTTTCTGCTCTGGCAATCGCCGCTTTCTCTTGCGGAGATGGCTCGAGTCCACCACCTGAGTAGTTGATGATATGGGCTCCATTGCGAACAGCGTAGTCGATAGCTTTTACAGTGTTCATTAAGTTATTGATGCCCGGTGCTTTCGGGTCGTAATACTTTAAGATCATCAGACTTACCTTCGGAGCAACACCGCTGATGCCAACGCCATTGCCGCCTTCGGCTCCGATGATGCCTGCGATGTGAGTGCCGTGGCCGTGATTGTCGCTCAAGTCATGGTTGTTGCCGACAAAGTTAAAGCCATGAACATCGTCAATGTAGCCGTTTTTGTCGTCATCGATTCCGTTTGTTGATTTGTCATTGCCGCGTATATCTTTGCCAGTTTCGCCACTGTTTCGCCAAAGGTTATTGATCAGGTCGGTGTGCATGTCTGCACCGGTGTCAATGACGGCGACTACGATGTCTTTGCTTCCTTGAGAAACCCGCCAAGCTCTTTTTGAATCTGTAAGTTTGAGGCCCCACTTCTCTGACATCGCAGGGTCTTTCATTAAGACTTGAACTTCTTTCTTCAAATTCTTGTCGGTAGGAATTGCTTTACCAAGCTCTAGAGTACGACCAGAGGGTGCAGTACTTGCCAGATCAGACAGCTTTAACTCAGGTTCTTTTTTCTCTGCGATAGTTTCAGTTATCAGTGAACCTGAAATCGTTCCGATAGAAAACACAATTAGCATTGCTTGTAGTGGTCGTTTCATTTTCTGCTTCATAGAGCCCCCGTACTTTCCTTTATTTTGAGCAATCGGAGTGCCAGCGGGGAGAGGGGTAAGTCATTGAAAGTATTCAACTACTTGTCGATGAGATGATAGACAGGTGTGGATAGATTAGGGGGCTGTCTAACAATTTAACAGTGGGCTGAAGTCAGTTTCTCGCCTCTTTTAGAGGTGGTGTTGATGGGCTGTCGAGTGTGGAGTCGAGTCGTAGCAAGTGGCTTGGAAATGGAATCTTTTCGCCATCGGCAGCAAGAAGCGAATAGAAGATCAAATTTCTCATTACGAGTCGGATGTAGCCACGGGTTTCTTCATACGGAATGTCTTCGATGAACTCGGTAGAGTCACCTCGAAATCTAGTTTTTATCCAGCCGCGAATGGCTTTGTCATTTGCATTGTAAGAGGCCACCATCAAAATAAACTGTTGATTCCACTTTTGCGAGATTTTCTGAATGAAGGCAGCGCCGACAGGTATGTTGATTTCTGGCTTGTAGAGGTCTGTGGCCTGCTGATAGTTCAGTGCTTTCGCGATTGGTTCTTTAGCGGCGTTCTCGGGCAGCATTTGCAAGAGCCCATAGGCATCTGCAAATGATCTGGCTCTTGGGTTAAAAGCTGACTCTTGTCTCATAATCGAGTAGATCAGCTCGGCTTGAACCCCTGTAGTTTCAGAGGCTGTGTTCACAAGTTGAGTAAAAGGTCGAGGAAACAAAAGACCCGGGTGCTCATCTAAAATAAATTTTCTTCTTTCAGGAGACAATTTGCCCAGCTGCTCGAACAGTGACAAGTACTCACCCGCTCTGCCATAGTAATTAAAAATTTCAAGCCATACGGTCTCATCTTGTTGACCAGATTTGCGGTAGTCTGCAGAGATCGCATTGAGATACCTTTTTGCGAGGTCATGCTCTTCCAGAGAGATGAGCCAATCTAACATTTGAAGGTCGGCAAAGCGACTTATGATAGCTTTCGCCTCAGCAGACTTCTCAGCAACTACGGGTTTCATTTTCGGTGGCGCCTGGCTAGCCGGAATAAGTTGGCCGGTGCGGTAATGAGCGAGCAAACCATAGTACCCTAGGGGGTCATCGTTAATTACCTGCTGAAAGGCTAAGGTGGCCTTGGTAGTGTCTCCAGACTCTTTCAGCGTCTGTGCTAGCCAGAATTGATATCTCGATTTTGCGAAATCGTTTTCTGTCAGGTCTACAATTTTTTCGAAGGTCGCAAGTGCACTTTGGTATTTGCCAATCTTTCTTTGGTTCCACGCGAGGTACCAGTGAATCTTTTCTTTGAATTCTTCGTTTGAAATTGGTTCAGCTAGGGCCTTTTGAAACCAGCTAATCGCCTCGGGAAATTTCTTTTTTTCTTCGGCCATTCGTCCAAAAAGCCAGTAGACTTCTACCATCGGAAACTTCTTTGCAAGAACCTTTTGAACGATCCCGAGTGTACGTCTAGCTTCTCGGACCTTACCCATTGTCCATTGAGCTCGAGCGAGAGTGATAAACTTGTCATGAAAGAGCCTTTTGTAGTACGAGCTTTTTCGGTTTTTTCGAAATGACTTTTCGACAAACAAAGCCATCTTCAGAGTGGCTTTGAGGTAGTCTTCCATTCTTCGGTCGTTCTTATAGCTCTTTCTCAAGCCCTGATATGCGGTAAGCTTTTGCGAAAAAGACGAGCGTCTCGATCTCAGCACTTTGTTGTAGTACTTTCGAGCCTTATCGAATTGGCGAAGTCTGCGGTGGTCGTATGCGACTTTGATCCAATCGCGACGCTTTGGTCGAGCAATGCGGCTAGGGCGCAAACTCTCAATGCGTTTTTGCATCTTCACTGCAAAGCCCCTGTTGCCTAATTGCTCGGCTATCTTCAGAGAGGTCTCTGTCAGTGAAACCTTCAATTCCTTTCTTAGTGGTAACTTTGATTTTTCATAACTCAGCTGCATCAATTGCTTCATGTCAGAGTCGAGTTCGGCTCGTTTTATTGCCGATTCAAGACCGAGATTTTTTTGCCAGTCGGGGAGCTGTTTCAGCTCTAGCGCGGCAAAATTTGTGAGCTTACTAGAGTTGGCAGGGCAAACCTGAAGTGCTCTAAGGTGGGCGATTCTAGCCAATGGGAACAGAGGCTCCTTGGCCAATACAGAGAATTGTTCGCAGCTCAGTTCAGGTTGCCGCTCGCTCCAAATCATGCCCCTCTTGTAACGGATCCACCACTTTTGGTTTCTCGTCTTAGCTTTGTCGAATGACTTGAGCAGAAAGTAATCCACGCTTTCGACGTCTTTTTGACTTGAAACTTCGAATTGCGGAGGCAGAAGGTTGGCTTGAGGAGGAGGTTCACCTTTGTGGGTTGGGGTCGTGGAGCACCCAATTGCCAAAGCTGTGAAAGCCAGGCCCTTTAAAGCTATCGAAATCCCTCTCTTCATTATCTATATTTTGGAGTGGTTTTTTCTGAAGCGCAAGTCCTGGTCTAGAGTCTGTGTTGGCTGAAGCCTAGACTTTTGATGTTTCAGGGGTTTGCGGGCCAAAATGAGCTCCACTGCTGGGCGCTCTTGCCTTTTCAGTAGCGTGTTTTGCTCTTTTTGTGGAGGCCAGAATCACGCCGACTACCACCAAGCCAGCACCAACGTAGCCAAGGGGCTCAATTTTCTCGGTCGCGGCGATGGTCTCTGAGAAGCGGCTCATGATAGCTAAAATCACCAAAGTGAGTAGCGGGTTGGCCGAAATGATCACACTCACTTGGCTTGCAGGGGCATGTTTCAGAGCGTATCCGAGAGCTCCATAGGCGAGCACTGTGTTAAGGCCGAATACGATTAACAGCAACCAGGGCAAGAATTCCCAGCCGGGCAGGGCATTCAAATCAGCAAGCGGAAACAGGGCCAAACTGCTGACCAAGTAGATGACGAAGTTCACTTGTTGAGGGTCCCATTTTTTTGACAAGACTTTATTGATCGTTGCAAAAGCGGCCCAAGTGAATGCGGCCATTGCGATCCAAAGATTGCCAGCAAGAAGCGACGTGCCTGCGGAAAGTGTCAGTTGCAATTGGTCCCAATAGAACAAAGAAAAACCAAGAATTGCTGAGACAAAACCCATGGCCTGAAATTTTGTCGGAGTCTCTTTAAAAAAGAAAATGCCGATTAGCAGGAGGCTCAATGGCCCCATCTGAATCATGATCTGGGTATTGGTTGCTGACGATAGCTCAATGCCTTTCATGAAGCCAAAGTAGTTAGCCGAAAGGCAAAGGCCAGCTATCACAGCAGCAATCGGAAGGGTTTTGAAAATAGAAAACTGCTCACGTTTGTAAATGGCGAAGTAAGTTCCTAGGCTCACAAAGGCCACGACCATTCTTACCCAGGCAATGTTACCCGAGGTGGTGTAGAACAAAATGTACTTGAGGCCTATTGCCAGAATCGACCAGCTGAGGGCGGTGACAACAGCTCCAATGAGACCTTTTGTTTGTGGAGTCAAATTTTCTACCTCTCGAAATTAGAATTCTTTGCCTGTGACACTATGGACTGGCCGCTTACCCTAGCAGGTTTTAATCTGAATTACCCTAAGCGTTGTAATAGTTTTTTAATCGTCTTGGCTTAGCACAGCTCTATACGTTGCATTTCTAGGCCAAAACAGCCCACGGGTTCGCCATTTCTGCCCGAAATAGGGTATGGTTGAGCTATGAGTGATCAACCTCTTCGAAAGATTATTCACGTCGACATGGACTGCTTTTATGCGGCCGTTGAAGTCCGTGATCGACCTGACCTTAAGGGCAAGCCGGTTGTAGTGGGTGGTAGACCAGATGGCCGAGGGGTCATAGCAACTGCAAGTTACGAGGCGAGAAAGTTTGGTGTCAGGTCGGCAATGTCATCAGCCACAGCCCTTAGGCTTTGCCCCGATTTGATTTTTGTAGGCTCAAATTTCGGGAAATATCGCTCAGAATCGCAAGCTATCCGCGAGATCTTTGAGCGCTTTACTAAAAAAATTGAGCCTTTAAGCCTAGATGAGGCTTACCTTGATGTGACAGCTAGTGAAGAGTTCGGTAACAACGCAACCAATATTGCTCGTGAAATAAGAAGGTTGATTTTCGCCGAGAGAGGGCTCACAGCCTCTGCCGGTATTGCGCCTAACAAGTTTTTAGCAAAGGTGGCGAGCGAGTGGGAGAAGCCCAACGGCCAATTCACTGTGACGCCAGATAGGGTTGAAGACTTTGTATCCAAACTTCCAGTTGGTGCGATCTTAGGAGTGGGCAAAGTCACAGAGAAGAAAATGCACAAGTTGGGGCTGAAGACCTGTGGAGATATTCGAAAGCTGACAAGAGCTGAGCTTGAGCAGGCTTTTGGCAGTTGGGGGCACAGACTCTATGATCTCTCAAGAGGAGTCGACTATAGAGAAGTCAAAACTTCGAGAGAGCGTAAATCACTCAGTGTCGAGCGCACTTACTCTGAAAGTTTAGAAGCCTTCGAAAAGAGCGGTAAAGCGATTGAGAAGCTCTTTTTAGAGTTCAAACAAAGAGCAGGGAAACATGAAGGACTGGCAGAGAAGACTAAAAGCTATTTTGTTAAGATCAAATTTGATGACTTCACTCAAATCACCAGAGAAAGGCAGCGGGAGCCGAGCTCTGAGCTGCCCTCACTTGAAGAGTTTCTAGATGTGTTTGAGCAAGGGTGGGCTGGGCACACTCAAAAGGTGCGTCTGCTTGGCCTTGGGGTTAGGTTGCAATCGAAGTCGAGCGCCAAGCGCTCGACGTCACAACTGAATCTGTTTTAGTTACCTTCACCTTCATTACCATTGCTTCCAATCGCATTTGGCGATGAGTGAAAGCCTTCTGGTGAGTAGCTTGGAGTGCCTTCATCTGCCGCATAAGGTATGGGTTTGTAACCTTCGGCACCTGCTGCACCCTCACCCGAGTTGAAAACCGGGAAGGGGCCTTCAGGGCCAGCGCCTTCTCCATAGTTCGGGTACCCACCTTCTCCTGGGCTGATAACTATAACTTCGGCCGGTCCACCTTCTGGGTATCCACCTTCTGGGTAGCCACCCTCGCCGTAGTGGTATCCACCTTCACCGTGCCAACCTTCACCGTAGTAGTTTTGATCCCATGGACGCTCATCTAGGTTTTCAGGTTCACCATTAGGAAAATAGCGTAGCCTTCTCATGATTTGCTTCACTTCCTCGGGGATGTCACCTTCAAACACAAGGTAGTTGATATCGAGCGGGTCGATACCTTCATCCTCAGCTTTAGCTGGGGTTATTTGTTCGCGAGATTTTTGTGGGCCTTCGTGTTGTGACCTGTACAAAACTAAACCTCTGTTGAGACCAAAGAAATTGAACTCGGGCTCCATAACAGTAACCTCATATTCACCCGAGTAAGTGCTGGCAAATGCCACACGCACTTTCTCAAGAGGCACACCAACGACATAAATAGCCGCACCCACTTCAGAGTCTGCGAATGTCACACCAGTATTTGTCCAGACAAGACCTGGGCGAGTAGTCAGAGAGACACCTTGCTTTGGTGGAGAGTTGTCCCAATGCAGGGACATCAAATAAAATTCTCTCTCAAACTCAAGTTCCATACCGCGTGAAGAGTACGGGCTTACTAGGTACTCGTTGACGAAAGCGCGCAAGATCTTCTTTCTGCCATCATCTTTTAATATCCACTTGGCGAGCTTCTTGCCCAGACGGCCTTCAATTTTATCGAAGTCAAATCCGCCAGAGCCTTCGCCCTCTGCGGATTGGCCGCTCCGGTTCATCTCGGCAAAAACTTGTTTTGCAACACGCTCTACGAAGCCTGCGTAGTCTCTCGTGACTCTGCCGATGTAGGCTTCAGAGATGAGACCGCCCCATCTCTCCATTCTGGCAATGGTGGAACTACGACTCAGTACCGCGACAGATTGATCAGTGCTGCGCACCCCTTCGTCATAATCGCTGTACCAGAAAGGGGTGAATCTCATCTGATGATAAAGGCCGGTTAAGGGCACATCTTGTCTCAAGTAGCTCCAGGCTCTTTTGTCTTCAATCAGATCTTGGTTTTCAAAATCACTTTCGAACAAGGCCTCAAGCAGAGGGAACACTGGCTCGAGCATAACTCTAACAGCACGGTGTACTTTTCGGCGGCTTGCCTCAATCTTTGGTGAGATGTAGCTGTGCCAGCTGCGGTTGTTTGCTTTAATGTGCTGATTCATCTTTCTATAAAAGATATCGAGTCTTTGGGCTTGTCCAAAAATAGCGTCGTATTCAAGGGCTTCGGCGCCGTTGGCAAGCAGTGACTCATAGGTGGTAAGAGCATTGCCGTATGCGACTTGGCCTTCAGCTTTTGCAGCCCCTCTGAGTGGGCTGATCACAGACTGCGGGTCTGCTTCAGGATCTTCTTTGATCGTCAATGAGTACGCCACCATGCTCATCTCCCAATCTTGAAATTGCGGAGCACCATTGTCGTTGGCCGATTTGATACTGTGATAGGACTCAAGCGTGACATCTGAGCCAGCCAATTGACCATGCACAAGGCGCTGAGCGAGGTTCAAGTTGGCTCTTAAAATTTCCCAGTGGTAAGGGTTCTCTTTACGCATCCAGAGCTTTTCATGCCTTTCAACATCGCCTCCAAATGAGTACAAAAGTAAGTTGGCATCTGGTACAGGCACAAGTCTTGGGGAGCCATGTTCGAGGCTTCCAGGTACAACAGAGTAGTTCACTCCTGTGTAGTCTTGAAAGAAACCACTGTTGGTGAAGATCATTTGCTTACTGCGAACATTCCCGACATTAAAAACCTGTTGATAGGTGTTACTTGGGGATGTGCCTTGAACCGGCTGAAGATACCCAAGGTTGGTCGTGAATGCCCCTTCACCTGCAACATCGAGGTGCAAAACATTGGCTGCCGACTTGGGAGCATCGTGAAAGCCAGTTCTTTCGAGCTGTTGAATTCGTCTCACCAAACCCATCTTAGCCAAATTGTAATCTTGCTGAATCGTCAGGTCGATGTCGTGGTAGTGCTGAAGGCGCAGAACCGGTAACAAGCCATAAACCTCTAAAATTTTATCTCTGACAGCGCGACCTGTTCTACCGTTACCATCAACAAAGGGGTGAATGTAGTACAGGGCTTGTTTGACCGCTACTGCTATAAACACAGGGTCTTTAGCTCCAGGCTCTTTCGCATTGTAAGCAGCCATTTGTTCATTTGCCCAGGCAGTTATGTCTTCCATAGCCTGCTCGACGATTCTCGGAGCTGGGTACATCAGCCAGCCTTTGTACATGCCATCAGTGTCGAGTTTCACCTCGCGAATGGTCTTACCACCAATGCGAAGCGGTCGAAGTTCGTAGTCAGCTCGGTTGTCGGGAGTGACGTGTTTCAAGATACCGAGGTCTATCAGCTCGTCAAGTTTACCGTTAAGGTTTTCAAGCTGCTGAGGGGAGACACCCACCATAAGAGAGAGTTGATTTCGTCTCTTTTTATACTTACCAGGCTTGAATAGGTAGCCGGCTAAGAAGGACAAAGGGCCCGAAGAGAAAACCTGTTGAAAAACCTTTTGTGATTGATTGCCGATTTCGTGACCCTTTTGAATCACTTCAGGTGTGAGCTGAAAGTCTGTATTCGGGATCTCATCAAAGTACCTGTACATTCGCTTGAAGTCTCTCATGGTGGCGAGGCCGAAAGCTTCTGATGGGTGAATGCCAGTTTTGTCTGCAAGCAAGCGGCGTCTTTTCGACAGCAAGGCATCGTAAAACACTCCGCGGTCAGCAGCCGTGTTCCAATAGAAGTTTCTCAAGAAACGCTTGCTCATTTGCTCAAGCCAGCCGATTTCAACCTGATCTGGGTCTGTAATTTCAGATGCGGCGAGAGCGCCCTCTGAGCCATAGGCGCCTTCGCCAGGTGCTCCTCCCTCATTGTAATAGTAGCCACCTTCATTAGCGTAGTAATTGCTACTGTACATTGCATGGTTCGGGTCAGGTGTAAGGTACGCAGCTAGGAGTTCTTCATAGGTCTTGCCAAGTCGAGTTTCGCCTTGAAGTGTTGCGGCACATTCGTTCTTTTGCCCTTCACTAGAATTGACACCGCCGTTTTGCTTGTGCGGCGAAGGTTTAAACCCCTCTGAAGAATAACCTTCAGTTGCATTTGCAACAGAAAAGGGTTGAGTTGAAAACAACAATACAAGCACCACGCAGGTGAACCGCTGCACTGAGGTCATTTAAGCTCCCGTTATGTTTTGGCAAGAGAGGTCTTCCAATCATCTTTCTCTGCATTCTGTAAGTCAGGGATCTTGAAGCCCTTGGCTTACGCTACTCATTCCTATTTTGGCATCGCGTTAGCATAGTGGAGGATGTTGAGAGATAAAACGAAACTAGTTAGATCAGATATTTTTTACTTAAAACAATGGTAAGGGCGTCAATTTGCGAGATTACGAGACCCAAAACAGAGCAGTTCTAGCTACCTTGATCAGAGTTGCCCAGTCAGCCTTTCATGATTGTCAAACCTCTGGTCGTTTCTGGCTGCCATTCTTTGCTAGTTTTGGCGCAAAGATCGTCATGATCTGCCTAAGTCTGGCAGTTCTCTTTCCGCAATTTAGCCTTGCAAATCCTCAACTGTTCTTAGAGATGATTGAGAATGAGAACAAGAACACTCTAGGTACCTCTGTGACCACTGCGCCACATGATCTCGAGTTTGTTGAAGTGCCGCTTGATCAGCTTCAGATTTTTAAAGGTGAAGGTATGTCTGAGGGGCTTTCAGATTTGCTTATCGATGAGAGCCGGGGAGTCTATCGCTGGGTCTTTCACCCTACTGATTCGAAATATCGAGCGAAAATTCTGACTTACCTCAAAAGCCAGGGCCTACCTACAAAAATCTACCAAGGCCAGATCGAGGGGTATTTAACAATATCAAGAAGCTTGTTTGTTCGACGGGCTGGTGGTGGTGATTTTTATGGTTTAAAAACCTCTACCGACCAGGCGCCCGCTGGGCCATGGCGAGACCGCCCACAGCAAATTCGCTCGAGTGTTTCGAGTTTGTTGGTTAGTGATTATTTAAATCACGTCGAGCACCGAGTCGGTGTGACAAACGGAATTGCCCTCCCAGAGCCCCTGTTGGTGACCTTTCCTGGGGTCAACCTGGCTCAAAACGGTAGGCTTTACCCTGAGTTGAATGCGGGAACACATAGGTACTTTCCAACAACGGCAATCTTTAGTGAAGAGGGGCAGGCGTTCATCAAAAGCTGGTTAGGCCCCAGTGCTGGATTTGAAGACTTTAAAACTCACTTTGGCAGACTGATGGGTCGGTATATGGCTGAAATGTATATGAAGGGTGGCGTGATGGCCTCGTCTTCTCATTTGCAGCAGTTTTTACTTTCTCAGAGTTTGAGTGATCAAAAAGACGTAAAGATTATTTGGCGTGATCATGCGGACTCTCATTTGCACCTACCGGCTCTAGCAATAAATGGAGCCCACCAGCTTATTGAGCACTCCCGCTGGATCAACTTTTCTACAAGGAGAGTCTACACCCACGATGGTGTCGTGATTTTTTCGCCATTTCACGGCTGGATGGAAGACACTTCGATACCGAGCGATCATCCTGCGAAGCTTTTCTTCTCTGATGGAGACGAAGCCGAGTCGTGGCAGATTCGCTTTTTTGAAGGCATGCAGTACGAGTTTCAGAACAACACTGGTGTTAGGTTCGACCTTCGCAATCGATCAGAGGGGCCACACATCATGTTTGAAATTTCTGGTTCAGAAACAGCACACTACTGCACTCAGATCTTAGCTGGTAGAGGGCCATTTGCTTTGCCAAAATACCAAATTCAGTTTCCACCAGAAGATTAAGCTGCAACTCACATTCGCATTTCAAGCTTCAAAATGCTGACGAATTTCGCAATCTCTCGATTCTCTCCTCGAGGGGAGGGTGCGTAGCAAAGAGTTTGGCCAAAGCACTTCGCTGCCCTGAGATTTTGAGTGAAGCAAAGGCCTTGTCGTCTCTTGCAACGAAGTCTTCGGTGCCTTGCAGGGCTCGAAGGGCTGAGATCATTTGCTCTTTGCCGGCAAGCCTCGCACCGCCAGCGTCTGCTCTGTACTCTCTCCAGCGACTAAACGAGTTCGTTACCACGGCGCCCAGTAGGCCCAGCACCGACTGAAAGAACATATAAAGGCCAAATTCAACAAACCAACTGCCACCACCTTCTCGGTCGCCCCTTAAGGCACTGGCTGCAATGCTTGCCAAAATTCGTGAGGCAAATAGTACCAGGGTGTTCATTACCCCCTGAATCAAGGTCATGGTGACCATGTCACCGTTGGCAACGTGAGCAATCTCGTGGCCAAGTACAGCTTCAACCTGATCACGGCTCATTCGGTTCATCAGCCCAGTTGAAACAGCCACAAGAGAGTTGTTTCGGCTAGGGCCAGTGGCAAATGCGTTCACTTCGGGCGAATCGTAGTAGCCCACTTCAGGCATCTTTCTAAGGCCTGCCTTTTTTGACATGTTATGAACCATGTTCAGCAAGGTCATTTCTGTAGCATTCGCTGTGTTGCTATCGATAATTTGAATACGATACATCGATTTCGCCATCCACTTCGAAATGAACAACGAAACAAAGGCTCCACCCATACCCAAAACTGAGTAAAATATCAGTAGGCCAGAATAATTTGAGAAGTCGACACCGAGAAAGGCGGCAATCAAGTTGGCAGTAAACGAAAGAGTCAACATTACGAGTAGGTTAACGACGACGAACAATGAAAATCTCTTAATTAAAGTAAACAAGTTGTGAAACCTCCGGGTTTAAATCACACAGCTATATTGGTGTCGATTTGCCGGAGGTCAAGGTCATCTGAGAATAGGTTTTTGACCACGCGCAGCCTGCCCTCATTTTACAAGCTGTTGCTGTTTACTTTGAGGGCACCTTGGTTTTGCCTGTAAGTGCTGGTTTATTTTTGCCTTTGATCTGTTTTTGTTCGTTAAGGCTCTCGAGGCTTTCAATCTTAAACTGAAGGCTACCTTTGCTCTCAGTAACTTGAACTTTTCCACCTTCGGAGAGGTCGCCAAACAAGATGTCGTCGACCAGGGCTTGTTTCAGGTGCTCATCAACTGTTCGTGCAAAGGGCCTTGCCCCGTAGGCTGGCTCATGCCCTTTTTCAAACAGCCACTTGAGAGCCGATTTGGTTACGACCAAATCAATATTCTTCTCAAGCAATTGGCTTTTCAGCTCATTAACAAACTTTTCGACTACCAGAAGAAGAGTGTCTTCTGGCAGGTTGTTGAATTTGACAATTGAATCGAGTCGATTGAGGAACTCAGGACGAAATTGTTTTTTTATAGCCTCCAGGCTTCGATTTGAGCTTGCGCCTGGGTTGATACCCATTCCGCCCTTTGCCGCCTCGTGGGCTCCGGCATTACTCGTCATAATCAAGATGACTTGAGCAAAGTTAGCCTCTTTGCCGTTCGAGTCGGTGAGCTTGCCGTGATCCATAATCTGCAAAAGAATGTTGATCAAATCAGGATGCGCCTTTTCAATTTCATCGAGCAATAAGACTGCATGAGGCTTCTTTTGAATGGCGTCAGTCAATAGACCACCCTCATCGTAGCCAACATAGCCCGGAGGAGCTCCTACCAGCCGAGACACAGCGTGCTTCTCCATGTACTCACTCATATCAAACCGCAAGAACTCGATGCCGAGCTGAAAAGCCAGCTGCTTGGCTAGCTCAGTCTTACCCACCCCGGTGGGGCCGGCAAATAGGTAGCTTCCGATCGGCTTGCCCTCTCGGCCCAAACCAGTTCGAGACATCTTGATAGACGAGACGACCTTTTCGATCGCGTGATCTTGGCCATAGATCATCGATCTCAAAAAGGAGCTTAAGTCTCTCAACTTTTGTTTGTCAGATTTAGAAACAGATTTCTCAGGGATTCGAGCAATACTCGCCACAATCTTTTCAATATCAGCGACCGTAATTTCGTGAGGGTTTTTCTCAGTCGGGGAGTGAAGAATCTGAGCTGCTGCACCGGCCTCGTCGATAACGTCGATTGCCTTGTCGGGTAAAAAGCGATCGTTAATATGCTTTGCCGCCAATTCAACGGCAGAAGTCAAAGAGGCTTTCGGGTAAACCACATTGTGATGGCTCTCGTAGCGCGGCTTTAAGCCCTCAAGAATCTGAATGGCTTCATTGGTAGAGGGCTCTTCGATATCAATTTTTTGAAAGCGCCTCACTAGAGCTCGGTCTTTCTCAAAATGATTTCTGTACTCTTTGTAGGTTGTAGAGCCAATGCAACTCAGGCTCCCGTCGGCCAATGAAGGTTTCAGGAGGTTTGAGGCATCCATTGCACCACCAGAGGTGCCTCCAGCCCCAACGAGAGTGTGAATTTCATCGATGAATAATATCGGATTGTCGAGAGTTTCCATCTCTTTAACTACCGCTTTGATACGCTCTTCAAAATCACCTCTAAATTTGGTTCCAGCGAGCAGCGATCCCATATCGAGCGAGTAAACGACAGCATCTTTCAGAATATCGGGCACTTCGCCATCCACGATTCGTTGCGCGAGACCGCCGGCAAGAGCTGTTTTTCCAACCCCAGATTCTCCGACCAATAAGGGATTGTTTTTAGTTCGTCTTGATAGCACTCTTACCATGCGTTCGAGCACATCTTGCCGGCCAATTAAAGGGTCAATACGTCCATCGAGGGCTCTTTCGTTCAAGTTAACAGCAAAGCTTTGCAGAGCAGAGCCTTTGGCGGCGGCCTCTTCAGAACCTTCTATGCCTTCTTCGGAAATCATCGGGGCATTTGATAGCGACCCAGTGGCATTCGATTTTGAAATGCCGTGGCTAATATAGTTGATAATATCGAATTGGCTAATGCCAGCCTCTGCCAACAGATGTCTAGCGAACGAGTCATTCTCATTGAACAAAGCAACTAGAACCTGACCGCTGCCGACTTGTTGTTTGCCTGCGCTTTGCACTTGAATCGCTGCTCGTTGCAAGAGGCGATGAAAAGCCATAGTCAGTTCAGGCTTCCAGTCATCTCTGTCGGCGACATGATCAGGCACTTTTGGTAAGTTTTGCTCACAAAAGTTTAGCAGTTCTGTGTTCATTTTTGATAAGTCTGCACCACAGGCTTTCAAAATTTCTTGCGCCTCAGGGTTGTGCACAGTTAGAGCTAGTAGCACCAACTCTAAGCTTACGAACTCATAGTTGTTGTCTTCGGCAATCGCGACAGCTTTATTCAAGCTTGATTCAAGGTCTGGATGTAACATGTTCGATCCTCCTTAATCGTTATCACCGTCTGGTCCAGAATCGGCTTCCACTATACATTTTAGCGGAAACTGCTCAGTCTTGGCCATTTCATTCACAAGGTAGGCCTTAGTTTCTGCCACTTCGTAGGGGTATACCCCTGCAATACCAGCCCCTTTGTTGTGAACTTCGAGCATAATCTGCTCAGCTTCGGTGCTAGTCTTGTAGAAATGTTTCTTTAATACCAAAATCACAAACTCCATTGGCGTGAAGTCGTCATTCAACAAAATGACTTTGTACATAGGTGGACGTTTTGTCTTTTGCTTTGGCTTGACCAAAGTGTTGCTGTCACTAGCCTCAGAATTTTTATCGCTCATTTTCACTCAACTTCTGTTAGCCGCGTAAGCGCAAGTGGTGCACTTGTTGCCGCACTGGTTGGGGCGTTTCGGCCTAGCATCTTTGTTTGTTTCAATTCGAGACGGATCTCAAATTGGAACTGGTTTCACTATAATTTTCAGCTAGTTGAACGCTCAATTCAAGTGTGTGCGCTTTAACGTATTTGGCAAGGTCAAAGGTTAAGATTTCCCTAGAAACTTCTAAAGTCTGTCAAACTCGTGACCGATCTACTACCAACGAAGGACTCCTAGACTTTTGGAGGGAGCTAGCCTAAAAAACTCTACTTTCATTCGGTCGAGTTGAAGGGTTTAAAACTTGAAAATTGGGTAAGAGCCTTCAGAATGAACTTAACCAAAACAATAGTGAGAATTTGAGTTAGTTTTCTAACTGAATTTGTCCGTTCCATGTACGTATTAAAGGGGGAAACGATGACTAAGTTTTCTAAAGTTGCGAAGAGCCAAGAAGGTTTCTCGTTGATTGAATTGATGATCGTTGTTGCGATTATCGGAATTTTGGCTGCGATTGCCATTCCAAACTTCCAAGAATTCCAAGCCAAGTCTCGCAGATCTGAGGCTAAATCACAGTTGGGTGGTATCTACACTGCTTTGACTGCATTTGCTGGTGAGTACACTGTGTATTCAACAGATTTCGGTATGACAGGTTTTCGCCCTACGGGTGACCTGAAGTACAACTCTGGTTTCGCTGGTGCAAGTTTCAACTTGTCAGCTGCTTTTCCTGAGTACACGGGTACTCTTGAGAACAACCAAAACTCAACTGAAGAAGCTTGTGGTGCTTCAGCTGCTTGCGAAGTGAACTACAACGTTGGTTTCGGTGGCGGTGATGGTTCTCTGGGTGCAACTGCTGCGACGAACACGACTTTTATTGCCGCTTCTGCTGGTGATATCGATGGTGACGCTGCCGTTGACAGATGGACTATCAACGAAGGTAAAAACCTTGAGAACCTAGCTGGAGAGAACGATCTGAACAACTAAGGTCTTAGTATTCGAAATTTGAAAAGCGGCCTTGTCTGAGGCCGCTTTTTTTTTGTACCATTTAGTTATGCCGATCTTGATTGCCGCAGCCCTTTTGAGCTTTCTATTCACAAACTACGCAGCTCATAAGCTCGATTTTAAAGCCAAAAATGAGCAGAAAACAATTTATGTGGCTCCTCCCAAATACATTCAGCATATGGCTTTTGGGTACAATGAGTCGTTTGCCGATTCGATGTGGCTAAGAACCATTCAAGATCTGACTTTGTGCGAACGCAAAGAGGCTCAAGAAGAACTAAAGATTGTTCGTGATGTAAAGAAGTTTGAAACCATCACTGATGAAAAGATGAAGTTTCTAATCGACTTTGCCGGCAAGGCCAATCAAGGCCGAAAAGTGTGTCGTAAGGGCTGGGTTTTCAGAATGCTTGATGCGACTACCGAGCTCGCCCCCAGATTTCAAATGCCTTATGATGCTGGAGCATTGGCTCTCAGTGTACTGATTGATGATTACGAAGGGGCTGCAGTGCTTTTCGATAAAGCTGTTGAGCAGTTCCCAAATGATTGGAACATGCTCTACAGGGCCGCTTATCACTACTTGTTCGATCAAAAAGACTTTGCCAAGGCCGCCGAATTGCTGGTGAGGGCAGGCGACAATGGAGCCCCGGCATGGGTAAAGGGCCTAGCTGCAACTCTCTACACGACTGAGGGTCAGCTTACTCTCGCATTGAGCACCCTTGAGCAGTTAAGAGCCGGGCTGAAAGATGACGAGCAGCGAAAGAACTTAGATGACCGAATCGCAACTCTCAAAGAGCAAGCCGCTCTTATCAAAAAAGAGCGACAGCAAAGCGAGAAATAGCCTGTGCTAAACCGACTTCGAGCTGGGCTTCAGGTCTTGGCTGTAAGATGCTGTAATTACTGGTCTTTATTCAGCTTGTCTTTGACCTAAAAAACTCATAAAAATTTGCAGCTTCGTGACCTTGACTTTTAGCCGGCAAATCTCAGTTTTGAGTGGTACGGAGTTTCTCATATGCAACAAGATTACTATGACGTTTTAGGGGTATCTCGCGAGGCATCAGCGCCCGAGATTAAGAAGGCCTATCGCAAGATGGCTATGAAGTATCACCCCGATCAGAACCCGGGCGACAAAGAGGCAGAAGAGAAGTTTAAGGAGGCCGCCAGAGCATATGAGGTTCTTTCGAGCCCAGAAAAGCGGCAGCGTTATGATCAGTGTGGCCATCAAGGTGTAGATGGGCCTGGCTTTGGTGGTCCAGGGGCTGGTTTTCACGATATCAACGACATCTTTTCGAGCTTCGGCGATATCTTCGGCGATTTTTTCTCTGGTGGCGGCGGTGCTCGTAGAACTCGCAGAAATGGGCCGAGGCGTGGTTCAGATCTTCGGTACTACCTTGAAGTCGACTTAAAAGACGTGTTGAACGGTGCAAAAAAAGAGATTTCATTCGAAACAGAACAAGAGTGCGGAACCTGCGAAGGGTCTGGTGCAAGCCCAGGCAGCCAGCCTGAGACCTGCGGTACGTGTAAGGGGTCTGGGCAAGTTATTCGCCAGCAGGGTTTCTTTTCTGTGGCAACGCCTTGTCCGACTTGCGGTGGCACTGGCCAAGTTATTAGTGACCCTTGCAAAGTGTGCGATGGCAGGGGCCGAGTTCCTCACGAGAAAAAGCTTCGAGTCACTGTGCCGGCAGGAGTCGGCAATGGAACTCAACTTCGACTCTCGGGTGAGGGCGAGCCCGGCATGAAAGGTGGCCCTGCAGGAGACCTGTTTGTTGAGATTCGAGTCCAGCCTCATGAGCGCTTTGAGAGACAAGACATTCATCTGATTGCCAAGCAAGAAGTGTCTTATCTGCAAGCGCTCTTAGGGGCAGAAATTGAAGTTGAAACTTTGACAGGCACAGAGACGGTGAAGGTTCCAAAAGGCCTGCAGCCCGGCCAAATCATCACTTTGAAAGGTCATGGCGTGCCTTCAATTAGACGTGGCAGGCAGGTGGGTGACCTTCATCTCGAGATGAGCGTTGTGATCCCGCAAAAACTGTCGAAAAACGAAGAGAAGTTGCTGCGAGAAATTGCAGACGAGAAAAGCGAGACTGTGAGTAGTAAGAAAGGCTTTTTTTCATAGGTAAATCAATTCCTTTAGAGTCCAGACCTTGACGAGCAGAGTTTCGACACCACATTAGATTTGTAAGCAAAAGGAGAATTGTATGGGAAAAATTATAGGCATCGATTTGGGGACAACAAACTCTGTTGTGGCCGTCATGGAAGGTGGAGAACCAAAGGTTCTCGAAAACCAAGAAGGGGATCGCACCACTCCCTCTGTTGTGGCTTACACAAAAGATGGTGACAAGCTTGTTGGTAAGGTGGCAAAGCGCCAAGCTGTAACCAACCCTGAAAAAACAATCTTTTCAGCGAAGCGTTTTATCGGTCGACGATATGACGAAGTTAAAAATGAATTGAAGTACATTCCGTACACTGTTGAATCAAAGGGCGACACCGATTGCGCTTTTCGCATCGATGATAAGTTAGTGGCTCCAGAAGAAATTTCAGCAGCTGTTTTGTCGAAGTTGAAAAAAGTGGCTGAAGACCACTTGGGCACTGAAGTGACTGAAGCCGTTGTTACTGTGCCAGCCTACTTCAACGATGCGCAAAGACAGGCGACTAAAGATGCGGGTCGAATCGCAGGCCTTGATGTGAAGCGTATTATCAACGAGCCAACAGCGGCAGCCTTGGCTTACGGTCTCGATAAAAAGACTGATCAAAAGATCGCCATTTACGATTTTGGTGGTGGTACATTTGATATCTCCATTCTTGAAGTTGGTGACAATGTAGTAGAAGTGAAATCGACAAACGGTGACACTCACTTGGGTGGAGACAACTTCGATACAGCTATTCTTGAGTGGTTAGTAGAAGAGTTCAAAAGTGATCAAGGTATCGACCTTTCTGCAGACAAGATGGCTCTACAGCGTTTGAAAGAAGCAGCAGAAAAAGCCAAAGTTGAGTTGAGCTCGACTCAAGAGACTGAAATCAACCTACCTTTCATTACAGCTGACAGCTCTGGTCCGAAACACTTGAACCTGAAGCTGACTCGCGCGAAATTTGATCAGTTGACTGAAGACCTTGTTCGTCGCTCACTGGAGCCATGTAAAATTGCGCTCGATGATGCCAAAATGTCGGCTTCTGAAATCGACGAAGTGGTTTTGGTCGGCGGCTCGACTCGTGTTCCCGCGATTCAAGCTGCTGTAAAAGAGTTTTTTGGCAAAGAGCCAAACAGATCAGTGAACCCAGATGAGGTTGTGGCAGTTGGTGCTGCTGTTCAAGGTGGTGTACTTGGTGGAGATGTAAAAGATGTTCTCCTTCTCGATGTGACCCCTCTCTCGCTTGGTATTGAAACGCTTGGTGGCGTTTTCACAAGACTGATCGATAGAAACACGACGATTCCTACGAGAAAGTCTCAAGAGTTTTCGACGGCCACTGATAATCAGACTAGTGTTGATGTTCACGCGCTTCAGGGTGAGCGTGAGATGGCTGCTGATAACAAGACTTTGGGTCGATTCGAGTTGGTAGGTATCCCGCCAGCGCCTCGTGGTGTGCCGAAGGTAGAAGTGACTTTTGATATTGATGCTAACGGTATCTTGAACGTGTCTGCAAAAGACATGGGCTCAGGTAAAGAGCAGGCGATTAAGATCACTGCGAAGTCTGGTCTAACTGAAGACGAGATCAACAACATGGTGAAAGATGCTGAGGCTCACGCTGAAGAAGACAAGCAAAAGAAAGAGCGCATCACTCACAGAAACAATCTCGACAACCAAGTCTATCAAACAGACAAGTTGTTGAAAGATCACGCTGATCAAATTGGTCACGATGACAAGGTGGCTGTTGAGACAGCTCTAGAAGACGCCAAGAAGACTCTTGAAAACCAAGATGCCTCTGCTGACGACTTAAAGGGCTCGTTTGAGAAGTTGCAACAAGCGAGTCACGCAATCAGTACGGCTCTGTATGAAAAGCAGCAGCAGGGCGGTAGTGCCGGCGCTGAAGATGCAGGGTCTGCTGGTGACGCCTCGGGTGCAGCAGATGCTGGTGGCGGTGGTGATGATGTTATCGATGCTGATTACAAAGACGTTGATTAGATTGTAATCTCAGGTTGCATAAACAAAAACCCCAGCTAGTTAGCTGGGGTTTTTTTGTTTTCAAACTGTTAAAAATCTTTATCTGAAAGTGACGCCCTCAGCTTCGTCGATATCAAGAACCACGCCGAGAGTTACGTAGTTAAATGCTTTGTTGAGTTCAAACCCAAGTTCTAGAGCAAAAGACACGCTGCTGAGTTCAGGATGTTTGTAGAAGCTGCCGGCCACAAGCTGAGTTGGTATATCAATTTTGCTATCATAAAAGCGCATGCCGATAGGTATAGAACCGTAGGGTGTAAAGGTGCCAATATCTGATTCAAATGCCTTAGAAATAAGGGGGTGAACGCGAAAAGACACTTCGCTAAGGCTCTCAACTGTACCGTACAGGGCTCCGATTTTAACTCCTATTGCTGGTTGATTTTCGTAATCTGGTATGGGGACCCACTTTGCAAAAGCGCCAGCTTGAAAGTCGACATCGCCAAAGCCAGCTAGTGCTTCAATTTGAATCTCGTCGTTCCAAGGGTGAGTAAACCTACCTGTTGCGTTTCCTCCGGCACCCTCGCTGGTGATCATTTGACCGGTTCCAGTAACTCGGTACTGGCCCTCTTTCAAGATGTAGCCATCGTCAACCGTACTGTAAAATGCAAAGGCCGAGGCGGCGCTTGTGATTGAGCAAACTAGCGCCAAAGTTTTGAGCCAGCGAAAGTCGGCAGTTTTTGAAGTCGATGTTTCAAGCATATAGCCTCCCCTAAATTCGAGATGACCAAGGGTGTACCACATCTCTTAAGGGTTTGCTTGCTTTGAGACATTTTTGCTGGTGAGATGCTAAACATGGCAGAGCAGCTGAGTTTAGCAATTATTACACTCAATGAAGAGGGCAATATTGAGAGGTGCATTCAATCGGTGCCCTTTGCCGATGAGGTTGTCGTCGTAGATAGTGGCAGCAGTGACAAAACGGTTGAGATTGCCAAGGCTTGTGGGGCTAAGGTGTTCCATCAAGAGTGGCTGGGTTTTCAGAGGCAAAAGCAGCTGGCTGTGGAGCACACATCAAACCGCTGGGTTCTTGCTTTAGATGCAGATGAGTCACTGTCTTCAGAGTTGGCTGATGAGTTAAAGCAGCTACTAAGTGGCGACCAATTGGCCAGTTACGCAGCTTACAAGGTGCCAAGGTTGTCATATCACTTTGGTAGGTGGATCAGGCATGGTGGCTGGTACCCCGATTACCAAGTTCGACTTTTAGACAAGGAAAATGCGAAATGGAGCGGTGGCGAGCTTCACGAGTTCGTAGCGTCGAAGTCGGTAGGGACTCTAAAGCAAGATCTACATCACTACGTCTTTCGTGACTTAAGCCATCAAGTGCAGACAAACGATCGCTACTCAGGGCTTGGTGCAAAAAAGCTCTTCTCGGCGGGGTCGCGATTCTCTGCTCTGAAGATGATTTTTCGCAGCGTTTTTAAGTTTTTCGAATGCTATGTTTTGAAGCGTGGGTTTTTGGATGGGGTACCGGGGTTGGTGATCGCCGTCGGAGCTGGCTATTCTATGTTTTTGCGCTATGCGAAGCTGTATGAGATGCAGTCTCAAAATAAGAATTAGGCTGGCATAGCACTTTGGTCTTATTGTTTCTGTGTTGCTGTTTCAAGCTGGTCCGTTTTACAGACTCTTAACATCAATTAACTTCATTGCGTCTATCGCTAGCATCGATGCATGCCGATATCTTCTTTATGCGATATCTTTTGGCTTTATTCTTTACACTCTCACTTAGCTCAGTGTTGAGTCAGGCTGAGGTCGTGTCATGCGAGTGTCCCGAGTTGCGCTGTGACCAGTGTATGGAAGAAGAGGGGGTGAAGTTCTACTCTGAAAAGTGTGGCCCTTCAGGAGCACGAATTCGAAGTTGTGCAAAGCCCACTTGCGTTCCAAAAGATCCTTTGCCAAAGGGTTGTGATCTTTTAAAACTAACTCCTTTTCAAGATACTACGATTGGAATGAGGGTCGCAGCAGCAGCCACGCAAAAGAAAATCAAAAAGACCGTAGAGCGA
>JABSOQ010000004.1:0-32309 GCA_013216195.1 Bdellovibrionales bacterium
CTTACTTCACATACTGGGAACTTTAGATAAGCCCACTGCTGGCGAGGTCTCCTTTCGTGGTAAAAATTTGTATCAGCTTTCAGACTCAGAGTTGGCAAAATTTCGAAACGAAAATGTGGGTTTCGTTTTTCAATTTCATCACCTGCTCGGTGAGTTCAAAGCTTTTGACAATGTGATGATGCCTGGGCGGTTAGCGGGTTGGTCATACTCTGATTGCCGCAAAAGGGCAGATGAGCTGTTTGCACTCATGGGTCTGAGCCATAGAAAGAACCACTACCCATCCGAGTTAAGTGGTGGAGAGCAGCAAAGATTGGCGATTGCTCGAGCACTTTTTCTGCGCCCCGCCATGGTGCTGGCTGATGAGCCTACAGGCAATCTCGACTCTAAAAATAGCCTAAAGATTCAGCAGCTCTTCTTTGACCTTATGGCTGAGCTCGACATCACATTCATTGTGGTGACCCATGATACTGATTTTGCAAGCCAATTTCGAAGACAGCTAACTATGGCAGATGGCCATTGGGTATGACATTGGGGGCCATAGGCTTTGAGGCTTTTTTAAAGCCTGCTTTCATTTTTTGACAACGCCACCGGCTTCGGGCTAGTCTTTGGCCTTGTTTTTGGTAAGTTATTGGAAAAATTCAGGATTTTCATTGCAGCAAGCTTTCCTCCAAAACTTTTTTTCTGTTCGAATTTTCGCACTCGTGATGAGCTTGTTGTGCCTGACTTGCACGTCAGCTTTTGCCCAGACACTCGTCGATCAAGTCACTGTTAAAGGTAACAAGAAGATCGAAAAAGAAGCGATTCTTTCGAAGATCAATTTGAACTCTGGTGAAGAGTTCTCGATTGAGAAAGTTCGCGAAGACGTGAAAACACTCTTTGAGACGGGCTACTTCTTTGACATCAAGGTTTTCAAAACCGGTAAAGACAAAGTTTCGCTAACTTTTGAGTTCCAAGAAAAGCCCTCGGTAGAAGTTATTGAATTTATCGGCAACGATGAGGTACCCGACGACGAGATCAGCGAGATTGCTGCCCTAAAGCCTTATGAGATTCTCGATTACGGAAAGATCAAAGAAGCCCAAGATAAAATTTTGAAGATGTACGAAGACAAAGGCTTCTTTTTGGCGCGAGTGACTTATGATCTAGAACCGATCGAGAAAACTGGCAACGTCAAGTTGAAGATCATCGTTACAGAGAAACAAAAAGTCGAAGTCAAGAAGATCACGTTTCTTGGCAACAAGCAGATCCCTTCAAGTGATTTGAAGAAAGTGATGATCACTAAAGAGGGTGGAGCTTTTAGCTTTATTTCGGGCTCAGGCGCGTACAAGCAAGAGGCCTTTGATCGAGATGTGCAGATTCTTAACTTTTTGTACTTCAACAAAGGTTATGTGCAGGTCAAAATTGATCGACCACAGGTCTATGTGACGCCTGATAAGAAGAGTATTTTCGTCACCATTCGAATCGATGAGGGTCAGCAGTTTAATGTTGGAAATGTCGACTTCACCGGTGCTCTGCTTTTCGATAAAGACGAGCTTTTCGAAGCCGTGACTATCGATGAATCAGACCTTTTTGTTTTTGAAACCATACAAAGAGATGTTCAAGAGCTTCAGAAGAAGTACGGTGATTTGGGCTACGCTTACGCAAACATCATCCGACGTACAAAGATCAGAGAGAAAGAGAAACTGGTCGATATCACTTTTGAGATCGACAAAGGCACTAAAGTTTACATAGGTCAGATCAACGTTATCGGTAACAGCAAAACCCGCGACAAAGTTCTACGCCGAGAAATGCGTCTGCGAGAGGGTGAACTCTACAATGAGACCAAGAAGCGTGAGTCGTTGGCTAACATTCAACGTCTTGGTTTCTTTGAAGAGGTGAATTTTAATACGAAGTCGCCTAGAGGTCGAAACGACCTTATGGATATCGATATCATCGTCAAAGAGAGAAATACAGGTACCATACAGGTCGGGGCAGGCTACTCTAGCTTTGCGGGTTTTGTATTTAATGGTCAGATCAACCAAATCAACTTTCTTGGGCGTGGTCAGAGCTTGGGTGCCTCTGTCGACATCAGTGATTTGCAGTCACTCTTCAGGTTGAACTTTACGGATCCTTACTTTTTAGACACTCGTTGGGTTTTTGGTTTTGACGCCTATCAAAGTCGGCGATTCTTAACGCAGTTCTCAGAAGTTAAGCGTGGTGGAGCAGTTCGAGTCGGGCACCCTCTTGCGCCTTATTTGAATGGTTTCATCAGGTACAAATTCGATGAGACTGATTTGCAGTTAGACTCGCGTGGAGACCCAGACTTGTTCCCTGTTGAAACAGCAGAAGGGGTAACTTCGTCTCTGACTCTCACTATCGAGTATGACAAGAGAAATGATAGGTTTGCTCCGACAAAGGGCATCTACAGTTCATTCTCTCTCGAATATGCTGGCTTAGGGGGAGACCTTAGCTACACGAAAGGGCTCGGGACTTTCAGGTACTACAAGAGGCTGTTCTGGGATGTGGTTTGGCGTAACAACATTAACTATGGTTATGTGACCGCGAACAACCCTGGTGAAGAGCCCCCATTTAACGAGTTGTTCTTGCTCGGTGGTGCGAACAGTTTGAGAGGTTACGAGTGGTTTACGGTCGGAAAGAGGAAGCGCTCAAACAAGGCACTTGCTGAGGCGATCGCGAATGGCGATCCAGATGCTGAAAGAACAGCATTGAAGCCATTTGGTGGAGAGCAGCAGTTCTTCTATAACCTTGAATTTCAGTTTCCGTTAATTGGTGAAGCTGGCATCAACGGTGTTGTCTTCTATGATATCGGTAATGCCGACGATACCATTGAGATTGATGAATTGAAGCAGGCGGTTGGAGCGGGTTTTAGGTGGTTTTCGCCAATTGGCCCTCTGCGATTTGAGTGGGGCTTCCCGGTGGGGCCACAAGAGTTTGATATTGACCCGGTCAATTTCCAGTTTGCGATTGGCGCCCCATTCTAAAGATTCTTTAATCTGGGTGTTTGCCATCTAAAGCAGGTGCTTTGCGGGGATAAAAAATTGTATTTTGAAAATCGGTCTTATAATATAGAGCGATCTAAGCGAAAGGATTTAGAGTCATGAGTCGTATTCAAGCCCTTATTTTGTCGGTTTTGGCAATTGCATTCGTAAGCGGAGCCGCCGTAGCTGAGGTTAAGATCGGTTACATCGATATGCAAAAGGCTATTCAGTCTACTAGCAAAGGTAAAAAGGCCAAGAAGAGTCTTGAGAAAGACTTCAAGGCTAAGAAAAAAGAACTTGAGAAAATGGAAGCTGATCTTAAGAAAATGTCTGAAGATCTTGAGAAGAAAGCTATGCTGCTTTCAGATGATGTGCGCGGTAAGAAACAAGCTGAGCTTCAAAAAGAAATGTTGAAGTACCAAAAAACGGTCAGCCAGTCTCAACTTGAAATTCAAAAGAAAGAGCGAGAGCTTACACTTCCGATAGTGAAGAAGTTGCGAGAGGTCATCGAGGCTATGGCTAAAGATGAGGGCTACACAATGATTCTCGAGAAGTCAGAGCAAGGTGTCTTGTGGGCCAAGAAAGATGCCGACCTTACAGATAAGGTTGTTAAGGCTTACGAAAAGAGCAAATAAGAGCTGTGGCACCAATATTTAAGTGGTGCATTTTTTAGCTAAAACTTTTTTAGGGAAGTCAGATGGAAACTGGTTCAGTTTTAATGGATATTGAAAAAATTCAGAAGGTACTTCCCCATGCGTATCCCTTTTTATTGATCGACAAGGTGGTTGGTGCTGAAGAGGGCCCCAACCCGCCTAAGAGGCAAGGTCGCAAGATTCATGCAATCAAATGTGTGACCTTTAATGAGCCTCACTTTCAAGGGCACTTTCCCGTACGGAGCCTTATGCCGGGGGTGCTCCTTATTGAAACAATCGCGCAGGCTGGAGGTCTGGCTTACTTTCTACATGATGAGGGAGTCGGCGAGCTGATGATTGCTTCTGTTCTCGGTGCTAAATTTCGCAAGCCTGTAGTGCCAGGTGATCAGCTTAACATCCATGTTGAGGTCACTCGTGAGAGAAAGACTATGATTGTTCTGTCTGGCTACATTGAGGTCGATGGCGAGAAAGTTTGTGAGGCTGAAGTTATGGCCTTTGCTCGTAGCTACCCGGGTTCTAACTGAGGAGTAAGGGTTTTGAGTGTTCACCCAACTGCAATAGTTTCAGAAAAAGCAAAGTTACATGAGACAGTTACTGTCGGCCCCTATGCCATTATAAAAGGTGCCGTTGATTTAGGTGCGAATTGTGAAGTGCACGCGCATGCAATTTTGGGCTCTGAGTACGGCAGGTTTGTCGCCGGAGAAGGTAACATATTTCATTCAGGGGCTGCAGTTGGTGGCTCTCCTCAAGATCTGAAATATGCAAACGAAGAAACCACTTTAGAAATTGGTGACAAAAACACGTTTCGTGAATTCACCACTGTAAATATAGGAACTCCATCTGGAGGCGGTAAGACCACTATCGGCAGCAATTGCTTGTTTATGGCCTATGTTCACGTGGCGCATGACTGCCACCTCGGTAATCACGTCATAATTGCGAACTCGTCTAACCTCGCTGGTCACGTTACCATTGAAGATGGCGTGGGTGTCGGTGGAGTTTGTCAGTTTAATCAGTTTGTACGACTCGGCCGCTATAGCTACATTGCTGGTGACAGTGCGGTTAATAAAGATGTGACTCCTTTTGCAATTGCCCAAGGCAAGTACGCTGTGATTAGGGCAACAAATAAAATAAAACTTGAGAGAATGGGCTTCGAGAAGCCCGAGATTGATAATATCCACAAAGCCATTCGCTTTTTGAGCAAGGGCAACCGTTCAATTGATGAAGCATTAAAAGCCATCGCTGAAGAGTGTATTGATTCAGAAAATATTCAGCACCTGACTAGCTTCGTGAAAAACTCAGAGAGAGGGATCGCTTTATGAGCGACAACATTCGCGCTGCCGTAGTAGGGGTTGGCCACTTGGGTAAATGGCATGCTCAGAAGTATGCGGCACTTGAGCAAAGTGAGCTCGTCGGTCTTGTAGATTCAAGTGCCGATCGGCTTAAAGAAATGACAGACGAGATGGGTGTGCAAGGCTTCACGGATGTGAAAGATTTGGTTGGCAAAGTTGACGCTGTCACTATTGCTACAAACACGCCATCGCATTTTGAGCTGAGTTCGTTCTTCTTAGAAAATGGCATACATGTGAATGTTGAAAAGCCAATGACAACCACTGTGACAGAAGCAGAAAAGCTTTGCGCGTTGGCCGAAAAGCAAGGCCTTGTGCTGCAGGTTGGTCATGTTGAGAGGTTTAATCCAGCTCTTGTCGCAGCCAGAGAGAAGCTGAAGTCTCCTTTGTTTATTGAGTGTCACAGATTGGCCCCTTTTAAGCCAAGAAGTACAGATGTCTCAGTGGTGCTCGATCTGATGATTCACGATTTAGATGTCATTATGTCGCTTGTGAAGAGTAAGCCAGTTTCAGTCAGTGCAATCGGTACCCCTGTTTTGACATCGCTACCTGATATTGCCAATGCCCGCATCGAGTTTGAGTCGGGTTGTGTTGCCAATGTTACAGCATCTCGAGTTTCGCAGAGAAGCGAGCGCAAGTTTAGGGTCTTTCAACCTAGCCAATACTTATCAATTGATTTTGGCACAGGCGAGGTGAACCTGCTTACAAAAACAGGTGAGTTTAAAGACGACGAGCTACCATTAGAGGCCGAGGCCTGGAGCCTCGAAAAGGGAGACGCGCTACTTGAGGAAACTTCAGCATTTTTGGACTCAATTATTCATAGCAAACCTGCTGTAGTCACTGGCGAAGATGGTCTGCAGGCCTTGAAGCTAGCTGAAATGATAAGTACGGACCTCGAGAAAAGACTCGAGAAGCGAAGTGACTGAATCTACACGTTCATCGCGAGTTCTGGTGGTCGCCGCTGAGGCGTCGAGTACATTGTATGCGAAACGACTTCTCGAGCATTGGAAGTCTGTAGAAGGGCGAGAGGTCGATGCCTTCGGTATTGGCAGCGAAGACATGGTCGATCAGGGCTTTCATGCCTTAGGTCGATCAGAGGATTTAGCCGTCGTGGGTGTGCAAGAGGTGCTCAAGCATTTTCCACTGATTCGGCGAACCTTTCACGCGATATTAGACGAGGTCGATCGTGAACCTCCAGATTTTGCACTGTTACTCGATTACCCTGACTTCAACTTGAGACTTGCTAAAAAGCTAAAGCAGCGTGGGGTCAAGGTCGTTTACTACATTTCACCTCAAGTATGGGCTTGGCGAACCCACCGAGTTGAGAAGATGAAGCCTTTGATCGACAAGATGTTGGTTTTGTTTCCGTTTGAAAAGGCATTCTATGACAAGCATCAAATTGATTGTGATTTTGTCGGGCACCCTTTGCTTGATGAAATATCTAACGATCTTTTAGATCAAAAGAGTATTGAGGTGGAGCGAAGCAAATTTGGTGTGGTGGGGCAGAGCCTGTTAGTGGGCCTTATGCCTGGCTCGAGAAACTCGGAGTTGAAGCATCATCTTCAGACTCAGCTTGAAGTTGCCAAAGCGATGTATTCAGAAAACTCCAATCTGCAGTTTGCCTTGCTGGTAGCTCCGACTTTTGAAAAAGAACAGATACAAGATCTTTTACCTGGTATTGATCTGCCAATGATCTTACTGAAGGATGAGCCGTTTAAGATGATCAGATTGTGCGATGTCATTTTGACAGCATCAGGTACTGCCACGTTGCTGGTGGGTTTGATGGCAAAGCCAATGGTGATCATGTACAAAATGAATGCCTTAACTGCTTTGATCGCCAAGCGTTTTGTTACCCATACTAAGTACTTCGGAATGATAAATTTGATCTTCGACAAGTTGGTCGTTCCAGAGCTATTTCAAGAGCAAGCTAGTGTTCAAAACCTAAAAGAGCATATGTTGAAGTACGCCCGAAAAGGCGATTTGTGGCAGGCGACTCATCAAGAATTGTTGAAGGCCCAAGAGAGATTGGGCGACAAAGGTGCGACACTGCGAGTGGCCAAGGCCTTGGCGCCATTTTGGAAGAACGGATGACAACTGATGAATCCTCTTCTGCTGCCACCGGCGATGGTCTTTCAGAGTTTAGTTGGTCTTAAAAATCTGGCCTACAACTTGAAATTCAAAGCGGTTTACAAGCTACCAGTGCCTGTTGTCAGTGTTGGCAATCTGACTGTGGGTGGTACTGGCAAGACACCTCTCATACTTGAGTTGCTTCACGAGTTACGCAAAAACGAGATCGAGGTTGGCGTTATATCGAGGGGCTATAAGAGCGGTGTTCGTGACTTTGCTGAGGTCGAGCTAAATTCTGAAGGTTTTTTTGGTGACGAGCCGACTTTAGTGAAGAGCCAGTTCCCTGAGGTTCCGTTTTTTATTTCTGCAGACCGCATGAAAGCGGGGTCTAAGCTTTTAGAAAAGTACCCTGACACTCGGCTTTTGCTAGCAGACGACGCTTTTCAGCACCGAAGACTTCATCGCGATTTCGATATCGTTGTGTTGGATGCCACTCGCCCAAAGGGTGAGTATCAATTGTTGCCAGCAGGTAGAGCAAGGGAGGGCTTCGGGGCTCTACAAAGAGCAGATGCTATTGTGTTAAGCAAGCTATACATGCCCGGCGCTGTTACACCAAATGTGCTTTACTCCTGGATCGAGGAGAAGTTCGAGATGTCTCCTGATATTTTGAAAGTTGAAACTCAAGTTGAGCTCGGTCGACCCGAACATGTGATAACAGGTCAGCAGGTTGATGATTTCACTTTGAGGCGTAAAAGGTGGATTTTGCTGTCGGCGATAGGGAACCCAGATGCTTTTGAGGCCTCTGTTAAGAATAGCCTGAAATTAAGGGTCGACCGCCATAAACGTTTTGCTGATCACCATGACTACACAAAGGATGATTTGAAAGGTCTTCTAGGTAAAGATGCCCTGGTTTTGACGACTTCAAAAGATGCGATCAAGTTGAAGGCGCTCTTGGGCCCTGAGCATGCAGTTTACGAGACCAAAATGGATTTTGATTTTTTAAGCGGGAAGGAGGACTTGCTTGCAAAGATTAGCGGGTTGGTTGCTCCGGCAAATTAGTTTTGTTCTCATTCACTTGCCAAAGCCTTTGTTTTACTTCTTTGGCGATGTCTTAGGGGTTCTTTGGTTTGATGTCTTGAGAATTCGGCGGCGGGTTGTAACTGATAATTTGAAGATTGCCTTTCCAGATATGCCGCTAGCCAGGCGAAAGAGCTTAGGTAGGGCCTCTCTGAGAAATATGGGTAGAGATCTTATGGAGTACTGCTACCTCCCTTTTATGAATCGGCAGTTGGCCGAGCGACTCTTTGAGCTCGAAGGCGTCGAAATTTTGGATAAAGCGCTGCAGTCAGATCGTCCAGTTTGTTTGCTCACTCTGCATATGGGTAATGGCGATCTCGCCAGCGCAGGCCTCTCTGCATTCGGATATCCGATGGTTTTGATCTCAAAAGAGTTCAAAATGAAATGGGTCAATCAAATGTGGTTTGGCATGAGGGAAAGAGCGGGAACCGAGTTTATTCCTCCTCGCAATTCAACGTATGCCGTTCTTAAGAGTCTGAAACGAAAGAAGTTTGTGATATTCGTGCTCGATCAATTCACTGGCCCGCCAATTGGTTTAAGAACTCATTTCTTTGGTAAAGAGACTGGCACGGGCTATGGTCTAGCTACAATGGCTCAACGAACTGGTGCACAGGTGATTCCCATCTATACTGTTAGAAAAAAGAGCGGAAAGCACTTGATTCGCGTTTTTCCTGAAATAGAATTTAAAGAGGAAAGTGACAAAACTGAGTCACTGCGGGCGACAACTCAGCGATACAATGATTTCATAGAGAAGGTCGTCTCAGATCACCCTGAGCAGTGGATGTGGGTGCATAAAAGGTGGAAAACATTTCGTGAGCCCAAAAAGGCTAAGTAAAGCAAAACGATTCTTAATTTCAGGTGTAGCCATTCTGGGTGCAAGCTCTTGCGCATCTAAAATTCTAGAGTACAAAAATGTTGAGAAGCTTGAAGAAAACGTAGAGTACGAAGAGCTAATACAGGTCAAAGAGATACCCGGTCAGACAGCCGGCAAGTCTGAAGATTCTGAAAAGAGCGAAACTTCGAACACGAGTGCCGAGGCTTCAAAAGAAGACGGCAAAAAGGCGATTAAGCCTAAAGGTAAAGATAAACCAGCAGATAAAAAAGCAGTAAAAAACCAATCGGACAAAAAAAAGCCAAAAGCAGCCGGAAAGCCGAAGCCAGTTGTTCAGCTTCAGCCGAAACAGCAACAAGCAGGTGCAAAGATGGGCGAAGAAAAGCCAAGACAGCCTGATTATGAAGATTCAGAAGGCTTTGTTGGTCGAAGGCCAGAGAGCGACCCTTTTCGAGTGGGCGAGAAAGTGCGCTTGCAGGTAAGTTATTTCAAGATGACGGCTGGCTACATGGACCTTAAGGTCATGCCATTTGTAGAGGTGAATGGGGAGAAGTCTTACTCGTTTGAGGTCGACTTAAAGACTAGTAGTTTCTTTAGTCGCATCTACACAGTCGACGATATGGCTCAGACATTTTTAGATTTCAACACTCTTTTGCCTTACAACCTAACAATGAAGATTCGTGAGAGTAAGCAGATAAAAGAAATTCGCTCGGTCTTTAATCACAACGACTTGAGTGCTTCGTATTGGTCTAAAAAGGTTAATAAAGACGGTAAAGAAAAAGAAAAAAAGGTGAAATGGGAGATCAAGCCTTACAGTCAAAATGTTGTAAGTGCGCTCTATTACCTGAGAACATTTAACCTCACTCCAGGTAAAAAGCTGCAGTTTCGTGTCGCTGACGACGGTAAGAACTTCATGTTCACTGGCGAAGTGGTGAGAAAAGAGAAGTTGACCACAGATATTGGAACCTTCGACACCGTTGTTGTAAAGCCCAGAATCACCGTTAATGGTATGTTTAAGCAGATGGGTGACATCTTGATTTGGTTAACTGATGATGAGCGTAAGTTTCCAGTGCGAATTGAGTCAGAGATCAAAATCGGGACTCTTGTCGCCAAGCTCAAGTCTATAGAAAAGGGCCAGCCCTGACACTTTTGATAAAAAAAGCCCGCTTATTTGAAAAGCGGGCTATTTGTTTCATTCAATTTTAATTCAAACAGATTAACGAACTCTTGCTTTGAAGATCTTAACTGTTACTTCAAAACCAGAGTGCTTACAATCGCTGTTGTCATTGTCACCTGTGACATGAAGCTCAAGTGTTTGCTTGTTCGAGGTGTTGATATGATCAATCAACTGAGCCTTAGAGAGCTCGCCAAGAGTAATGCTCAAAGGCTGGTTTTTGTTGTGACCAGGGATCTCACACGAGCCATCAAGCTCTGAGGCAAAACAGTAACCACTTTCACTTCCGAACCGCATGCCTTTTACAGCTTCAAAATCAAAAGTCTTACCGTTAGAGCTATTGGTCAGCATAAACTCAGCGTTCGATGCTAGCACTTTGTTGTTCCACTCAATTGCAAAGTGGTCATCCGCTTTAAACTGAGAGGCACCAATATCGAGCTCCGTTTCACAGACTTCAAAGCGATTGCCAATTTTGAAGTCAACAGCCTGGGTTCTGACGGCCTGCAAGTAGGCATTTCTCTTCTCGAGGTTGGCGCCAACGCCAAACTCACATGTTTCAGTGCTAGCTGGTATTGAAAAGGTGACCTCTTGAACGCGGCGGCTGGTGCCGTCGCAGCCTCGAAAGACTCTCTCTTTCACTGTCCACTGGTACTGAGCTGAGCTAATGCGGCCTATGACATCGACAACAGTCACATTGAAAACATGGGTTCCAACCGACAGTTGTTTAAGAGTCAAGATAGTATCAGCATCACATGCGGTAAGCTCATTGCCGTCAAGGTGACACTGAACAGAGTCAATCTTGCTGCTATCTTCGACAGTGAACTCGAATTTAGCTTTCTTAGACTTCGTGTTGTTACGAGGAGCTTTTAAGAACCTCACAGTCATTTTTTCGAAGTCATCTGCTTGATCAAGTGGGTCTTGACCACGAGTGATCTCTTCGCCGTCATTAACGGAGCCGCCGTCAGTGTCCTCGTTGAGAGGGTCAGTGTTATGGGTTAGTACCTCAGCACCATCATTTAGCCCATCTTCATCAGAGTCAGGGTTATTTCTATCTGTACCGATCGCAGCCTCTTGAACATCAGTTAATCCATCGAGATCAGTGTCAATGCCATCAGAGTTATCATCAGTGTCGTTCAGAGGATCAGTGCCTTGGTTCACTTCATCGCCGTCGTTTACGCCGCCAGTGTCAGTGTCAGCAACGTTGGGGTCTGTGCCGAGATCATTGACTTCTTGACCGTCAGATAGACCATCATCGTCAGAGTCGCTATCGTTAGGGTCAGTACCATATGTGGCCTCGTCTTCATCACTTAAACCATCGCCATCTGTGTCGTTGGCGACTGCAGAGTCATCACCAGGATTGCTTCGTGGGTCTGTGCCCGCGGCAACTTCATCGCCATCATTTACTCCGCCATTGTCCGTGTCAGCCTCATTCGGGTTCGTTAAGTAGGTGTTGACCTCTGCGCCATCGGTTAAGCCATCGTCATCTGAGTCTGAATCTTCAGGGTCGGTGCCAGCAGTTTCTTCTTCGGCATCTGTGAGGCCGTCATTATCGGTATCGTAGTCATCTGAAATGTCATCAGAGCTAGTTCGTGGGTCTGTACCTCTGTTAACTTCAGCTCCATCAGAAATGCCACCACCATCTGTGTCAGCAAGCTTAGGGTCTGTGTTATGAGTTGCGACCTCTTCACCATCAGTAAGACCGTCTCCGTCAGTATCGGCAGACCTTGGGTCGGTTCCGATAACCTGTTCTTGCTCGTCGGTAAGACCATCTCCATCGCTGTCTCTAGGTACGTCAATCAACGGCTGATTGTTATCACTAGATTTAGATGCTGGTTTGTCGACAGTTTTCTCTGTCAAGATACAACCACTTGTAGAAATTAGTGTTGCAAGAAAAAAAATAACAAAGACTATTCTCATGATTTGCTCCCCTGATACCGGCATGAGGTTGCAAGAACTGATCTCTGTCTCAATTGAAGAAGAGACTCTCTAATACGACTCAGTTGGACTTCAGGCTGGTTAACAGTTCGACGAAGTTCAAGAAATTGACTGCTGACAACAAAAAAATGGCATCAGATGAAACACATTAGGGGTGTATCAATTTAGTTCCCGCGACCAAAGGGTGTGTTGGGTAGAGAGATGCTGCGAGATTGTTGCCAAGCTTTTCTCATTTTTAGATGATGTTAAAGACACCAGGAGTTGCCATGAAATACGTATTTTTCGCACTGTTAGTCTTTACATCTACCGCTCACGCAGATGGCAGTTGGCAAGCTTTCTATCTAGGCCTAGAGGGCGGATTGATAGAGAAAAAAAGTGTGCAAGCGCCAGAGATTGAGAACTCAGGCGAGCAATTTGGTGTTAAGGGCGGATGGGCTCTGTATCGAGATCAATGGCAGGGAGATCTTGGTTTGGGGTACCGAGCTGACGAGATGGAGAACAAAGGGGTCAAGGTAAAGACCAATGCTTTCTTTCTCGAGGCTGGTGCCCGGGTGAGTCTCGCTTCAACAAACTGGAGCTTCGGGCCTCAGCTTCACCTTCTTTTTGGCCAAGACGTGAGTTTTTCAGATACGGGTACAAACTCGGATGACCGGCAAGTTTCAGTTTTAGGCGGTGGTCGCTTGTTTTATGACTTTCGAAAGGCTGGAGAGCCTACCAAATTCAGAACAGGTCTGCAGATTCTTACAGACCTTGATATTCCAGATCGTCAGGTGACCTCTGCATTGCTGGTTTTTGAGTGGATGTGGCCAGGTGAACGGAGGGGAGCACAACAGGTTGTGAACACAAATGTTGTGATTAATGTGCCAGAGGCCAAGCCTGTGGCGACAGGGCCTCGTCTTAAAGTTGATCTTAAGTCAGTTGGTGTGACATTTGAGTCAGGCAGTGATGAATTGAGCCCTCGAGCTCGTCAGATACTTGAAAAGATGGCCTCTGTGTTGATCGAATACAATGGTCAGTGGCAATTGATTAAGATTGATGGGCACACTGACAAGACCGGCAATTATCAGAATAACATTTCACTGTCCCGGCGACGTGCAGTTGCTGTGCGAGAAGTGTTCGTGGCCTCAGGTGTAAAAGCTGATCGTATTGTCGCACGAGGCTTTGGACCAGACCTTCCGCTGGTTGCTGAAGACACCAAAGAGGCTTACTCGCGCAATCGTCGAGTTGAGTTGAACCTGATAAGCGAAAATGCCACAGAAGAGTTTGTCGAAAAGCTCAAAGCCACAACACCATAGTCGAGTCTCGTCGCTTTGCTTGCAAAAATGCCTTAAAATTAGGGCATGGCAGAGCTTTCATGTCGTCATTTCAATGGATACAAACCCTGTGGTCGTTCGCTAGATTGCAGAGCTTCTCACTGTAAGGCTTATGAGCCTATTGGTTGCAAGGTTTTGGTGGTTGGGCTCGGTGCTATGGGAGCTGTTCTAAGGGCAACGAGCGTGTTACCCGGAATTGTCCGAAAGCACCCAGGTGCTCATATCACTTGGCTCACAGAGAAGATCTCTTCAGCACTTTTATTAGAGAACCCATTGATCGACCGTGTAGCCATGCTTGATTTTTCGAGCCTTCTGAAAATTTCAGGCGAGCAGTTCGATCTTGTTTTTGTTATGGACAAAGACCAGCGTATCGGAGGAATTCTCCACCAGGTGAAAGCCAAGAAAGTGATGGGTTTTAAGAAAGATTCAGCAGGATTAGGTATTGTGCCCGCGAACCCGGAGGCCGAAGAGCTTTGGCAATTAGGCTTGAGTGACCAGAAGAAATTTTTTGAAAATACGAAGCCTGAAACTCAGTTGTTGTACGAAGCATTCGGTTTGGGTGAGTTTCAGCGAGATCCCTATGTTTTGAAGCTAACAGACTACGAGATAGCTGAGGCAAGTAGAAGACGTGGCAAGTGGCTCAGTGGAAAGCGCTTTGTAGTTGGTCTTAACACCGGCTGTAGTGCGCTCTATCCAAACAAAAAGCTAAGGGTTGCTACTCAAAGAGAGCTCATTGTAAGGCTTCAACGCAGATTCTCGGATGTTTCAATTGTTTTGCTTGGTGGCCCCGAGGATTCACAGAGAAACGCCGAAATTTCTAAGGGTCTAAAAGTCATCTGTTCTCCTACAGATAGAGGTTTGAGGGATGGCTTGATTTCAACTCAGGCCACAGATCTGTTGATCAGTGGAGACAGTCTTGGGCTACATATGGGTATTGCACTTAGAAAGTGGTGCATTGCTTGGTTTGGCCCTACCTGCGCCCAAGAGATTGACCTTTACGATCGAGGCCAAAAAGTTTTGAGCCAAGCGACCTGCCAACCTTGCTGGAAAAAGGTGTGTCATAAAGATGTGATGTGTTACGATCTGGTCGAACTTTCGCAAATTCTTGATGCCGTAGAAAGAGGTCTCAGCCAATGCGAGTTGCCGTCGTCCAAACAGCCTTCCTCGGAGATCTGCTCCTAAGCATACCTTTGCTAAAGCAATTGCGAGCTGAATTGAATTGTGAAATCAGTCTTGTCTGTCGCAAAGGCTTTGGTGGTCTCTTACTTGAGCTCGGGATCGTAGACTCTTTGCACGAGGTTGAAAAGGGTAATCGCGATAGCTACTCTCAAGCAGCCATAGCCTTGAATTCGCAGAGCCTGACTCATCTCATTTGCCCGCATCAGAGTTTTCGAACAGGTTTGTTTGCTGCCAAAGTGCGCGTCAGTGGATTGAAGGTTTCATTTTCTTCATGGTGGGGCAGGGCCTTTTTTAGCCGCACGCTTAACAAGCCGATGCAGCTACCCGATGCCCTAAGGCAATTGTCACTTTTAAAGCTGCTGAGCCAAGAGTTTTCTAAGAAATGGGACTCTCACGATTGGGAAGGGCTAGTGAACTCTGCCGAGGTTGATGAGAATGTGGACTACCGCGATCGAAAGATCCCGGAGTGGGCTACCATGAGGGTCGAAAGCACAAAACTGAATTCTAAAAGGCAAGAGAGTTTCAAAACAATTCTGGTGGCACCAGGCTCTGTGTGGGCTACGAAAAAATGGACCGAAACTGGGTTCGCTGAGGTTGTTGCAGGCATTGCCGATAGAGGCGACAGAGTGGTTTTGATTGGGAGCCCAGCAGAGATCGAAGTTTGTGACAGGGTTGTGAGTGAAGCTTTGAGTCTATTGGGCAAAGGGGTTGCAAAAGACATGATTGTGAGCCGGGCAGGGCAAGATAGCCTGCTGCAGTCACTGCAACTTATGGCAAATTCAAACCTGCTGTTGTCTAACGATAGTGGAGCTATGCATTTGGCTGCAATCAGCGGGCTTCCTACGGTCTCTGTTTTTGGACCAACTGTTTTGAGCTTTGGCTATAGGCCTTGGAATCAACAGTCGATTGTAGTTCAGAAAGGTCTGGAATGCAGACCCTGTGGGAAGCATGGGCACAAGGTTTGCCCAATTGCGACCCACGAATGTATGAAAAGCATTAAGTCTTCAATGGTGACAAAAGCTGCTCAGCAGCTTCTGTCATAATTGTGATCATCACGGTCAGAGATTCTTAGAGTCGTCAGCCAGGGCTTTCACGTCGATAAAGTACTTTTTGATCTTTCGCAGAAGAGTGTTCTTTGGAATATTAGCCTGAGCCACAGTTTTATTGATGCGACCTTTGTTAGCTTTAAGAGCCTGAATGATAAACTCTTTTTCAGTTTCTTCTTTGAAGCGATCAAAATCGAGCGGGCCAGAGTAGTGAGTCGGAAAGTCAATCTCTACATCTTTGCCTTGAGCGTTCTTGATGTTCTCCGGAATACTGGCCGCTGTAATACTGTCGCTTTGTTCTAAAATGAAAGATCTTTCAATCACGTTTTCAAGCTCGCGAATGTTGCCTGGCCATCTGTAGTTCTTCAAAAGCTCAAGGGCTTCTGAAGAGATGCTGTTCAGGTTGCGGTTGTGTGTCTTGTTGAATTTCTTTATGAAGTGAACCGTCAAGCCCTGCATGTCTTCAATGCGTTCTCGTAAAGGCGGCATAAAGATCGGCATAACATTGAGTCGGTAGAAAAGATCTTCTCGAAACAGCCCTTCTTCAATCATCTTTTCGAGGTTGCGGTTTGTAGCTGCCACGATGCGAGCGTTCGTTTTGACTTCGCGGGTGCCCCCAACAGGAACAAAAGTTTTCTCTTGCAAGATTCGAAGTAACTTCACCTGCATGTCTGGTTTTAGCTCAGCAACCTCGTCTAAAAAGATTGTTCCTTTAGAAGCCAATTGAAATTTGCCGATTTTTCTTTCGATAGCACCGGTAAAGGCACCTTTCTCGTGACCAAAAAGCTCGCTCTCCATAAGGCTCTCTGGTATTGCTCCGCAGTTGATTGCTACGAACTCACCATGTTTTCGAGACGAGTTCTCATGGATGGCATTGGCCACAAGTTCTTTACCAGTTCCATTTTCACCACGGATCAAGACCGTAGTGTCAACTTGAGAAAGGCGATGAATAAGGTCGTACACTTCGTTCATCTTCTGACTAGATCCGACAAATTCAGTTTCAACATCTTCATCGAAGATAGGTGTTGATACGGCCAAGCTGTCGACGAGTTCTCTGGCCGCCATTGCCTTTTTGATCATCTCAGAAAGTTTGTCTGGTTGAACAGGCTTTTCGACGTAATCGTAAGCTCCAAGCTTGATGGCTTTTACAGCGTCTTCAAGATTAGAATGAGCTGTCATAATCAGAACAAAGGTTTTAGAGCTATGGGCTTTGATTTTCTCTAGTGCTTCGAGCCCATCCATTTCAGGCATACGAACATCCATCAGCACTAGGTCGAAGCCTTCACTTTGCACCATGTTTAGGGCTGATAAACCATTGTCAGCTTCTTGAATTTGAAAATCATATTCAGGCACCGATGAAGTGAGCACCGAAGCTACGGATTTGCGCAGTTCACTCTCGTCATCGACAATCAATACCTTCAGCGATTCTTTTATAGAATTGCTCACAGACTTCCTCCTAGTGTGGCCTCTTTGGGCTGGGCGATACTCTCATCCATTACAGGCAAGGTAAACCCAATTTTTGCGCCTTGCCCGAGCTCACTTTCAACGAAGACTCGTCCCCCGTGTAGCTCAATGAAATACTTAACAAGATACAAGCCAATGCCTGAGCCTTTCTGTTTGGCCTCGTTTGCATTCACTCGGTAAAACTTACTAAAAATCTTCTTCTGGTCGTCACTGCTGACCCCAGGGCCATTGTCTTTCACAGAGAAGATCACTTCATCATCAATTTCTTTACTTGAGACCGTTATCTCTCCACCCTCGGGTGTGTACTTGATGGCATTCTCTACGAGGTTGAGAATGACCTCTTGAATGAGAACGCTATCGAGCTCAACAGAGAACATGGGCTCTAGGTTGCTCTTCAAGTTCTGTGATTTGTCTTTAGCTAGCGGGCGAAGCTGCTCAAGAACCTTAAAGATGATTTCATTGATGTCTGCTGCATCTTTGCTGATTCTGAAATCTCGAGATTCGACCCTGCTTATTTTCAGAATTGATTGAATGTAGCGATTCAGCTCCGTGTTTTCGCGGCGAAGGCTCTTCAGGCCTTCTGAAACTTCAGGGTCAAGCTCTTGCTGGGCCATAAGCCGGTCACAAATTGCCTGAATTTTGGCAATCGGCGTTTTGAGGTCGTGACTGATCAGAGAGACGAAGTTGTGCTTAAGCTGTTCAACTTCGAAATTGTACTTCTGCTCTTGCTGTAGGCGCCAGTTGATGTTGTCTTTTTGAGTCAGTTGGTACCCTAGAAACAGTATGTAGGTGAAGCTCATCATCGAAAGGGGTGCTAACAATGGCAGCCAGACATAAAAAGCATCAAAGATCCAGAGTGAGAGTGCTCCAATTCCTAAGCCAATCCAGATGAGAAGTACAAAAGCCACTGATTGCGGGTAAGAAAAGAGCAGCCACACAGTGAGAGAAAGCAAGATCAGCAGGTAAAGAATGAGCACGATCGTCGACGGATAATGAAACCACCTTCGGTTTAAGAAGTTGTCGACAATGTTCGCTGTGACTTCAGAGCGAGTCATCACTCCAAGGGGGGTGTTGAGAAGGTGAGAGTCGAGGTCTTCTGAGCCAATAATCACGATCTTGTTTTTCAATTCATCGTCTGCCGCTCCAGACATCACGTCACGTAGGCTGTAAGAATTGAAAGTTCCTCTGCGGCCTCGATAGTTTATTGTCTTCCAGACTCCAGGCATCGGATAGAGGCTGTCTTCATAGAAGGTCCATGAGTCTGAGAATTGAGCTAGCCGAATTGCCAGATGGGGTACAGAAACATAGGGTTGAGCGAACCTGCGTACTGCTTTGTCGTTGTCGAAAGAAAAGTCGAGAACGCCGACGTTGCTACCATAATCGAGGGAGAGAGCCGGTAGCACAGGCTGCTTTTGAAGGTTAAGCCTCGAGCCCCACACCACATTGGGCCGGTTCAAGGGCTTTTGAATGACATAGCGGCTGCGAGTCTTCTTGAAAAAGAAGGTCACTCCGATAGCTTTAGGTCCTGAAGATTGTATTTTTTCTAACAGCTGGCTGAGGTGTGGAGGGCTCCAATAGTACTGGTCTCCCACGGGAGTGAACTCTCCCAGGGCCTTCATGTTGCCCGGAGTAACACCAATAAAGTCAGCCCACTCTGCCACGCCTAAATTCACAACCACGATGTCATCACCCACTTGCTGCTCGCCTCGTAGATGAAAGCGCCCGTCAAAGCTTTGAAAATCCTCAAGAAATAAGATTCCGATACCTAGAAATAGGCAAAGGCCAGCCCTCAGCCACACGCCTTTTGTATCCCACAGGCGTCGGGCCAGTAAGAGTGTGTAATATCGCAATGTTCGCATTAACTTGGGCATCAACGCTGTGTATCAAAAATGGCCTTTGTTTTCAACCTGAGCCTTACAAAAACCAGTCATCTTGGTATTTTAGCTCTATGGAACTGATTCATGGGGTGGAAGCCCTAAAGACCCCTTTTCAGCAGTCGGCGGTATCAATCGGCAACTTTGATGGCCTTCACAAAGGCCACCGCGTGCTTATCAAGCAGCTTCTTGATCGAAGTCAAAGTATCGGTGTGCCTTCGGTTGTCTTTACCTTTCACCCGCACCCGCTAACGGTTTTGGCCCCGGAGAGAGACTTAAGACGGCTGTTTCCTGTTGATGACTTAGTCGAGCAGCTCGAGCAAGAAGGGGTAGATGCTTTAGTTCTGCAGCCTTTTTCTCGACAGTTCTCAGAGGTCAGCCCCGAGGAGTACTTGCAGACCTACTTGGTCAAACCTCTCAATCCAAAAGCCATTGTAGTTGGGCACGATTTTGGTTTTGGAGCCAAGCGAGCTGGTAAAGTCTCAACTCTAGAAGACTTTTGTCATCAGCAGAGTATTGAGTTGAATGTGATTGCACCTGTTTCATTTACTGAGCAGACGGTTTCTAGTTCGCGAATTAGAAAAGAGATTGCAGAGGGGCATGTTGAAGAAGCCGCAGATCTCTTGGGTCGTGACTTTTATGTCAAGGGAGTCGTTGAGCATGGCGATGGGCGAGGGGCTAAAATTGGTTTTCCGACTGCTAACGTGAGGCTTTACTCTGAGACTTTGCCAAAGGCAGGAGTTTACATAACGTCGACTCTGGTAGATGGAAAACTCGAACCTTCAGTTACGAACGTGGGGAAGAACCCGACATTTTTAGAGCACAAAACAAAGACTCCGATGCGAGTAGAGAGCCATCTACTGAACTTTGAGAAGAGCATTTACGGCCATGAGGTTCGCGTTGTATTTCATGAGTTTCTTCGTGATGAGAAGAAATTTGGCTCTGTGGATGAGCTCGTAGCCCAAATCGGCAAAGACGCTCAAAAAGCAAGAGACTATCATGCCAAGCAGGCTGGTGCTTGATGCTGAATTGGGCAACTTTTCATTTTGGTGGAGACTTAAAGCGCTACGAATTGCTATCAAGTTTTTTGAATTCTCAAGGGATCGAAAACAAATGGACAGACATCGAAATTAGCCCTACCGAATTTCACGATAAGTTTGCAGATGAGATGAAAGCCTTCGACCAAGTTCGGGTAGATTCTCCATTTCGGCACACGAGCTTTTTAGCGATGAAAAAGCACGAGGCTGAGATGTTAGTGCTTCGATCGGGAGATACCTACTTCAAAGACAAGTTTGGTGTGTATTGGCTGCGCTCTGCCACTTACTACGGTATGGAGGCTATTCTTAATGGTCTCGATTCTCCAATCGATGTAGAAGGTGCTGCTTTGATTGTTGGTGCCGGTGGGGGCGCTCGAGCGGCAATTTCAGCTTTGGTGAAAGCGGGGATGAAGACTTTCAATTTGACAAATGCCTACGATGATCAAGTCATTGATCTGATAGCCGAGCTGAAGAAAGTTTACTTTGGTATCGAGTTTAATTTCGTATCTCAGGGTCAGTTGGTGTTGCTACCCGGCTCAAATTCAGTTGTGGTGAACTCAACGCCTTACACTGCGACCAATGAGATTGTGAAAGAACTGGCTTATTTTAATTTTCTGAAGGCTCCAGGTATGATCTGGGAGCTCTCTCTTAGCCCGATTGAAACTGACCTTGTTATAGAATCTGGTCAAATCGGTGCAAGAGCTATCAAGGGACACGAGTTTGCAGCCTTGACTGATCGTAAATGGGTTGAGTGGGTTGCTCCAGACAAAGCTGGAGGTGTTGATTTTGAAAAGTACAAAACCTTGCTTTACGATACTTTTCAGAAAGATCAGCCCACAGATTCAAAGACTGACAGTCCTGCGTCATCCAGCTCGAGCGAGATCTAGGTTTCAATTAATTGGAGAGCTTTTTTTAGGGTTCCTGTCTACACTTTGGTCAGACTTTGTGGTCCAAAATCAGGCACTTAAGCTCAACAATGGACGATCGTCCAGTTACAAAGTTTGTCACCTCAAGGTAATCTAACAAGGTGGGTATACATGTCCCTAAACAGGGAAGTAGTGCCCTGACAAGAATCACGAGCAAAGGATTTGCGAGGAAGGTCATATGGCTGCAAAAAAAGGAATTGGTGAACTTCTTGTAAGAGAAAACCTCATTGAAATAGATCAGCTAGAAGAAGCAAGAAAAGATCAAAAACGAAATGGCGGTCGCCTAACGAGTGCCCTAGTCAGAATGGGTTACGTTAAGGACGCCGACTTGGTTGAGTTCTTGGGTGCGCAATACAATGTGCCGACAATTGATCTCAGACATTTTGAGATCGACCCTGAGGCGATCAAATTGGTCAGCAAACAAATCTGTGAAAAGCATTCGATCATTCCCGTTTCGAAAGCTGGTAAGAGTTTGGTTGTGGCCTTCTCTGATTTGACCAATATGATCTATGTCAAAGATGATCTGTCTTTGATTACCAGGTGTAAAATTGAAGTCGTTGTTGCTTCGGATGTTGCAATCGCCACTGCAATTGAGAAGTACTACGACTCAGGCGCCAAATTCGACAATATCATGCACGAGATGGAAGACTCTGAAGAGGCTTTCGAAGTTGCACCGGGCTCACAAGCTGAAATCGTCGATAACGAAACTGGCGCTGATGACGGGCCAATCATTAAGTTTGTGAACATGATGTTGGCGGAGGCAATTAAAACTAAAACTTCTGATATTCATGTTGAGCCTTACGAGAAGCGTTTTCGAGTTCGTTTTCGAATTGATGGTCGGCTAGTAGAGAAGGTTCAGCCGCCCCCAGGCACGGCAAATGCCATTACCTCTCGATTGAAAATTTTGAGCAAGATGGACATCAGTGAGCGGCGTAAGCCTCAAGATGGTCGACTCAAGGTTCGCTTGAAGAGCGGTAAAGAGGTCGACTTTCGGGTCAACTGCACCCCAGTCATGTTTGGTGAGAAGGTCGTACTTCGACTTTTGGACAAATCGAATCTTCAAGTTGACCTTACTAAGCTTGGTTTTGATGAGTCGCAGATGAAGATGTTTACTGAAGCCCTAAAGACTCCGCAAGGTATGATTTTGATCACGGGGCCGACTGGTTCAGGAAAGACCACTACGATCTACTCTGGGCTAGCAGAGTTGAACAACCCAGGCAAAAACGTATCGACTGCGGAAGATCCAGTAGAATTTAATTTAGATGGCATCAACCAGGTTCAAGTGAACCCTTTAATCGGCTTCACTTTTGCTGATGCCCTAAGGGCCTTTCTTCGTCAGGATCCAGAGGCCATTATGGTCGGGGAGATTCGAGACCTAGAAACAGCATCCGTAGCCTACAAAGCGGCTTCAACTGGTCACTTGGTTGTTTCAACATTGCACACAAACGATGCATCTGCGACTGTTGCTCGTTTAGTTGACATGGGTGTTGAGCCCTATGTCGTTGCAGAGGGTACCACTCTCATCATTGCACAGAGGTTGATTCGAAAAGTTTGCCCAACTTGTATCACTGACCATAAAGTTCCCGATGAGGTTTTACTTGATATGGGCGTGGCAGAGGATAAACTACACGAATATACCAATATAAAAAGGGGCGAAGGGTGCAACGACTGCCAAGGAACGGGCACAAGAGGTCGAGTGGCAATTTTTGAAGTGATGCCATTTAATGCCAAAGTGCGAGAGTCGATCATCAGAGGTGCGACGCCACTTGAGATGAAGAGAGCTGCGGTGTTTGAGGCGGGAATGATTACTCTAAGACAGTCGGCTCTACTGAAGCTTCGAGATGGGCAAACGACTGCTGAAGAAGTTATGCACGGGTCTATTAAGGATGATCTATGATATCTCTTCATCAACTTCTGAAGTCTGCGGTGAAGCAAGACGCTTCTGACTTGCACATAGTCTCAGGATCACCCCCTGTGTTAAGGGTCTCCGGGAGAATCGTGCGAGTAAAGGCTCCAGAGTTGACGGGAGAGCAAACGAAAGATCTCTGTTATTCGATTCTGACTGGTTCTCAGAAGAGTCGTTTTGAAGCCACGAAAGAATTAGATTTTAGTTTTGGTGTTAAGGGGCTATCGAGATTTAGAGCCAACCTTTTTATTCAAAAAGGTGACGTTTCAGGGGTTTTTAGAAGAATCCCGATGCGAGTGCCAACTGTTGAGAGTTTGATGCTGCCAGCAGCAATTGCCAATCTGGTAACCTTCCCGACGGGGCTGGTCTTAGTCACGGGACCAACAGGTTCTGGTAAGACCACCACGATTGCAGCGCTTATAGACAAGCTGAACAATGAGCGGCGTGGACATATCATCACTCTTGAAGATCCGATAGAATATGTACACAAGCACAAGAACTGTATCGTCAATCAGCGAGAAGTCGGCAGTGACACTGTTAACTACAAAACTGCACTCAAGCATGTTCTAAGACAAGATCCTGATATCTGTTTGATGGGTGAGTTACGAGATATCGAGACCATCGAAGCCGCTCTCACCATTGCTGAAACAGGGCATTTGGTTTTTGCGACTTTGCATACAAACTCGGCGATTCAAACCATTAACCGTATTGTTTCTGTGTTTCCTGCCGATCAGCAAGACCGAATTCGAGCGCAGCTGGCCTTTACTTTGAATGCCATTGTTAGTCAGCGTCTCATACCGGGATTACGCGGAGGTTTGTGTCTCGGTTTGGAGCTATTGGCAATGAACTCGAACATTCGAAACTTAGTGAGAGATAACAAGTTGCACCAGATTTATGGTATGATGCAGGTTGGGCAAGATCGAAGTCAGATGACTACGATGAACCAGTCTCTCACAAACTTGGTTATGAAGAGGCGGATTGATGTGCGGCAAGCTTTTTCTTTTAGTAGTGATCCTGAAGAGCTGGATAAGCTGCTAAAGAAAGCCGGAGTCTAAGAGAGGAATCGAATAGATGCCAACTTACACGTTTACTGCAAAGCAAGTCGGGGGCAAAGTCGTTTCAGGTGAGCTAGACGCGGCTAACGATGTCGAAGCACGTGTGAAGCTGAGAAGCCAGCGGCTTATGCCTGTTAAGGTGCGCCCAAAGTCTGCAGCAAAAGGTGGCGGCGGACAGTCTCTGAGTATTCCTTTTTTAAACCCCGACCCAGCAAACCAAGGTGTTAAGGCCAAAGACCTTCAGGTGTTCACTCGCCAATTTGCCGTTTTGGTCAATGCAGGTGTTCCAGTTATGCAGAGTCTTGAGTCTATGTCGCAAGGGGGTCGAAGCCCTGCTTTGACGAATGCCCTGCAGGTTGTGACAGCTGAAGTTGGTAAGGGTAAGCGTCTGGCTGAAGCGATGGCAATGAGGCCAAAAGTGTTTGATGATATGTACCGAAACCTTGTTCGAGCTGGCGAAGAGGGTGGTGTTCTGGATGAAGTTTTAGATCGCCTGGCAGAGTATATTGAAAAGGCTGCGGCTCTAAGAGGTAAGGTTACTGGCGCGCTCTGGTACCCGGCTGCGATCATTCTTGTGGCCTTTGCTGTGATTGCCGCAATTATGACTTTTGTGATTCCTCAGTTTGTTGAGATGTTTGGTAGTATGGACCAAGAGCTGCCGGGTCAAACAGTGATGGTTATTGATCTGAGTAATTTCTTTGTTGATTTTTGGTGGGCAATCATAGCGGTATTGGTTGCCGTGCCCTCTTTGTTCAAAGGCTACTACAACACTGAAGATGGTCGAAAAGTTCTCGATGAGATCTTTTTGAAGCTCCCCTTGTTTGGCGGGCTCATTCAAAAAGGTGGTATTGCCAAGATGTGCCGGACGCTTTCAACACTTTTGGGAGCTGGTGTTCGTATTATGGACTCGATCGATATCGCAGCCACTACAGCTGGTAACTGGTGCTTAGAGAGAGATCTGCTGAAAGCCAAAGATGCCGTTGCAAAGGGTAAGAATTTGGCTGACCCATTAACAGCCAGCCCTCACTTTCCGCAGATGGTTTGCCAAATGATTCGGGTCGGAGAAGATACAGGGAACCTCGATGCGATGTTAGGTAAAATTGCAGACTTCTATGAAGATGAAGTCGAGGCAACAGCTGAAGCGATGACGAGTTTGATTGAGCCGCTTTTGATGGTTGGTCTTGGTGGAATTATTGCCGTGATTGTGATTGCGATGTACTTGCCAATTTTCAACTTGGCAGGGGCCGTCGGCGGATAATTAGAAAGAAAAAAAGTTTACGAACTTGCTGAATGTAGGATAGAGCAACAATGGATAGCACACAGGTTTTCGGCCAGCAAGGTCTTAGACTGATTCAACATCGGTCTGATATTCAAAAAGATTCTATACTGACATTTGTTCATGGTGCGAGAGCGATACTGCTCTTTGCTGTGCTTACCTTTATAGTCATGTTTCAGCTATTTCAGATCGAGTTTATCAATGTCTCGGTTTGGCTACCTGTATATATCAGTCTGTTTCCTGTATTTTTGGTAAACAGTATTTTCTTTTTAAAGTTTGAGTCTTGGAGCGGCAATCAGTGGATGGATTGGGCTCTTTTGGCTCTAGACGTGATGGCCTTGAGTCTCATTGTACACTTCACGGGTACTGATCGGTCGATCTTTGTTGTGCCTCTTCTGATTGTGATCTCTATGTCAGGCTTAATTTTGCCGAAGTGGTTGCTGTTTGGGTTGTTATCATTGGCCTCAGCTTTTTACTCGATGAGCCTTTTAGCCGATGTGAATCTTAACGGGGGGACACTCTACACAGATTTGTTCTTCAATAATATGGCGATCTTAGGCATAGGCTTTTTGAGTCATGTCGTGGGGCAAGAGATTTTTCAGCTTGGCTCAGAAGTCACCAGCTCGAGAGCCAAGATTGAGACGTTAGAAACTTTGAATACACTGGTTGTAAACAACATAGCGTCGGGCTTAGTCACGGTAAACTCTAGCAATGTCGTAACCACAAGCAATTCTGCGGCAAGCCGCATTCTCGAGCAAGACGATATGATGAATAGGCACCTTTCCAATGTTTTCCCAGAGGTCTACAGGCAAATCATGGGCCTTGAGTCACCCCTGGCAAAAGGGCAAGTGCTCAGGCTTGAAATTGAAATTGAGCGTGACGATTCTGTTAAGATTGTCGAAGGCCTAGTGAGCCCATTGGTCGATGTGAATGGTGAGCGAAAAGGTCTGCTCTTTTTGTTTCAAGATTTGACTGACTTGAAGCAGATGGAGAAGCAGGTTCGCCAACAAGACAAGCTAGCTGCGGTCGGTCAACTTGCTGCTGGTATTGCTCATGAAATTCGTAACCCACTAGCTTCAATTAGCGGGAGTATTCAGCTACTGGTTGGCGCTCCAGAGAACCTAAAAGATGAAGATCTCAAACTAATGAGAATTGTTCTGCGTGAGATTGACCGGCTGAATGAGCTTATCTCTGAGTTTCTAGAGTTTGTGCGGCCAGAAACTATGGGCTCAGACCTAGTTGATCTCAATGGCTTGCTCACAGAGGTTATGGAAATGGTAAGGTTCAACAAATCTTTGCCAGACGGCGTGAACCATGAATTGGCTCATGCCCACAATGGTTCAGTCTTGGGCAATCGAGACAAGTTGAAGCAAGCATTTCTCAATATCGTTATCAACTCTTATCAAGCCATGTCGGACTCTGAGACAAAGAACCTACATGTGGGCATCGAAAATCGTGAAGATAAAATTATCGTTACAGTGTCAGACACAGGTTGCGGGATGGAGAAAAAGACTCTGAACAGAATTTTTGAACCATTTTTAACAACAAAGCCAAAAGGCACTGGTCTTGGTCTTGCCATTACTCATAAAATTTTAGAGTCACATGGTGCAAAAGTGGATGTGTTCTCTGAGGTGAACCAGGGAACCCGTTTTATTATCGAGTTTGATGCCAGAATGGGCGATTTGCCCAAAGAGGATATGCAAGAAAAGCAAGCCTAAAGGTGGGTGCAGTGATTGATCTCGTTTCAATTCCATCTGACAATAAGAAAAGACCTTCATGGGGTGATAGATGAAAGCAAGAATATTAGTAGTTGATGATGAAGAGAGCATACGCGAGTTTCTTGAGATCATGCTCAAGAAAGAGGGCTATGAAGTCAGTTGCGTAGAAGATGGCCAGAAGGCTTTAGACTTTTTGAAAAAGAAGTCTGTCGACATGGTGATCTCAGATCTTCAAATGCCAAATGTGACAGGTATCGAGCTTTTAAAGCAGGTGAAAGATCAGTACCCAGACATGCTCTTTATGATGATCACAGCCTTCGGTACAACTGAAACTGCTGTAGAGGCCATGAAGCTTGGCGCTTACGATTACATCACCAAGCCTTTTAAGATTGATGAAGTTCGAATCAACATAGCAAATGCACTTCGCAGTCAGAACTTAGAGGTCGAGAACCGTACCTTAAAGAAAGAGCTGAAGCAAGAGTACACCTTTCAGAGCTTGGTTGGAAACTCTGAGCCCATGCATCGTATTTTTGAGATGATCAAAAGAGTGTCTCAAACTCCAACAAACATTCTGGTTACTGGAGAAAGTGGTACCGGTAAAGAGATGATCGCAAAGGCGATTCATTACAACGGGCCATTGAAAGACAAGCCTTTTGTGACAGTCAACTGCGGAGCTATCCCAGAGTCGCTAATGGAATCTGAGATGTTTGGTCACAAGAAAGGCTCGTTTACCGGTGCCGTGGCAGATAAGTCTGGTTTGTTTGAAGTGGCTGATGGTGGCTCACTCTTTTTGGATGAGGTGGGTGAATTACCTGTTACCATTCAGGTAAAGCTTTTAAGAGCCATTCAAGAGCGTGTGATTAGACGGGTTGGTGGAACTGATGATGTCAAAGTCGATGTTCGAATTATTGCAGCTACAAATCGAAATCTATCAGATATGGTAGACAAAGGTGATTTTAGACAAGATTTATTCTATCGGTTGAACGTCATCAATATTGAATCACCGCCACTTCGGGATCGAAGAGATGATATCCCTTCATTGGCGAATCACTTTTTAAAGAAGTACAACGACAGACTTGCTAAGACTGTAAATGGTATCTCTGAAGAGGCGATGCAGAAGCTTCAAAAGTACGATTACCCAGGAAACGTAAGAGAGCTAGAGAATGTTATTGAGCGAACAGTCGCTCTTGAGGGTGGCTCAACGATTCTTCCTGAGAGTTTACCTCCTTTTGTGAATACAGCTCAGGGCCGCAAGCTTGCTTCAAGCCATGAGATTGAAATTACCGACGAGGGCATTGATCTTGACCGAGTTATTGGTCAGATAGAAAAAGAGCTTCTGGTTAAGGCGATTCATATGTCAGACGGGGTCAAGAAAAGGGCTGCGAAGTTACTTCAGATCTCGTTTCGATCTATGCGTTATCGTTGCGAAAAGTACTCGTTAGGTTCTGTGCGAGACGACGAGGGTGATGACGAAGAATAGTTGCAACTGTTTCGAAATAAGTTTGTTGAGCCTCCAGAGATGGAGGCTTTTTTTTGTACCCTAGTGCAGATTCAAATGTTGCCTGTGTAGACAGTGTCATCGAACTAAACAGACCAAGACGCTGAGGGCTGATCTGTTGGCAGCTGGGCTCACAAAATGCTGGCAATTTGCTTGCATTCAGCTGAGCTGGGGATTGGCTTCACTTAAACACTCTATCTAACAAATGGGGGTTCCAATGCGAATTCTAATGGGCATGATTATTACGTTTGCAATGGCGTCAGCAGTTCAGGCATTTGCCGATTACCACGAAGATGGCAAAAAGCACAAAAAAGAAATGAAAGCAGAAATGACAGAGAACAAAGATGGTGAAAAAGATAAAGCCATGGCTAAAACAGAAGAGAAGAAAGAAGAGAAAAAGAAAACTGAGTGAGGTTTAGTCTTGAGCCTCAGCTGTGATAAACGTGTCACAGCCGGGCTTGAAAATGATAGTCAGAATTTGAATCAAAGAGAGCCCGAGAGGCTCTTTTTTTGTTTTTGCTTGACCCATACTCGTCTTGTAGTCCTGACTCCGCTCAGGAACGAAACCTGCAATTTGTATAGGGCATTAACTGTGGAATTGCCCTGTAAAAGCCTCAGCTCTATCTGGGCAAAATGACTTGGAGTATGAAAACCCATGAGTGCCCTTTCTCGGTCCTTAGCTATCGTTATATGGCTGTATTTTGGCTTGTCTTGGAGCTCTGTATCCCAGGCCTCAGAGCCTGCTAGAGCCTTTGTGAAGGATCCGCTGTGCTTTCACAGTCGAGTCTCGGTGAGGCTCTAGAGGGACAGTGGCTCACATTTAATGCTGAGAGAGCTGACCAGCTTGAGGCTTTAGCTCTCGCCTCTGATGGCAAAGACTGGGGAGAGACATCCCAGCTAGAATGGGGCAGCTATGAATTGCTCTACGCTAAGAAGTTTTTGTCTGGTTTTGTTGACGGTCACGAGCAAGAATATTCGCCTGGGAGCATCCGCGTATTTGTGACGAGAGAGGGCGAGCAGGTGAAACCTCGCGTCGCTTTGTTTTACCGTGATGATGAGCTAGTCGAGATCAGAGGCTTTGCAGAACATCAGCAGCTTGATCTCGAGCTCGCAGCTTCATCTGTCTTGCGGCAAGAGCTAGCGGCAGTGTTTCCTAAAGATCATTACCTTGTCGAAATGGCCGTAGACGCACAGGCGCTGGTAGTCGTATATCAGCGAACCCTGGCCAAAGAGGAGCTCACTTTGTCTGAGCTTAGTTTTCTGTATGAAGTTTTCGAACCTATCAAATTGGGTTTTGGCTACCGCAGGTCTGTCGACGAAGATGGCATGCGTGAAATGAAGGTTGAGTTTTCTGGGCAAAATCTTGATTATCACCAGAACCCAATCCTCGGAGAAGTGCTTGGCCTTCGAGATGTAAAATCTGATCTCTCAAGACTATTTGAAGTCGAGCCGAGCGAAGTGGCCATTGTTGATTCAGATTCGTCGGCTCAGCAAGTGAGACCTGAGCACAAAGTGGTTTTTGGTGATTACACTATTGAGTCATTAGAGACTGATCACATACCGAGCACGATCGTTGGAGATCTTTATGTTAAGGCTGCAGAAGTACGCGATCGCTCTCTCGCAAAATTGGTGACAGGTGATCTCTTTTTTCGGGAGACTCAAAAAATAAAGGGTGTGGCAATGCCTTTGTCAGTTCGAGGCATTCACTGGAGTGAATCACAGCCTTTGAGTATTGAAAACTCGGTCATGCCCAATAAGGCGAGAAGACTGAAGTTCAGAGGCAATGTTAAAGTAACAAATGTCACTATGCCGAGTACTCTAGAGGAGCTTTGGGTTGCTGAGGTTCACTTCCATAGCTTTCTAGATTCTATTCAGAGAGAGGATGAGAATCACTGAAGAGCTTTCGATTCTTGAGACTACACAAGGGCAAAACAGGTCTGGTACTGTAGAGGGCTCAGTGCTTGAGAATGTTGCGATACCTCAGATTGAGGGAGGCAAATACTCTGTGCATACGACGATATTGAGAAATGTGAATTTTCCAGCTAGGGCAAAAGAAGTGGTGGCATCGGCTAAAATTATCGAAAGGGTATCCTTCCCTGATCAAGTGGAGGGTGACTTCTTAGTTGAGTTAATGAAGTCAGCTATCACGGTCGATCAACCCGCTCGAGTTGGTGGAGATGCAGCGCTGGGTACAGTTGCCGTTCATAACTTTTGGCCACTTGCGATCGAAGACACCGAGCCGCTCGGGCATGTTGAGGGAGTTTATGAGGGCATCTCTGAGCTGAAGCCCGTGCCTCCCGTTGGTGGTAAATCTGGTTCCAACTAATATTTAGTCTTCACGGTGAGCAAAGATGATGTCTTTAAGGTCTTGCTCGATTAAACTTTCATCAATTTGGGTGATTCCAATTTTGTCGAGTAGGCATGAGAGTTCTGCCGCAATAGGCTGATCACTGTGAATTTTAAGCTTCTCTTTGAAAGCCATGGCCTCAGCAGAAGACAGACTATTGTTGAGCACTTTTTTGAAATAGTCTCCAAGAAGAGGGTCAATTTCGGGAAGGCGAGTCATGCAAGATTCTTGATAGCTTGGTGAGAATCGCAAAAAGTCAAAAATGATCTCTCTGTATTTGCCGCAATCAAGAACCTCGTTGCCCACTAATTTGAAGTTTTGAAATGCATTAGATAGGGCTGACTTGAGCACTCGAATATTTGAGGTGCCTAGGTGAATGGCCTTCAGCTCATCACCGTACATTTGCTCACAGTACTCAATTCGCATCACCAGCATAGGTGTGTACAGGCGATTGTTGCGGTAAGCCCTTCTTATGTAGCAGCGGCTAAGAACGGGAAAGCCCTTGTACTGAAAGCTGTTGCAAATCGACTCCGCGATAGTGGCAGCTCCCATTAGAGAGGCCTGATTACCCTTTTGGGCGTAGAAAAAGAAAAACTGAGTTGGCCTTTTCTTGTTCTCTTCACTGATGACATTGGCAAGGTTTCCGATGTCGAGAAGAGGGTACTTCTTCCAGGTGTGGCCTATTTTCTCTTGGTGAAGTTCTTCGAAAAGTTGACGGAATTCAGGCTCACCTGCAGAAGGGCGGCTAAAGATATAGTCGGCACCGATTCGGTTGAGCGTCTCTTGATCGACTTCAAGAGTTTGATCCCTTTGTAACTCTTCTTTGAGTAACTTCATCCTGAAACCCCATAATCCTTAACGGGCAAAAGTGTTCAATTAATAAGCATTTTTTGCTAATTTATTGAAACTTCTCATAGTGAGAAGGCTAGACCTAAGTCTTTGCTTAAAATCTCAGCCTGAGATTCAACATAATTATTGTGTGAAAGTGCGTTGGGCTTGTCTAGTACAAAATTATAAAGATTCGGTTTCGAGCTCATTTTGAGTGCGATTAAAAATGACCATTGAAGCTCGTTTGTCGCTTCGGCTTCTGCCAAAATGACCCTTATTCAGATTCATGAACAGCCTGACTTCAGTTCTGTGGCCAGGGGCTAGATGAAACTCTATGTGATCAATAAAGTTAACAGCTGTTAAAACGCCGAGTCCGGCAGTTGGTCTTTCTAAGATCTCTTCTGCGGTTTTCGATGTCTTCTGCCGGTCGATGAAGCTGATGGGATCGAACACCCCGCTCCAGTCAATGATTTTTACAACCAGGCTAACGTTATCAACTCCCCATAAGACATCGACTTTACCAGGGTTGTCGCCGACAAGCTCCTCTGGAGCGATGCCGTAGCCATGAATGTAGCTATTCAGCAAAAACTCATCAAGAATGGTCATCATAATGCGGAAGAAGTCGCGCCTGACAGTCTTGATCTTGTCTTTGAGGTCTTTATCGAAAGTGGTTAGGCATTCTTGCTTCTGGCTGAGGTTACTCATCTCAAACTTTGTTAGCTTTGAGTCTTCGAGCCCTAGGGCTATGGGAGTCATTGGCATGTCGAGCAACATGGCTTCCAT
>JABSOQ010000004.1:32319-60981 GCA_013216195.1 Bdellovibrionales bacterium
CCATTGTCTTAGACAAGAAGCTGTGACTCATGCCTGGGTATTCGACTATGAAGTTCTGTAGCTTTTCATTGCTAGAGAGGTCGGAGTACACGCTTAAAGTCATATTGTCGATTTCATAAAGATTAAATAGGCGGCTCGAGTCAGGGATGTCGATCTTAGGGTACTCGTTGAAACCATCAGGATTAAAGAGAATGACTTTGTAGTCTTCCAATTTGTCGTTTTCAACCTTGTCGATGGGCTCACAAATAAACCCTCGGCCAAGTGTCTTGATCATTTCGCTTTGTTTTCCAATGTAGGCTATTTTCATATTTCGCTCGATCCTTCCCCTGAGATTACAATGATCTGGATGGGTGTTGTAACTAAAAATCTAAAGGTCTAGGTCGAACTCATCAATAGACTGGAGTGAAAATATCAGGTGGGCAAAGGCTATGAAATTCATTATTGTATTGAGAAGCCTTCGTTTGTTTTCTTTCACATTGCGTTGGCGAACTTAATTTGTATTAAGCTTCTACAATGGGAAGTGTGTTTTGGCTCTCAAAGTTATTCAGTTTTTGGTTCTAGATGATAACTACAATTACCTCCTGGTCGATGAAGACACGGGCAAGTCAGCAGTGGTCGATCCCTCTGTGGCACTGCCCACCATGCGGGTTTTGCAAGAGAATGATGTGAAGCTAGACTACATTTTTCACACGCATCATCACTACGATCATGTTGATGGAAACCCACCATTGCTGAAGACTTTTCCGGATGTAAAAGTCGTTGGACCAAAAGATCCTGAAAACCGCTTCCCGAATATCAGTATTGAACTAGATGAAGGCGAAGTGTTTGAGCTCGGCAACACTAAGTTTGAGTTAATGGTGCTTCCAGGGCACACGATTTCTCACTGCGCTTACTACAGCAAAGAAAACAAAGTGGTTTTTTGCGGAGATGTCTTGTTTAGTCTTGGCTGTGGCAAAATTTTCGAAGGCTCTTACGAAACGATGTACAACTCATTGCAGCGAATCGCCGGCTTACCAGATGACACTCAAATTTACTGTGCTCACGAATACACTATAGACAATGCGGCCTTCGCGATGACTGTAGAGCCTGACAACCCAGAGCTGCACGCTCGTTTGGCTCAGGCCGAAGAGTTGCAAGATCAAGGGATTCCTACGGTGCCGTCTCTCGTCGGCGAAGAGAAGAAGGCGAACCCTTTTTTGAGATGCTTTTCTGATGAGATTCGAACTCGGTTAGACGCGAAAGATGCCACAGATGTTGAAATTTTTGAAAAGCTGCGCCGAAAGAAAGACAACTTTAAAGCTTAAAGTTTGAGCCCGTTTTCTGTTTTACCAGCCCCAGTCCAGAAGCTCTAGACCAAGGCCTAAGGTCACGTTGCCTTACTCATCATCTCCATAGTGTAATATAACTAACTACGTTGCAATTTCACAACTTTAGAGGAGTCAACATGACAACGGAATTGACCTATCTTGCTTTTGTAACTCTATTTACAGCAGTTGCCTGGGTTCCAAACATTCTCGATTCATTTATCGTGAGAGGCATTATGCCAACAATCGGGTATCCAGATGATCCAACACCACTTCACGGCTGGGCTGAAAGAGCCATGAAGGCTCACGCTAACGCATCAGCGAATTTGCCAGTTTTTGCCATCGCGATTCTTATCGCGCATGTAGCTCAGGCTAATAACGATGTAACTGCTACTGCTGCAATGGTTTTCTTTTACGCACGCGTACTACACTTTGTCGTGTACATGGCGAAGGTTCCAGCTGTTAGAACTTTGGCTTTCTTGGTAGGTTTCGGTTGCCAGGTTGCGATCTTGTTGCAGGTTCTTTAATCTTGATTTTCGGCTCCCAGACTGAAGGCTTCTCTCTTTAGTCTGGGAAACATTTGCCTACTGGCCTCTTCCGAGGCTTTGTCCCTGTTCTCCCTTGTAAAATCAGTTCTTTGTACATAATAAGTTTTGCTCCAGGTTATACTAAAAGGGTCTAACTACCTTTTGAGTGAGTGTAATATGGAAGCTTTCGAGTCGACGAAGTATCAGACGATTGAGGTTGAATCTAAGATTCATGAGACAGAGCTCTCAGATGTCTACAAGGTTAACCCTGGCACCGGAAACGGGCCCCTTTGTTTAAAGGTCTGCAAGTCAACTGATCCGAATTCTATGAGTAACATCGAATTTGTTAGAGAGGCAAAGGCTCTTTCAGTTTTCAATAGTGATTATATTGTGAAGGTTTTTGAGTACGGTATTCATGACAGTCACAACTACATGCTTCTCGAATTTTTAAAAGGTAAGACACTAGAAGATTTGGTCGAAGAGGGCGTAATGGGTTTTGAAGACTTCTTCAATCTGACCATTCAGATTGTTGAGGGTATCGATCATATGCACCAGGTCGGTTATCTTCACCGAGACCTTAAAGACCAAAACATCATGATCTTGGGCGATCAGGGTGACTACAAAGTTAAGATTATTGACTTGGGGTTTGCACTCGACATTGAAGAGAGTCAGACCAAGTCAGGCTTTGCTGGTACTTTGGAGTATGCGGCCCCTGAACAGCTCGGCCTTATGAAAAAGCCTGTGGATGAGAGATCTGATTTGTACTCTTTAGGTGTGATCTTTTACAAGCTATTGACCGGTAAGAAGCCTATCGTGGCAAGAAAAGGTGTGCAGGCAATCCTCGAAGAGAAGCCAACTGACATCAAGAGCTACCGTGATGATTGCCCACCAATTGTAGCGAGAATGATTGAAAAGCTTTTAGAGAAGAACCCCGATGATCGCTACCAAATGGCTTCAAGCCTTCTGAAAGATCTTAGGTTTGCTCAAAAGAAAATTGAAGCTGGAGATTTGAACCCGGATTACGAGCTCGATTCTGCCTCAAAGTCGATGGTCAAGATTGGTAAGACCTTTGTTGGTCGTCAGCAAGAACTGAAGACTCTGGTCGACGCCTACACCGCGAGTAAGAGCGAGGGGTTTCAAGCGGTCTTTGTTGGTGGACGTGCCGGTATTGGTAAAAGTTCTTTGATTCGGGAGCTTGAGGCAAGAGTGGCCACGACAGGTGCGCAGTTTGCTTACGGTAAGAGTTACGAGTTTTCAAAGGCCCTGCCGGCTTACAGTTTGGGCGAAGCTTTTGAAGATGTTTTTAAGCGTCTAAAGAAGCTGCCTCAACAATTGAGAGAGCCAATTTTCAACAAGATTCGAGAAAGTGTTGGAGGGTTGGCGGCTGAGTTGATCCAGTATTCACCAAGCTTTGCCGAGGTCTTCAAAGATCAAGAGGTCGGCGAGGTGAAATACCTCGGCCACGAAAAAGATAAACAGCGGTTTATCTCTCTTGTGGTCAAGGTTATGCAAACTATCTCTCACCCAAGCTCGCCTCTCGTGTTGCTACTGGATGACTTGCAGTGGGCTGACGGTCTTGTGATTGACCTGGTTGAGACTCTTGCGATGGATCCACCCGAGGGCACCAATGTTTTATTGGTCGGAAGTTACCGTTCTGAAGAGGTGGCCTCAACTGATAAGCTAGGTCAGATCTTTCAAAAGTACCGTGAGAAGTTTCCTGATCGTTGTATAGAAATTGAAGCTCTTCAATATGAAGAGACCCAAGAGGTGATTGCCCAAAGTTTGGGTGTCGAGATGGAGACTGTCGCCACCGATTTGATCGACACCACTTTTGATAGAACTAAAGGTAACCCACTATTTATTGCTGAGTTTCTAAAGGCACTGCTTGCAGAAGAGATTATAAAAAAAGCAGGAGGCCTGCTCGTATTTGAAAAGGACAATCCTCGCTTAAGCTCGCTTGGCGGATCAATTGTCGATCTTGTGCTAAAGCGGATTGAAATCTTAGAAGACAGTGAAGTCGAAGTGATCTCAAAGGCCGCACTGATCGGGCTTGATTTTAGCTTTCATGATTTGGTGTCTCTCTCGTCAGTAGATGGCGTTGAGCTTGTTGGAACCGTCGATAAGGCTGTTGAGCAGCAAATTTTGAAATCGAGAGGCAATTCGAACTACGCATTTTTTCACGATAGAATCCACGAAGCCTGCCAGAAGCTCATGGATGCAGATGATCGTATAAAGTTTCATCTGAGATATCTAGACTATATCGAAGAGTCAGGGCCAGTTGAGCAAAACAAGGTGTTTGAGGCTGCGGAGCACGCCATTCGAGCCGATGATCACGATCGGATCATGAAGTACTGTATCTTGGCTGGTAATTCGGCCTTTCATAGGCATGCGAATAAAGAGTCTTTAGATTATTTTGATCAGGCAATCAAGGCCAACGAAGTTAAGGCGGCTGATCCAGAGGTTCAAAGAGAAATGTTTTTGGGCCGCGCAGAGGCTCTCGTTTCGCTCGGCAATTATGAAAAAGCGAGAGAGGCGCTCGGCAGGGTGCTAGAGCTTTACAAAGACAACGTTGTCGAGTCTGTTGAGATCAACTCAAAGATTGCTGAGTGTCTGCAGCGAGAAGGTAAGTACAAAGAAGCTCAGGAGCTTTTGGCGCAAGGTCTTAAGAGTTTGGGATGGCCGGTTTATTTTCAGAAACCACGATTCGGTGAGCTGTGGGATCGTCTGTTGATCGCCTTGTTTCCGTTTTTTTCAAAGATCTTCAAGCCTTCTGAGGCCAAGCAGAAAAAACTTCGCGTCGTTGCAGACTGTTTGAAAAAACTGTGGATGGTAAATGTCATTATCGACATTAAGCCACTTCTGCATATTTCTTATAGGACTCTTCGCGTTTCTCAGTGGCTTGGGGTGAGTGAGCATTTAGCAGTGGCTTATCAGTACGTGTCTTTTAGCCTAATGAACTTGAGTCAGCCACAGCCAAAAAGGGCTTTTGAGTACGCGCACCATTCTATTGATGTTGGGCGAAAAGCTAAGGCAGACGAGGTCGTAGCTGGGTCATTGGTAAGACTTGCGGCTTACAACAGTTGGATCGGCCAATTCAAAGACTCGAAGAAATACAGTGACAGTGCTCAAGAGGCCCTCACCGCAATTGGAAACCTTTGGGATCTCGGTAATGCCGTGATCTTTAGCTTTTTTAGTAATCGTAACTTGGGCCGACTAAGAGATGCACTAACTGATGCCTACACTCTCAAACAGTTAGGGGAGAGAACTGGGTCTAATGGAATGACTGCCAGTGGCAGTTGTAAGATTGCGGAGACTTTGTTTTTGCTAGGAGACATTGAGAGCTACGAAGAGGCCATAGATTTTACGATTAACCTATCTAAAGAGAACAATCTCAAATTTGATTACTTTCAAGCGCTGAAGACCAAGGGCTTTGTGCACCTGACCATGGGCGAGCTAGCTCCTGCCATGACTTGTTTTAGAGAAGCCGTTGAAATGGTCGAGTCTGGCGCATCTTTCTTTAAGGCTTACTTGAGTTTTCCGTACTTGGCTTTGCTTGAGGCGATTTTCTCAAGCGAAGGGTTGTGGAAGTCGTACTCGGACGAAGAGAAAGCCAAATACATGGGCTTCTTGAAAACCTGTGAGCAACGAGAGGCCCATTATTCAGATATGGCCTATGTGGTCAAGGTGAAGGGGCTCAAGGCTAAGTACGAGGGAGATTTAGACACAGCAAAAGAGCTTCTACAGACTTCGCATGATATGTATGTAAAACAGTCTCGCCCAGTTGAGGCCGCTTTGGTTCTCAATCAGCTGGGTCTGATGTTCAGAGAAGAAGACAAAGACGAATCGTTTTCGTTGCGCAGTCAAGCCGTGCTCAATCTCGAGCAATGCGAGGCGATGTGGATCGCTAAGAAAATTAACACTCAGTTGGTCAACGAAGGCTTTAAGTCAGTTCTGACTCGAGACAAGGGCAGTGACAAGAACAGTGAGTCTGCAATCAAAGCTTTGCTTCAGATTGGTGACGCCGTGAGTGCCACCTTCGATATTGAGGGTGTGTCACGAGCAGTTCTAGATAGGTCAATTGAGATCTTTCAGTCTGAGCGGGCTTTGATTTTCTTTTTTGATGAAGAAACGGCTGAGTTCGAGTTTTTTATAGGCAGAAGTGACAAGCGAGAAGACATTACCGAAGCCAAGAACTACAGTACGACTTTTTTGAAAAACTTAAAGACGGCCAAAGAGGCCTTAATTGTTACCGGAACAGAAGATGGCGCCTTGCTTGGTGCTTTCAGTGCTGTTGCCAACAATCTTCTCTCGATTATTGGTACACCTATTTATGTCAACGGTCAGCTAAGGGGAGCAATTTATCTAGACAACTCTTTTGAAAAGAAGGCCTACGGTTCACAAGAAAAAGACTTGCTATGGTTGATCGCTCAGCAGATTGGGGTTTTGTTCAAGCTTAGAGAAGCGGCTGAGCTCGAGATCAGGTCCGCCGGTCTTGAAAAAGATCTTGAGCTTACGGGGGCCGTTCAGAACCTGATTCTACCTCAGGAGCGAGAATTCAAGGTTCCGGGTGCAAAGATTCAAGTTCACTACCAGCCGGCCTCTTATTCAGGTGGTGACTGGTGGTGGCTGGAAGAATTGCCTGATGGCAGAGTTCTGTTCTTGAACGGAGATGTGACCGGTCACGGGCCTGGCCCGGCAATGGTAACGGCAATGGCTTCAGGTGTCTTCAAGACCTTCATCAAAAAGGTCGCTGAGGGTACTGAGAAAGTCGACAACCTACTGCAAGAGTTTAACGGGACCTTTCATGAGTTGTGTAAGGGAAAGTACCTTATGACGATTCAGATCATCGAGTACAACCCTAAAGCAAAAAAAGCATCAATATACTTTTCAGGTTCTCCTCCAGTTTGGGTTTTGCAAAAAGGTGTTGGTGTCGATGAGCTGCAAGAGCCTGGTAGCCCTCTGGGGATCGACAAAGACGATTACACTTTTGCCAGGGTGGATTACGAAATCACACCAGGGGACAGTTTGCTCTTCTTTTCTGATGGGTACTACGAGGCCCCAATTCCAGGTGGCGAGCAGTATGACATCAGAAGGGCTAGACGCTACTGCAAGAAAGTAAGTAAGAACCCAGATGAGCACCCTGACCCATTTGTCTCGATCATTACAGAGTTTCAAAGAATGACCAGGGGTTGCCCGCCAGACGATGACACCACGATCGCGCTTGTGGAGTTTGAGTAGCCCAGGCTCTAGGGAGATGTCGGAGCTGCGAATAAGGGGCGATCAAGAGATAATCGAACAAAAGTGTATGCCACAATAACAAAAGGCCAAGCTAAGCTTGGCCTTTTTTATGAGCTGCCATCGTGTTAAGCAACCGGTCAATTGAGAGCCGAATTCGCTCTATTTGATGAACCAATCCCATGGCATGAAGGAGACGATCAAGATACAGTTGAAAAAATCAAAGCGAGGCCCTTGAAACACTCGAAATGAGAAAATCAGAAAGACAAATGACGGAACGAAAAAGAACTGAGTGATCGGATAGAAAAGTGCCAACGGGAAAAACAGCTCAACAATCAGGGTGCCGAGTGCGCCTGAGGCTTCAAGAATAGGAAACCTTCGCATCCACTTTCCCATGGGTATGATCGGATGAACCCAAAAGTAGCCGAACTCATGCAGCCTCAATAATGTAGAGAGGTTACCCTTTTTCAAGAAACCTTCAGTCAGACTCACTCGTCTAAATTTTGCTACACCTGTGGCAAAAACAATCAGCACCATCGTGACCTTGATAAACTGAAGGCTCCAATTGGCCATGGCGGCCAAATGCTCCTCGGGGAAGTATTGAATGCCAAGGTAATGGTCTACCGAGTACATCTGGCCCGATGGTCCAAGTGCAAGGGCAATCAGAATAAAGTTGATAGGAACAATGGTGTGATGAAGCTTAAGCCCATGTCGTAAGCCAAGAAGGTAAAGGCCAAGAACGAAGGCGATCAAGCAGGCTACCGGGGTAAGTAGACCAATTATGGCTGAGAAGATTGCGAGTCTCCATACCCAAATCAGCGTGACCTCAGTGCCCCGACTTAGGTAGGGGATGCCTAGATAATGAAGAATGCCTGGCTTTCTCCAGTAGTCTTGAAAGTGTTCACGAGCTGCTTGCCACTGCTCAAGTCGAAAGGCTCTGTCATTCATTTTGATAAAGAGAAAATACGAAAGTATCAGGATTCGAGAAATTGCAAGATTCAAGAAGGATCCGTCTGCGAACCAGAACTCGTTCCAAGCTTCAATCATGACCCTACCTCCAGAATCATCTCACTTTTTTCAGGCTTCCAAGGGTCAACTTCGTCTGCCCAAATGTCGTTCCACTGGTAGAAGTAAATTGCGATCTTCTTGACCTCAGGGTTGTACTTTTGAATGAAGGTCAGCACTTTTTTGAGGGCTTTCTCAAGCTCCTCTCCAGAGTCTTCAGTGCTCCAGTCTCTAGCTGCCCAGCGAAAGTGGTGCTTGTGCCGATTTTCTTCGTCGTAATCGATGCGGCTAAGCAGCCCGTTAGTCATGAGCAGCAAAATAATTTCTAGTCGATCGAGCGGTCTAAACTCTTTGGAGTAAATCGTTTTGCCCGCTATGATGTCTCTGTGTTGATCAGTTGTTGTGTCGAGCAGTGTAAACAAAGATAGCCCACCGTCATTGTAGATTGGGTACCGTATTTTATGCACAGGGTAAGAGTACATTGGAAAGTTATCGAATGGCCAAAAGCTTCGATTGAGTGCGATCGATATCAAAAAGCCGACTATAAGAACCACGCTTAAAATTGAGAGAAGTACTATCACAGTTGCTCGTCACGTTAGAGTTATACAGATATCATTATGATGGCGTTAAGAATGCTTTGTCTAGGAATGGGACGGTCTTAGGTCGGGTAGGTAACGTAACCAAGTTGATGAGCCTGTTTGTCCCAATTGCAATTTTCGAACGTTAAGATTTTGTACCATTCCAGGAAAAAGTCTTGTTTGCTTCTCAGTTTGAGTCTGGGGCTGCAGAATTGATGTGATTTTTTGAAAAAATTATTCTATACTATCCGCATGCAAGTGAAAGTGCCCGAGTCCATAGATGAATCAGTTGAGTTCCCAGAGCTTACGGGCGCTGAAGAGGTCACTATTGATTTCTCGCAACACCAGTACCTCAATTCGGTAGGTATTGTGAAGTGGATTAAGTGGCTACAAGACTGCGGAGCTTCGAATATACTTCTTGAGAATGTTTCGGTTCAGTTCATGACACAGATTTCAATGATTTCTGCCCTGCTCTCTGAAGCATGTGAGATCAAGTCATTCAAAATGCCTATCTATTCAGAAGAGCTAGGTGAAGAGAAAGACCTGTTAGTTAAAATTGAGCAGGTGTCTCTCGACCAAGACGACAACGTGAAATTTGACTTCAGTTGGAAAGAAGATGATGAAGCTTCTGATTGGGTCCTAGACGTTTCTCCTACTACATATTTTGAGGTAATTGTTAGACAGCTAAAAGGTTAATACTTATACTTGTTAGGTAATCTAAAGAAGTGAGTGATTGATTAATGTTTAACTTAGCCGAAGATGGAATTATGTACTTTGAAGGTGCGGTTTCCGAAGCCATTCCAGAAGAGACCTTTGTAAAAGAATTTTTAGGTGCTGTTGAGCCCTTACAGGGAGATCATGAATACGTCCCAATTTCTTTTGAAAAGGCGAGCCATATCAATTCAGTTGGTGTGAAAACTCTGTTGGCAGCGATGTCTAAGACCTCCGCTGCAATCAATATTGTGAATAGCCCAGTCTGGTTGGTGGATCAGTTTAAAATGATTCATGGTTTTTTTGGTGAGAAACACATTGCTACGAGTTTTTATTTTCCGTATTTCAACGACGAAAAGGGCGAAGAGCACTTTCGACTTTTAGAGATTGCAAAAGATTTCGACCTCTCAAAAGACTTTGGCTCTCAAGAGTTTCAAACCATTGTGGTCGATGAAGCTAAATTCGAGCCAGATGAAGATGGTGGTGACTATTTTTCATTTTTGCTCCCACTAGAAGAGAGAATTCGCAGCTACATTAGCGCACAAAAGTAAGCAAAGGAGTTGCTCTATGAATCTTGAAGATGTTCTTCATGATGAAGATCACTTAGCTAACCTTGAAGCCAAGACCTACATCGTCTCTTACCCCAAGTCAGGTCGAAGTTGGCTACGGTTTTTGCTCACTCACTACTTTTGTGAAACCTATGGTGTAGAATATGACCCGAACAAAGACATAGTTGATCTTTCAAAAGAGCTTGGCTCCGTTGATCATATGGCATTCGTGCACAATGGAACTGCCCCAGAGCCTTACAGTAAGATCACTCTTTCGGCGCAAGAGATGAAAAATTCTAAAGAGATTTTTGCTGATAAAAAAGTGCTGTTCTTAGTTCGTGATCCGAGAGACGTAGCGATTTCGCTCTATTACCATTTGACTGAGAGAAAGTCGATTTTCACTGGTTCACTTGAAGAGTTTGTTTTCAGTGAAATGTATGGTTTGCCAAAGATAGTTCAGTTTATGAACACTTGGTTAGAGCAGAAGTCGGTGCCAAAGGACTTTATGCTTTTCAGGTACGAAGATATGAAGATTAATACTGCGGGTGAGTTTGCCAAGATGTGTGACTTTTTGGGGCTCGATAAAAAATGGGATCAGATTCATGATTCAAGTGAGCACTCGCAATTTGATAAAATGAAAAACATGGAGAGATCAGGCGCTCTCAACATTTCAAATCGCTTCGGAGCCGGTGAAAAAGAGACTGAGAATAGCTTCAAGGTCCGGCAGGGCTTGGTTTTTGGTTTTAAAAGTGAAATGGATCAAGATTTAAGACTGAAGTGTCGCGATTACATCAATGAGAATTTGAATGTTCTCTTCGGTTACAGCGGCCAAATCTAGATCACGATTCTAGTGCCTTTGATCAGCATCACGGAGGTCGTTGTGAAACTTGCACTTAAAATCCCAGCAATTGTTCTGGCGGCTAGATGAACAAAGATTATCCGCGCAGAAAAATCGCCATTCTGGTTGGAGTCATCTTACTGCTGGTCTCACATCTACTAGTGTTTCTTCTGGACGACAATAAACATTGGCACGGCTCTTGGCCAATTTTGTATTACTCAATGTATTCAAAAATCTATCACCCAACTGTTTCTAAGCGGGTTCAAGTGGCAGGAGTTATTGCTAAGACTGGTGAAGAGATCATTTTGAACGACTCAAATTATATTCAGCCTTTTACTGGTAGACATATTGAGAGAGCTTTGAAGAAGTACTCCAAAGAGCTCTATTCAACATTAGCTGAAGATTTACTTGAGAAATACAAGCGTCGCAAACAAAGAGGGTTCCATCAAGGGCCAGAAATTAGCCAGGTGCGACTTTACTTTGTCGAGTGGGACTTACAATCGGTGATTAGAAGAGAGCCAAAGCAGCTATCTAGAAACCTCATCGCGGAATCGACTTATGTTGAAGAGCATTGACAACTATCTTTTTGAGCCGAAGTCTTCAATTGACCTCAATGTGTTTCGGGCAATCTACTATGGTTGGTTCGCAGTCTTCACGTTCTCTTGGTATGATTTTGCTGGCTGGGCGGGCACACGTGAAGACCTGTATGCTCCAGTTTGGATCTTAGACTTTTTGGCTATTCCGATCCTATCTTTCGAGGCTTTGCTGTTTTTGTCTTGGCTTTGGAAGGCCTCTTTATTTTTCTGTGCAGTCGGTCTTTTTACAAAGTACGCAAAGTGGGTGGCTGTTGTTTTGGGCTTTTATTTGCTTCCATTGACCCAGAGTTTTGGTCGGGTCGATCGAAGAGTGGCGCTTTTCGCTATCGGCCTATTGGTGCTTGCCTGCTGCAGAAGCCTTGGTGAAAGGTTTTCGGTTGATAGCCTGCTGGCCTCAAGAAAGGGTCAGAGAACTTATGGTGATGAAAGCTACAATCTATGGGGGTTACGCTGTATTCAGTTGATGACGGTCATCATGATTTTTAGTGCTGGTGTTGTGAAGTGGATGCGCTCAGGCTGGGATTGGGTAAGTTCAAACACATTGATTTCTTATTTTGCTTTTTCGAACACTGAGCCAGGCTATGCCCCCTATGGGCCGGCACCGGTAGATTGGGGCCTGGATCTTGCTCAGATGCCAACAGTCACCTTGGTTCTTGGTGCCATGACCATCATAATAGAGACAGTGTTTCCGTTAGTGCTGTTTAGCAAGTGGGCCAGAATCATTTTGGTTGGCAGCTTTTTTGGCAGTTTGTTCGTTTTCAATCTGATTTTAGGGCCTCCGATTTTGATGTACACAGGTGGTCTTTATTTTGCGTGGGTCCCCTGGGAAAATCTTGGTGAAGCTTATCGCACACGTAACATCATGCTGCTTCTAAAATAGAGGAAGGCTTTCATGAAGATAAATGTCGTGGGTTGCGGTGGAGTAGGGGGCTACTTTGGGGCAAGGCTCCTGCAGGCGGGTCATGAAGTGCAGTTCGCAGTAAGGTCTGCGTCTTTAGAGCGGTATGCAAAGCAAACACTAAGCTTAAAGAGTACCTCTGGTGATGTTGAACTTTCACAAGTAGTCTTTCGTGATATCGCGAGCCTGCAAACCCCTGATCTTTGGGTACTGACCACAAAGCTTGGCGACCTTTCTGATTCACTAGCGGGTGGCACTGATGCTATGCTGGGCAAATTGATTTTGCCACTACAGAACGGCTTAGACACGGTTGAGCGCGTAGCCGAAGTTCTGCCTGATTCTGTAATCGTGCCAGCTTTTTGTGGCTTGGTCAGTGAGAGGCTTGGGCCAGGCGCAATTGAGCATAAATTTGGTAGTCCGTTTATAACAATAGATGCTAGTCACCAGCGCTCTGAAGATCTTAGCCCTATCGACGTAGATGGCATTGATTTGCGGCGGAGCGAGAGGTTTGAGCCCGACAAATGGATAAAGTTCGGCTTTGTTTTTGGTTGGGGGATAAAGGGCGCAATGGCGGATCAAGCTAGCTTTGACCAGCTGTTGTTATCGAATTTTATAAACTTAGTTTATGAGTTGGGTAAAGCCGAGGGTTTGAGCCTGCAAGATAGCTTTCCTGCTCAGGTGCAGCAGTGGATCGACAAGATGCCTGATCATTTGGAGTCATCTTTGGTGCGTGATCTTAGGGATGGCAATCAGGGTGAGTCCAAAGAGTTCTTTGATCGGCTCTACAGTCTCTGCATCAGGCACAAGCAGTCTTCTGCGCCTTTAGATCAAGTTCTTCAAAAGATAAAAAAAGGAGCAGGCTAAGCTGCTCCTCTTTGATCACGAATATCCGTCAATCGCCATTAGCCAACAATTTCTTTCAGAAGCTTTTGGTAGTTGTCGTTGTGATTCAGTACGACGTGTCTGAGTAGACCCCATTGATACATTTTTCTAGATTCTACTGATCTCCAAGTGGCAAGTCTTGCTGCTTCTTGAGTGTCATAAGTCGTGCAGTATCTCTCGATAATGTTTATGGCCTCTTGCTCATGAGCCACGTCTCCTCCGTAATCTATTTCAGAATAGCCACCAGAGTGAATGTAGAAGAACTCAAGATCTTCATCGGAGCAACCATATTGCTCTTTCAAAACCTTAATGATCTTTTTGTAACGAGCCACAATTGTACCTTCGTTGGCCAATGCTCCATGAGCAACACCTTCGATGAAACTTGAATGCTTCACAAAGTTATGTCGATATTCATGATAAACCAAAAGCTCAGGAATTGGTTCTACATGATCAAACTCATCTTGTGTGATTCCAAAAACGTGGCCAATTTTGTAGAGCAATCTTGGGTGCTCTTTCATTGGGTCGAACTCACCAAGTTCTTCGGCAACATTCACGCCGTAGACCTGTCTCACATCGTAATGATATGGGCAGTTCGCAACAATTTGTGCCATTAGGGTAGGGAACCCTCTAACGTCAAAGTAAAACTGCTTTAACCAAAGAGCCACTTGTTCATTACTTAGCTTTCCAGCCAAAAAGATCTGATAAAAGGGGCTCATGTCAGCATCAGATTGAGTGCGAATGTAATCTAGCAAGCCTTGTGCAAAAACTTTCGGGTCTTGAGCGACTTGTTGTACATTTGATGCAGGTTTTGTAGGGTCTCCCCATACACTGTGTGTTTGAGGAAGTAGGCCATCCTCATTTTTTTCTTCGGCAATCGACCGAATTGATCTTTCTCCCATAACGTTCCACCTTTGCGAAAAATTTCTTTGTGTGTGTTCGCTCTCTATTTTAAACAATTCTACAAGCTGTATCCACAGTAAAATGGCAGCCAAAAGGCTAAGTTTTAGTAGGACATTTCAGATAAATCTGAGCGCAAGAAAAGACCACCGTGTCTGGGTTCAATACCAAAAAAGCAGGACTTTAGTAATGCACCAGCTTGTTCTATTGTGAGACTAGCATCGGGCATGGCATTGGCTGTGAAAATCTCACCTGGGTGAATTGCAGTTACTATTAAGTTTTGGTGTTTAAATTCAGAATGCATACACAGTGAGAGCATATTTACAGCCGCTTTTGAGATTCGATAAGAGTAAGAAACACGAGCTGAGTTGAATTTTTGTGTGCGCTCATACTCTAGTGACCCAAAGCGAGATGAAATATTTAAAACCCGACTATTTTTCGTTTTTAAAAGATTGGGCAGTAGAGTTTGTGTCATTTTGATAGACGAGAGTGTGTGGATCTGGATGAGCTTAGAGACTTCATTTGCATCGACTTCAGCAAGCTTGTTACGGTCACCACCAGTTCCAGCGTTATTGATTAATCCAGATATGGGTCTGTCACCAACAGCCTCTGAAAGAGCCTCTGTGTAGCTGTGAGAGAGCAAATCGAGTTCAATATGTTTATATTTAGGGTTATCAAGAACCGACTCATCTTGAACCATGCTACGACTGATACCTATGACACTGATCTGCTCTTCCAGCATCATTTTGGTACAAGCTAAGCCGAGGCCCCTACTTGTTCCTGTAATGACTACCGTGTGCTCAGATTTGCCTAGAGTGCCAAAGTCTTGCATAAATTTAGTCTAACTTGATTAAGGCCCAGTGAAATCCTTCCGAAAAGAAACTTGACCAAAGTAGATGACATTAGGTCATCAGCTTTTGGTCGCGAAGAATAGCAAGAACAATAAAGAGGTCTCCCGTGTTACGTAACCTGTTACAGACTTTACCAAAACTCACCGTTGAAATTGACTGTGGTCACTCTGCCAAAGGCTTCGTTGTGGCTCACACTCTCGTCGAAGGCAAGGCCGTTGGAGGCACCCGAATTGCTCCGGGTCTCTCTCAAGAGGATGTGATCAGGCTGGCAAGGGGTATGACTTTTAAGTACGCCATCTCGGGTGGTGTTATGGGAGGCTCAAAGTCAGGGATCTGTCTACCGGCCAAAGTGACAGATCGTGAGCGAAACGAGATTCTCGATAACTTTGGTGAAGGGGCTGCTCCTCTACTGCACGGTGGAGTTTATATGGGTTGCGACCTTGGCTGCACCTATGACGACCGTGACCGTTTTCATAGAGCCGCAGGTTTTGAGGTGAAGGTACCTGATGGGTTTCCTTACAGCTGGCCCGAATTGTGGAAGCATTACGGACCAGTTACCGGCCGGGGTGTCTACGCTGCCTTTGAGGTTGTGCATCAGAATTTTGACTTAAGCAAAAATTGCGAAATCGCCATTCAAGGTTTTGGTAACGTGGGTCAGGCCTTCGCGCTAAAAGCTTTCTACGACGGGCACAAAGTTGTAGCCCTTGCTGACCGTCTAGGTTCTGTCTATTGCAAGGAAGGGTTCAATATCCCTGAACTGGTGAAACACGCAAGCACTGACGGAATCATCGATAGAGCTCAGCTTGATCAATCAGTTGGTGTTTTCAATGGTGACACACAAAAAATAATCTATGCTCCATGTGATGCTTTGGTTTTGGCAGCACGAGGAGATCAAATAAATGCTTACAACGCTGATAAGATTCAAGCAAAGAGCATCATTGAGGGGGCAAACAACCCTGTGAGCCGAGATGCTCGTGACTTTTTCTTGTCACAAGGTAGAGGCTTGGCACCAGATGTCGTGGCCAATTGTGGAGCAGCTCTAGGTACGGCTCTGATCTTTAACAACAAATTTGAGCCTGGCATGACTCAGCAAGAGGCATTGAACTGGGGATTCTCAGCCGTCGATCATACCATCAAAAGAAACATGGGATTCTTTATTGAACAGTACAAACGAGAAGCTAGACCATCTCAAGAGGTGTTGCTTGATTTGGGCGACCGCAACCTTTACGAGAAGCAAGCAAGTCTGAAGACGGCAGCATAGAAAATGAAAAATGTTGTCTTTTCAGTTCCTCATTCAGGTGAAACGATTCCTGAAGAGTGCAGCTGGCTTAAAGATGTAGATGAGCTTACCTTGCTTACCGATGTGGATCGGTTTGTTGATGAGCTCTACTCAGACCTGGCAAAGAGAAACTCGGTTCCTCTCGTAAAATCAGAGATTTCAAGATACGTGGTCGATCTTAATAGACATGAGAAGCAATTTGATGTGAGAACAGTCAAAGGTCACCCTGAAATTCCTGAGCATTCAAGATTGAACTTGTACTGGCAAAAGACCACAGAGGGAGATGTTTTACTTAGTGAGCCGCACAGCTTCGAGCGTCATAGCAGAATTATCGAGTCTTACTTTAAGCCCTTCTACCAAAAACTTGCTGCAGAAATTGAGCCGCTTAATAGTGGCTTTCTTCATATGGATCTACATAGCATGCCGTCTGTGCCGAAAGACTATCACAATGACACAGGCGAGGTTCGCAAAGACTTTGTAATTTGTAACCGAGAAGACGAGACCTCAAGTCGTGAGTTGATAGAGCTGCTTTCTAAATCTCTTCAGGCCCAGGGTTTCAGTGTTAGCATCAACTGGCCTTACTTGGGGGGCGAGGTGGTAAAGCGCTTCAGTAACCCATCAGAACACAAGCACTCTATAATGGTCGAGATCAACCGAAAGCTCTATATGAACGAGAAAACGCGAGAAAAAAGTGCTGACTACCAAGAGTTCAAGTCAAAGCTAGAGTCGGCAATTCAAGAATTTTTAGAGTCAGCCTCAAAACTGCAGTCAACCCCATTTTTATAGCTGATTTTTTGTCTGCGCTCCGGCAGGAAAGCATCATTAAAAGCTTCACGAATTGTGCACTTGTGTTGCTGGCTAAGCCTTATGCATTCTCTTGTGCTTTCATGAATGCCATGTTGGATATCACGCCACAATTCATCTGAGTTGGCTTGGTTACCGGCGCCAAGTTGGCGGCATACCATCGCTGCACTCGAACTACTGGCAACGATATCAGGCACCACGAGGGTTCCTTTTCTCGCCAAGACGTCGCGAGCTGGCAGGGTCAAGCCAAAGTTTGAACCCTCAACAAGTTGGCTGGCCTGAATACCATCGGCGAGTTTCTCGTCAACTGTGTTTGAACCTGCAGCTAAAATCATAAGGTCGCAATCAACAGCAAACAGTTCATCTCGACCAATCACCTTACTGTTTTGTAAACGGCTAGCATCGATGTTGCCACCCTCTAGGCCGGCCTCAATATCTTCTGCTGTGAACCCTTTGCCTTCAGAAACGACGGCCTGATTGATATCACTGATCGCAACGATTGAGGCGCCAGTCTCCATAAACCTCAGAGCCGCCCCTTTGCCAACCGCACCAGCCCCCTGTATGCAAACTCGCACTCCGTCAAGATCATCTCTATTAGCCGCGGCCAGGGCAGAATAAAGTACTCCTAAAGCTGTCATGTTCGGTATGTAGCCATCTAGATCAGCTATAGAGGTTGGAACGTCAATATCAGGAAAAGATTTTTGTACAGGTGTCAGTTGATGTGAACCAACGCCTTTGTAGATCATATCAATTTTGTGATCAGTGGCTCCAAGGTCTTTACCTATGACGACATGAGTGTCGAGAACTCCTCTTAGCCCAGCTCCGAAAGCAAATAAGATCTCATCAAGCGGGAGGCCGCCGGCATTTGCGACAACCCCGCCTTTTGCTCCACCAGTTGGGAGGCCGTGAACGATCAGTTTTTTGGTCATTGTATTGGCTAATTCTCTGACTTCATCGCAAGTCAGATCTGGGATGATTCGACAGCCACCAAAAGTAAGGTTGTGAGCAAGTGAATCGAGTACGATCCAGCCGACAACATGGCCTTTGTGTTCGACCTCAAAAACCTTTTGGTGATCGTACATCCCTGTCCCCTTCTGAAGCGCTCATCAACATACGTTCCACTCCATAATTATACTACTCAGCTGGCTTAGTTTTGAGCACTTTCTTCTTTCTACGTCTAGATTTGGGATTAAATCTCACTATGTAGACAGAGGCCAATAGTAAGAGTGAAGCAATAATATCGCTGGTACTGAAATGTTCTCCGCCAGCGAGAAAGCCAAGAGCCAGGGCAATAAGAGGTGAGACATAAATGAACAGCATGCCCTCAGAGGCGCCTGCAATGGTCATGATCCAAATTTGGCCGATTTGCCCAAAGAAGCCATGAAAGATCACTAAAAAGCAAACCCCTAGCAGCGCTTTGTTGGTCAGCTCTCCATACTCCGGCACAACCTCGCCATGTAGGTAAGAGGCAGCCCATAAAATCAAGCCTCCGATAATGAGCTCGAGGCCAAGAAGGTGAAAAGGTTTGCCAGCATCTTCGTGAGTCAGCATAGAGCCTGCAACGGCAGAGGCAGCACCGAGTAAGGCCACAAGCACAGGTACAACAGTTGCTTCATTTGAAGCATTTGGCAGGGCGATGATGCCAATGCACAAAATGCCAACAAGCAGCCCAAACACCTGCCGAATGGCAGGTGCCTTTTTGGTGCGAAAGAACTGCCATACAAAAGCCCAGATCGGGGCGGTGGAGACAAAGACCGAGAGCAGCCCAGATGTGAGGGGAATCACGGCATAAGAAAAGCAGGCAAAGGGTATCGATCGCCTAAGTATTGAGATAAAGAATGCCTTTTTTAGGTCAGCCAGTCGGATCTTTTTGTTTTCGATGAGAGTGATAAAGCCAAGTACTAGAATACCTGCCAGGCCAGCGCGGATCGCCGACAAAAACAAAGGGGGTAGCTCTTCCACTGAAAACTTGAGCGCTAAGAATGAGGCTCCAGAAACAGTGCAGAGCAAAAAGAATACATAGCCTTCAGTTAGGGTGAGTCTTCTTCGCACCGGTTGTTCATCCTTCTGACCTTAGCCCAGTTTGCCTCTTTGCGGTTTGTTCCCTTTTATCGTGATTCTTCTCATCAATCTCTCGTGACCCAAAAAATCGCCGAGTGCGTAGTGAGCAGTGGCCCGGTTGTCCCATATGGTGACCGTGCCGGGTTTCCAGTTCACTCGGCAGGTAAATTCAGGTCGATTACTGTGCGCAATCAGGTAGTCGAGAATGCCTTGGCTTTCTTGTTTTGAAAGACCCTCGATACCCTTTGTGAAAATGCGGTTGGCTAGTAGAAGGTTTTTCTTGGTGACCTCATGCTGGCAGATCAATGGGTGAGTGACAGTGGTTTGTGTTTTCAGTTTGTCTCCTGCACCCTCTTCGTTGAAGCCGCTTTTTGTATCGACTTGAAAACCAGATTTGTGAATGCCATTTAGATCAATAATCATTTTTTTATAAGTTTCTGACAAAGATTCAAAAGCTAGGTGAAGGTTACAGAACAAAGTGTCTCCACCTGTTGGAGGAATCTTAACTCCGCACAAGATAGAGAGTTTAGGAGGTTGCTCTGAGCAAGTTAAGTCTGTATGCCAGTTGCTTCCGTAGTGAACTGCTTTTTTGCCCTCTGAGTACAATTCAAAAACTTCTGGGTAATCTTCAGAACCCTCCCAGAATTGGTGGGGCTCGGGCTCGCCAAGCATTTTGCCAAAGCGAGATAGGTCACTTGCTTCGAGATGTTGATCGCGAAAGACCACAACCATATGGTTCACAAGCAGCCGCTCAATCTCTTTGGCTTGCTCTTCGCTAACAGTTTTTAGGTTTACCCCAACAACCTCTGCTCCAAGTGCGCCGCTCATAGGCTTGACGTCAAACATGCTGCTTAAGTTCTCTTCGAACTGTGGTGGGTGAACTGAGTTGATGATTCTTCCTAGATCCATTTTTTTCTCCGTATTTAAAAATGAATATGCTCGTGAGCATCGGGTGAAAATTTTAACAAAAGAGCCCCATAGAGGCTGACATTACTGGCCACTAGTAACCCGTACCTGGTTTGGCTGGCTGACCGAAAGTGCTTTAGCATGCTCAAGACCAAATCGGCGGCACCAACATGACCGTGATTTTCGTAAGTGGCAGGGCAGTTTTCGAAGGGTATGCCAGACAACTCGGAGATTTTCTTTCTCATCGGCGCGCGTGCCTGATTCATTGACAAAAAATCGATTTGATTGGGTTTGATATTGTTTTCTTTTAGCACCTTTTCAATGATCGCAAGGTAGTTGTCGACATATTCTTTTTTAATATCGATGTCATATTTCTTTCTGCGGCCAAACATCTCTCGTTCGGTTTGCTCTTCTGCTGGGTAACGAGTGCCTCCAGCTTTCGTATAAATAAAACCGTTGTACTGAGGCAGTGAATTTAAAGCTAAGGCCGAAGTTTCAATGTGCTTTTGCGGACCGATTAAGCAAGCTGCCGCACCGTCAGCATGGCAGGTGGTGCCCACTGGCAATTCTGGTATGGGCATAAGTGTTTCGTGCCATCTTTCAGCAGAGACCAGTAGGGTGTAAGGGCGAGAAGACGGCAGGTTTATGCTGTCGTGTATTCCGAGAAGCATACCCACACACCCAGCGTTAAGATCGTAGGCCACAGCGTTGTCTAGCCCTAGGTTTTTAGCCACCTCTTGAGACACAGTCCAACTTCCAGGAAAGTCTTTGGAGCTGCCTGTTGAGACCACACGCCCAATCTGGTCTGCCGAAACTCCGCAAGCTTCTAAAACTTTTTTTCCAGCGGCAGTGGCCATATCGCTAGGGTGTTCGTCATCTTCAGTGGCGATGCGCTTTTCTTTTATACCCAAAGCCTCTTTGTACGGCTCAAGTTCGTAACCAAAGTGAGTCGCGAGCTGTTCTACAGACATTTTGTTTTTAGGTATGAATTCAGATAGGCCCACAATACCCAGCCCCATATTTGACTCCTTGAACTCCAATATTATGCCATAAACGTATTCAGATTTTAAGAATTCGAGTGGCGACTAAGGTTCAGGTTTTCTTAATGCTTAGTTAACTTAGGTTTGGTGAAATGGTTTTGTCGTTTCAATTGAGAACCTAACCGCACTTCTTCACCGTAGGCTTTTGAATAGTTTAACCTGCAGCCTGCACCTTGCGTTGTTTATCAACTTTGCGCCGCCGCTTCGCTGTAGGGTTAAAGCGCACAATGTATACAGAAATCAGAAGCATTAGTGATGCTATAATGTCACTCACACTAAAATGCTCATCGCCTGCGATAAAACCAAGAGCAAGTGCGATGACAGGAGAGACATAGATAAACAGCATACCCTCTGAGGCACCTGCGATCGTCATGATCCAGATGTGGCCAATTTGAGCAAAGAAGCCGTAGAAAATAACAAGAAACGAAACACCGAGCACGGCTCTATTTGAGAGACTTGAATAAGCTGGAATAGTCTCGCCTGCCAGGTAAGATGCCGCCCACAAAATAAGCCCACCGATGATAAGCTCAAGACCTAAAAGTTGAAAAGGCTTTGAAGTGTTCTCAGCAGTCAGCATTGAGCCAGCCACGGCAGATGCGGCACCAAGAATAGCAATAAACACAGGCAGCATGGTCGCTTCGTTCGATGCGTTAGGCAGGGCAATGATTCCGATACAGAGGAAGCCAACTAAAAGCCCAAAGACTTGTCTCGACGCAGGAACTCGCTTGGTACTGAAGAACTCCCAGATGAAGGCCCAAATGGGAGCAGTTGACACAAATACCGAGAGCAAACCCGAAGTGAGAGGTATCACTGCGTAAGAGAAGCACGCGAGTGGTATCGAGCGCCTGAGAATTGAGATCAAGAGGGCTCTTTTTAAATCTGAAATGTTAATTTTTTTGCTCTCAATCAAAGCAATAAAGCCCAAAACGAGAACTCCTGCAGGACCAGCTTGAATAGCAGCAAGAAATAGCGGCGGAATCTCTTCTACAGAAAACTTTAGAGCCAAAAAGCAAGAGCCCTGAAGGGTGCACAGCAGAAAAAATATATAGCCTTCAGTGAGGGTCAGCTTTTTTCTCAAAGGTGTTCTTCCATGTTGTGATCAGGGTATGTGTCTTAAACACCATTGTGACACAAAGCTGCGCCGAGTTTAAGAAAAGGGCAGTCGACTTAAGTTTAGGTTTTCGTCACCGAAGGTCATGAGGCTCTTCAGTTGCCACTTTTGAAAAAATGGGGGCATCTGCAGTCGTGTCAGTATTTCAAATAAGCTTGTCGCCAAGGTAGGAGAGGCATGGCTGCGATGTTGACCAAAATGATCGAGGTGCTGCCTTACTCGCAGTACAATACCAATATGGAGATGGTAACGATCATAAGATCAGCAGCACCTGCGCACGCTAAGGGCAAAGAGTGCTTAGATGTGACCACTGAGGCTCTGCCTTACTCGCAATACAACACCAATGGTGAGATGGCGACGCTTGCATCTGCTTGCGGCCCTTACAGAAGAGGGGCCTTGCAATGTCTTCAGTCGGCTATAAGAGATTTGCCATATTCTCAGTACAACACTTTACCTGAGATGGCGGCAATTGTAGAAAACTGTCAGTAATCGAATGCGCTCAATATCTGGGCGCAGGTTATTGAAACAAAAGTCGAATCAGGGGGAGAGATGATTTCGAGAATTTCAATTTTATTTGCTGTTTTGTTTTGCCTTCAGGGTTTGGCCAAAGAAGCCATCAGTACAAGTGATCTAACTGACCCAAAGCTGAAGAGTCTGGCAGAGGCCTTTCGTGCTTCAGGTTTGAACGCAACAGATCGCTATTCAGATGCTTATCGTTTCAGCCAGGCACCAGATGGTGACGATGTTGCAGATCGATTCGAAGACCCCTATATCGAGGGTTATGAGATGAATCTGGTCGACTCTGATGGTGGGCCCGTCGCAACAGCCGAAGATCTTGCAAAGGAGCTTTTCACAGCCGACCCTTACCAAAACTCTTACAGTTATCGCGGTATTGATGCTGTAGAAGATGCGATTTTAGCTTTGCTGACAGCTGATTCAGGCTATGCAGTTTATGCGGTTTACTCTTGGGGACCATTTCACGGAACCCACTACTCTATCGTTGCCACGTCACAGGTGAGCAAAGAAATGCTAGATCTCACTACGGGCTATTCAGAGTAGTGACCGTTTTGGGCAAGAATTGGCCCTGGTGACATTTTCGGCCTTAATTCAGGTATTTGGATGAATTTGGGCCGCCTCTGATCGATTTCGCTGAGCACGAATCTTGTAACATTGGCGACTGCAACCAAATGCGAAGGAGTTGCCATGAAGCACGTGTTTTTTGCGGCATCGAGTCTGGTGATATTTTTGAGTCTTTCTTTTGGAGCTCATGCTCAGCAACAGGAGTTTTGCCCCGAGCAGCAGTTGCTCACCGTTATGGCTCAACTTAATCTGGGCCTCACTGTAGATATTGAAATTAACGACACCATGAAGCAGTACGCAGAGCTGATGTGTAAGGCTCCGATCGATGCTGAAGTTTTTGATCGGGTGATGCAGCAGATCGCTGAGGCCGGCCAGCAGATTGCCTCCGGGGGAAAGACCGTCGTGGTCGCGGGCTCAAACCTGAGTGTTGACGGAATGTTTCCGATAGAGGAAATGACCCAGGTCAATAGAGATATCGAGATACCACTAGGTACAGAGGTCAACACTCTCGTGATTCCGGAGAGTGCGAATTACATCGAGATCATTCCAACACCTGAGTTTGAGGACACCGCCGCCATTCGGGTTGAAATGGCTGCCGATGAGGGTTCGGTACACCTGTTAGAGCCTTACATCAATGGTTACAGTTTGAGTGTTGATGGTGAATTTGCTGAGCTTGTGGCGCCGATGATTAGTCGTAGCTGCGCTCTTATCAGTCAAAATCAAAAGGTGATGATGAAGGGGTTATGCACAACTGCTGTGAAGCTTTACTTGCCCCCTGAGCGAGTGATCCTGGTGCTCGATGAGGACAGAAACCCAGTGAATGATGCCCAGATAACTATGACCATGTCCCGGTTTCTTCTCGCATATAAACAAGCGCCACAACATGACAAGCTTGATCTGTTAGAAGACTTTGTTGCCAATGAGAATGCTGAAAATGAAATCAATAAAGCTCAAGCCTTAGAGCTATTGAATGGTTTACCCAATCACGGTCGTGAAGAGGGGTTAGTTGCTATTGCACCAGTGCTTGCAGAGGGCGCCTTAGATAACCTTGGGGAGTTGTTGATGAGATTGCCCAATCATGATCGCGACGATGCTATCGAAGATATTTTAGGTGTATTGCCGAGCTCTCTCAGCGGTGAATTGTTGGCCTCGGTGATGGTGGCACTAGATCGGCTCGACCGAGATGACATTTTGGCGATACTTGCGCCTAGGGTGGTCGAGCCTCTGGACTTTGCGTCTTTTGAAATAATCATTAGTCAGCTCGACAACTTCGATCGCCTCGAGGGTTTTCAGATGCTAGCCGCCAAGGTGCCAGTTGAGAGCCGCGAGGACATCTTCAGGTTGATTCGAAACAAACTGGGTAGCTTCGATCAAGACGATGCTTCAAGGTATATGGAGCAGCTTGAGTAGCAGAATGAAAAACACCTACCATGAACTGGGTAGGCTTTTACGTGAGCTCCCTTATTGACAATCTTGACTTATGTCAGGGCCTCTCAAAGTCTGACCTTTCTTCTGGGGCCGCTCCTCGAATTATCATGGTAGGCCTTAGTTTGACTGGATAAAGCTCCCTCTACAAATACAGGGGTTATAGGATCGAGTCCTGCCGGCCGCGCCATATTGTATATCAGTATCTCAGCCATGCTTACTTTCGTTTTGTAGTTTCGCCCCCCGGTTTTAATCTAGAATTGTTTGAAGACAACTTTAAAACCACGTGTTGTTTCCGAGGCTTATGATACCATTGGATATCATGCTCTATGTCACTGCCTAATTCATTTTGATATTGTCCTTTTTATCCGCTGCGAATGCAGGTGACAAAAAGGCATACGATTCTACGTGGGCAAAGAGCCGACATAAGTTAGTGAAAATGAAAAATAAGAGCAAGTGTGATGATGGCAATAGCTTCATAGATGGTGCTATTAATAATCAAGTAGTTTCATTTGCAGGGGAGCGCAGTGAATATGTCATAACAAGATGGGGGGACGGCAGCTACACTGTGAGGGACTTAAAAAAATGTAGAAATTCTGAGGATACTTTAATAAATGTTGATTCGTTATATTTTAATAACTCAAGGTACAAGGTGTCCTCATTGGTCCCAGATAGATATGTCAAAAAAAGAGAGAATTTGGCAAATGGACCATTTCAAATTGCTGTTGATGCTAGTCTTTTGATTAAAGGTTGCACAAAAGGCCAGTTTGAAGACTGTCATCGACTCGGTTCAATCTATGCAAATGGGTTTGCCGGGGTAAAAAGAAGTTATGATAAAGCTGCAGATAATTACGTTATGGCCTGTCACAATGGGCTGTTGAACTCATGCTCATCTGCCGCCAACGCGTTTTTGAATACCAAGAATTCTAATCATAAAAAACAAGTTGAAGACATGTTTAACAGAGCTTGTACTTTAGGTGATTTTACACGCTTGTGATTCAAAAAAAATTATTGGGATATTGTTTAAACAAAAAATGAGTTCCCGAGAGCTTAACGATTCGAATGAATAGCTCTCAAAAAATGCTAATAAGACGTTAGGAAGCAGCCGCTGGCACTCACTAAACGGCCGCTCTCTCTCTTCGAGTCCGGCTGAACTGCGCTCAAACAAAGAAAAGCAATTCCTGTGGAATTGCTTTTCTTTACTTAATGGCACGGCCGGCAGGACTCGAACCTGCAACCCTCGCCTTAGAAGGGCGATGCTCTATCCAGTTGAGCTACGGCCGCCCAGGATAATTCGAGCAGATGTTTTAACGAAAACAGGATAGCCTGTCAAAGCTATCCTGTAGGATTTGAAAAATCAAAAAAGCTAGTAATTTAAGCAGCTTGCTTCTGCTCAGAAGCCTCTGAGACTGGCTTGAGCATTGAAAACATAGCCACACCCGCGAGAGCAGCGAGAGTTGAAGCAACCAAAATACCAAGTTTCGAGTACATTTCGAGGTCAGGGTTCTTCAGCGCCAGGTTGCCTACAAAAAGAGCCATGGTGAAGCCAATACCGGCAAGAAAACCAGCAGCCAGCATGTGGATCCAGCCCACACCGGCAGGTAGTTCAGCAAGTTTGAGTTTTGTGGCCAAGAACGAAAAGGCCACGACACCCACTGGCTTACCGATAAGAAGACCCAATATCACCCCAATTGCAATTGGTTCACTAACAAAGGCTCCAAAGTCAAAGCCGTCTTGAATTCTCACGCCAGCGTTAAACAAAGCAAACACAGGCATGATGAAAAAGCTAACCCAGGGGTGCAGCATATGAATCAGTCTGTCTAGAGGCGATCGGCTCTCGGTAACCACTGCTTGTAGCTCTTCCATGTGGTGAAGAGTGTGGTGGTCGAGTTTTTTATAACTCTTGTCTGCGTTGGTGATTCCATCGCTGATTGAGTCGACAAGAGATTTAAACTTCTCAGGGATTCTCTTGATGTCAAACAGTGGAGCAACAGGAGTCATCAGACCTAAGATCACACCAGCAACAGTTGCGTGAACACCACTTTTCAGAACCGCGAACCAAACGATCGCGCCGAGGATCCAGTAAATGCCGACCTTTCGAACTCCAGCGAACTGCAAGAACAGTGTTACGAATATGCCAAGTGTGGCGGCGATCAGTGCATTTCTCACGATTTCTTCGGTATAGAAGAGCGCAATTACAAGAACAGCTCCGAGGTCATCAACGATGGCGAGTGCCAACAGAAAGATCTTAAGAGCGAGCGGGCAGCGTTTACTCATCAAGGTTAAGATACCAACAGCAAATGCAATGTCAGTTGCCATCGGGATCCCCCAACCATTTTGACCAGGGCCGCCGATGTTGAAGGCCGTGTAAATGATTGCAGGAATAATCATTCCACCAAGGGCTGCAAACATCGGCAGGGCGGCTTTCTTCGGGGTCGAGAGTTCGCCTACCATAAGTTCTCTTTTGATTTCTAGGCCAACAACGAAAAAGAAGATCACCATGAGGCCATCGTTCACCCAGTGGTGAAGAGTCTTCACCACATCGTATCCGCCAATCGTGAAGCCCACATTCATGTGAAGCATATGATCGTATGAGTGAAAGAAAGGAGAGTTCGCCCAAATCATTGCAACAGCAGTTGCCACCATGAGAAGGATACCAGATGAGGCATCTTTCTGGAGAAATCGATTCATGGGAGAAACAATCTTAGTTACGACTTTCTCTGGCAGTTTTTTTGGTACTCGTCTCTTGTGAATGTCATCAGACTTCTGGTCAATCATAGTTGAGGCTCGCTTTCTGTGAGTAACAACGTGGCATTAATACTCAAAATTTTACGGTGCAATTGTTTCGCATTCAAACACAAAAGCGACTCTTAGAGAGTCGCTTAAGCGTTCGTTAGACTTTGGTGCTGGTCTATTCTTGGTACTGATAAGTGATCGTGATCTCGCTTCCGTCTGCAGGAGCGGAATCGAACACAATCTTGTTACCATCGACTGAAAAATTAATATTTTGTGAAGGCACCATTTGTACGTTCACACTTGCAGGCCAAGGTTGGTGTTCGAGGGTGAATTCCGTTTTAAGTGCACCACCTCGAGTCGTTTCGCCAATGACGCTGAGGTCCTCGATCATAGCCTCGTTATTGTTACAGATTGAAGTGGTTGACCCCTCGGTGATCTCAGCCATACGAGCTATGCGAGTTGCGTAGTCTGCTCCTTCAGGGAACAACCAGCCTTGCCATTTTTGCTCGCTCTTACAGTCTCTATCGCCTGGCTCAATTACGATTCCATGAACAGAAACCTTTTTGTTGCCACCGAGCTCGGCTTGTAGCACAGCTGCTGCCTCTTCGGGTTCAGTAGTTTCATCTTCTCTGTCGCCGGTTTCATCTTGATCGGTGATAATCACAACGGCTAGTTCCGCGTCGTCACGCAAAAAGCCAGCGTTGTCGGCTCGGTTACGGTTTTGTACGAACTGGGTCAGAGCCTTGAGCGGCTGCTCATTGTTAGAGCCACACGCGACGAGATCTTCAGGAATTTCACCTCTACGGCAGGGAATGACCTCTTCTCTGTCGAGAGTCAGTCTTACAAGCATGTCAACGTTCGGCGTACCTGTCGTCAGGTAACGAGCATTTGTGCCCTCTATGTAATCAAGTGAGCCTTCCCAGCCGGCTTGAGGAAGTTCCCAAGGAGCTGATGTTCTGTTCACCGAACTTGTCATAACGGCCACATGATAATCTACACCTTGCAAGGTATTCATGATCCCTTGAAGCTTCCAGAAGATCTCCTGCTTGCTGTGGTCGTAGAGCATAGAGTCTGAGTTGTCGACGATGAACAACAAGTCGAGTTTGCCGCCTCCGCTGCTTTGTTGAAACACTTGCGTGTTTTGACGCGGTTCTGGTTCTGGGTCAGGAGGTAAAAAAGAATCTCGAAAAAAGCGTGGAAAACGGAAATACCAACCTCTGGAAGACAGACTCGGGCGAGATCGGCCCCAACTCCCCGATCGAGGCCAAGATAGTCGAGAGGCGAGCGCTCCACACCAAGAGGTCGGAGCGGTCGTGCATTCACGCCGAGATCGATAGTTCCGAAATTTTC